>NZ_JBDMHA010000006.1:0-4903 GCF_039752985.1 Collinsella aerofaciens
CTCAACCAGTCGCTCGGCCGCATGCTCAAAAAGAATAACTTTGCGAGCTTTGCCTTCCGCTCCTATGTGTCCACGGGTGTTGGCCAGTTTATCGACAACTTGGTCTTTGCCATTGTGGTGAGCCACACGTTCTTTGGTTGGACCTGGGTGCAGGTCCTTATGTGCTCGCTGACCGGCGCTGTTGCCGAGCTGCTGTGCGAGGTTTTCCTGAGCCCCGTGGGCTACAAGGTCGTGCGCGGCTGGGAGCGCGAGAATGTGGGCTCCGAGTACCTCGAGCGCCACGCAACCGCCTAAGGAGCAAGTATGCGGGTTTTGATCACGGGTGCTTCGGGCGGTATCGGAGCCGCATGCGTGCAACGATTTTTGGACGAGGGCCACGAGGTCGTGGGCTTTGATTTGCTACCGGCGGCGATCAAACACGAGCGCTACCGCCATCTGATCGTTGATGTTCGCAAGCCGGACGCGTTTCCAGACGATCTTGAACCCCAGGTGATCGTGAACGTTGCCGGTACGCAGGATTCGGCTGACGACATCGCCGCCAACCTGTATGGCACCATCAACGTGACCGAGCGCTACGCCTTTGCGGGGGAGGGGCTTGCCGCCAAGCCGGCGCCGGCTATCAAATCCGTGGTCAATGTGGGGTCGGCGAGCGGGCATACGGGATCGGAGTTTCCCGACTATGCCGCCAGCAAGGGCGGCGTTATCGCCTACACCAAGAACCTTGCAAACCGTCTGGCGCCGCAGGCTATCGCCAACAGTGTGGACCCGGGTGGCGTTATCACGCCGCTCAACCGTTGCGTGATGGAAGACGAACACCTGTGGAACCAGATTATGGAGCTCACGCCGCTTAAGCGCTGGGCCACTGCCCAAGAGATCGCCGAGTGGATCTACTTTGTGGGCGTGACCAACCGGTTTATGACCGGGCAGAGTCTGCTGATCGATGGCGGCGAGGCCGGCCGCACACAATTTATTTGGCCCGAATAGGAAACGCGCCCGATGGAAAGCCGTCGGGCGCGTTTTTGATGTATCGATTTTTAGCCGAGGCAAGTCCAGTTGACGGGGGTCGAGCCGTGCTGTTCGAGTAGCCGATTGGCTGCCGAGAAGGGACGCGATCCCATAAAGGCGGGGAGTTCTGCCGTGGCACGGTTGGCCGAAAGCGGCGAGGGGTGCGTGGAGGCCAGGCAGAACTTGCCGGTTGCCTTGCCCGCACCGGTTGCGACGAGCTTACCTTCGACCATCTGCTGGGCAAAGCGACCCCATGCCAAAAAGACTACCGGTTGGGGCAGCTGACAGCAGCGCTCGATAACGTAGTCGGTGAGCGCGCTCCAGCCTAGTTTGGCGTGCGAATTGGCGGCATGCTCGCGCACGGTGAGCGTAGTGTTGAGGAGCAGGACGCCCTGTTGTGCCCATGGGGTTAGGTCTCCCGTGGCGGGAATGGGACAACCCAGATCGGCTTTGAGTTCCTTGTAAATGTTGCGCAGGCTCGGTGGCAACTTGGTTTGCGTCGCGGGGACCGAGAACGACAGCCCCATTGCCTGGTTGGGTCCGTGATAGGGGTCTTGACCCAAGATGACAACCTTGACCTGGTCGGCCGGCGTGTAGGCGAGGGCATTGAGGATGTCGTCTTGTGCTGGGTAGATAGTCTGCTCGGCACGCAAAAGGGCGATGCGCTCGAGCAGCTGGTTCGTAGTGTCACGTACCGGCTGCGGTGCATCGCCCAACCAAGTTGCTATGTTGCGGTCGCGGGTCGCGGCGTCCATGGGGCTCCTTTACGTCAGATGCTCTGCTGGCATCTATTGTAAAGGCGCACCGGTTGCCTTTATGCCGCGGCTGTATGAAGAGTGGGGTCTACGAGACGTGCTCGGGCGCTCCTGCCATGCGAGCCTGTCCATGTGCGCGGAGGCGCGGAAGCTCGACGGTTGCTACCATGACGCCGGTGAGGATGAGGGCGGCGCCAAAGAAGGCGATGGGGCTCAGGACCTCGCCGACCAGGAAGAACGAAAAGACGGCGGAGCAGACCGGCTCGAGCGAGAAGGCGAAACCGGTGGTCTCGGCGGGCACGTGGGGCTGCACGAGCGTCTGGGTGATAAAGCCGTAGGCAGAGCAGATGAGCGCGAGGGCAACGACGACCACGATCTCGCTGGGCGTACTGGGAAGTGCGAAACCGCCAAAGACGCATGCGGCAATGCCCGAGAACAGGCCGCCAAAGCCCAGCTGCCAAACGCCCAGGGACAGCGGATCGACTTCTTCGACAAAGCGCTTGGCCACGATAATGTGGCTGGCATAGATAAAGGCCGAGAGCAGCATGATGATCGCGCCGGGATTCAGGCTGGTAAAGTCGGCGCCCGAGAGCAGCAGCATGCCGCAGGTGACGATAGCCGTGCCGATGAGCACCTTGCGCTCGGGGGCGCGGCGCAGCAGGGCGGCGTTGGCAAACGGCACGATCACGACCGTCAGGCTCTGCAAAAAGCCGGCAGTGGAGGCAGAAGTGAGGCTGGAGCCCAAGCACATGCAGGTGAGCTCGGTTGCCATAATGGCGCCGATGATAGCGGCACGAACCATAAGGTCGCGGTTGATGCGGAACGCGCGCTTGTGGAAGAGCAGCAGACAGGCCACAAAGGCGATGATGCAGCGCAACGCGACGATGCTCGTGGCGTTCATGCTGTCCATGCCGATCTTCATGAGGGGATACGAAAAGCCCCATGCGACGGGAACGGAAAATGAGAGCGCGATTGCTTTTTTGCGATCCATGGGACTCCTTTTGTTACAGAACGGTTTCGCACAAAGGATTCTGCTCTCAGATGTTGATGTAGTAAAGCGAATGTATCTTCAGTATGATTAAGAAACGCTAAAGTAGGCGCGAAAAGCGCTGGCAAAACGTTTTACGGCTGCATTGATGTGGAGGCACGATGGCATCGCGGTATCAGATTGTTTGTATGGTGGTCGACCGCGGCAGCCTTAAAGGCGCGGCGGACGAGTTGGGCTATACGCAAAGTGCGGTGAGCCAGGCCGTCAAGGCGCTCGAGCGCGAGCTGGGCACCACGCTTATCGAGCGCGGAAAGCAGGGCGTTTCGCTTACGCGCGACGGTAAACAATATCTGCCGTACCTGCGCCAGATTGTGACCGCCGAGCTCGAGCTCGAGGGCAAGCGGCAGGAGCTGCTGGGGCTTTCGTCGACTGATATTCGCATCGCGACGTTTACCAACGTGAGTCGAACCGTGTTGCCGCGCGTGATCCGCGACTTTGGTACGCTGCACCCGGGCGTACGCTTTACCCTCAAGCAGGGCGATTACACGCGCAACGCCCAGTGGGTGCACGATGGCGTGGTTGATTTTTGCTTTACGGCACGCGGATTTACCGCTGGGCTCGAGAAGCGCGTGGTCTATCACGACGAGTTGGTGGCATTGTTGCCGGCCGCGCATCCGCTGACGGCAAAGGAAAAGGTGACACTCGCCGACCTGGCGTCCGAGCCGTTTGTACTGCTGGATGAGGGCGAACAGAGCCTGGTGCTCGATGCATTTGCGGCGCATGGGCTGTCGCCGCACGTGACGAGCGAGGTGACTGACGACTACACCATCATGGCGATGGTGGAGGAGGGCCTAGGCGTGAGCATGCTCTACCGTCGTACTGTGGAGGGCATGCGAGCCGATATTCGTGTGCGGCCCATCGTGCATGCCCCCTCGCGCGACGTGGTGGCCGCCTGGCGCAGCTGGGACACCATGCCTATCGCCACGAGGCGCTTTATCGACTATATGAGCTCGCATATTGTCAATTAATGACTGTCGTGGCGTTGAGTGCGGTGTTTAGCGGGCTGTCGCTTTGGCTTGGGTGGCGCGATAGGTGCGTGCCGGGTGGCAAAGTAGTACCGCCACGACCATAAAGAACGCCGTGGTGCCCAGGCTGATGGGGTAGACCATCATGATGTTCGCAAAGGTGCGGAAGTGCGGGAACACGCAGAACACCCAGTAGAAGCGGATGCCGCAGACGCAGATCATGGTGATGAGGGCGGGTGTGAGCGAGATGCCAAAGCCGCGCAGGTAGCCTGACATGTTTTCGTAGAACATGCTAAAGGCGTACGCCGGGAAGATCGAGCACACGCGGATATAGCCGATCGAGACGATGTTGGGATCGCTGTTGAACAGCGACAAGATCTCGCGCCCCAGGCCGACAATAACGATGATCGTGGTGAGCGCGACGATACCGCCTTCGACCAGGCAGGCCTTGAGCGTTTTGGTGCAGCGGTCGATCTGGCGGGCACCGTGGTTTTGTCCCACAAAGGTGGTGCACGCCTGGCTAAAGCTGTTGAGCAGGTTGTAGCATACGTACTCCAAGCTCATGGCGGCGCTCGATGCCGCCATGAGCTCGGTGCCCAGGCTGTTGATGGCGGACTGGATGATGATGTTGGCTACGGCAAAGACGGCGCTTTGGATGCCGGCTGGCAGGCCGATCTTGACGATGCGCTTGAGGGCGACGGGGTCGATAGCCAAGTCACGCGGGGTGACGCGGACGACAGAGTCGGTCTTGAGCAGGCGGATAAAGAGCGTAGCGGCGCTGACGGTGTAGGCGATGGCGGTGGCGATGGCGACGCCCGCGACGCCCCAGTGAAGTACGGGGACAAAGATGAGGTCCAGGCCAATGTTGAGGACGGTGGACACGGCAAGCGCCTGCAGCGGCATGCGGGTGATGCCGACGGAGCGGAAGATCGCGGCCTCAAAGTTGTAGAGCAAAATCGAGGGCATGCTCAGCAAAAAGACGCGTAGATAGAGTGAGGCGAGCGGCATGGTCTCGGCGGGAACGTTGAGCGCGGCGAGCATGGGCTCGGCAAAGATCTCGCCCAGAGCGATGACGACAAAGCCCACGAGTGCCATTAAAATCGAGGTATGGACGGCGCGTTTGACCATGT
>NZ_JBDMHA010000006.1:5053-38408 GCF_039752985.1 Collinsella aerofaciens
CCCGAGAAGTTACCGATAATGACCGTGGCGATGAGGTTCGACAGCTGCTCCAAGATGCTCGTGGCGGCCACGGGGAAGGCGAACAGGGGAATATTGCGCCACAGCGAGCCGGTGGTCATGTCAATGTGCTTAGATACGGTGTCAGCCATACGCTCTCAATCTCTAACATGCTCTTTCGTGCTTATTTGCGCAGATGATGATACTCCTAATGCAACCAGTCGGCACTTGGGGACGTTCCTTTTCTGTCGGCAGCTGGGGACACTCCTTATCTCTTCTAACTAGTCATTCAAGAACGTCCCCAATGACTAGGTGGGGAAGGCGTGAGACAATGGTGGGCGTTGTGTTGTTCGCGCTAAGGAGTTGCCATGTTGTTGTGTCCCGTTTGCCATGAACCGTTGGTGGACGATGAGCGTGGGGCCGCATGTGCGGGCGGACACCGGTTTGACCGTGCGCGCGAGGGTTATCTATATCTACTGCGCTCGTCCAAGAGCGGCGACTCCATGGGCGATCCCAAGTCGCAGGCACGCAGCCGTCGTGACTTTCTAAACCGTGGCTACTATGCGCCGTTGCGCGATGCGATGGTCGAGCTGGTGCGTGAGCGGGCGGCTGGGTGCGCTGCGTCTACGAACGGCCCCATGACGTTGCTCGATATTTGCTGCGGCGAGGGCTACTACACCAGCGCCATGGGCGCGGTGCCGGGTGTGGATGCTTACGGTTTCGACCTGGGCAAAGAGATGGTACGCCTTGCCGCCAAGCGCGGCGATGCGACCTATTTCGTGGCCAACATGAAGGACGTCCCCGTGGCCGATGGCGCCTTCGATATGGTGACCGAGCTCTTTGCCCCCTTTAACGAGCGCGAGTTTGCCCGCGTGCTGGCACCCGAGGGCTCGCTCTACACCGTGGTGCCGGGTGCCCGTCATCTCTTTGGGCTCAAGGAGGTGCTCTACGACACGCCGTACCTTAACGATGAGAAGCTGCCGAAGACCACCGAGCTCGAGTTGGTCGGAACGCAGCGGGTGTCTGCGAATATTACGCTCCAGACCCAGGCCGATATCGAGGCGGTGTTCCAGATGACGCCGTACTACTACCGCACGCGCCCTGCCGACAAAGAGCGCCTGGCAAACCTGGAAACGCTCCAGACCGATATCGACTTCATCATCGCCGAGTACCGCCACAGCTAACAACCTGCCAAAAAGGGACAGGTTTATTTTGGTAGGTTTTATCTGGGCAAACGTAAAGGGCCGACCGCGGAGATGCGCGATCGGCCCTTTTTAGTTGCCTGGCTGCAGGGGTTATGAGAAGCGAGCGCTTATAGGCGGTCCTTGTTCTCGGCCTTAACGGCGTGTGCCTGCTGAACAAAGAACAGGTCGTACACCACGATGACAAAGGCGCCAAAGTTGATGGCGTCGCCGCCAAACGCGGGAAGCGTGAGCACCGCTTGGGCAAGCGTGGCGACCGCGGCAACAATACCGAGCTTAAACGCGCCGTCCACCTGCGAAGGCTTGTTGGCGCCCTTGATACCGGCGACGCCTGCGGCAAGGTCGACGAGACCCTTGGCGATAAGCACGACCGCTGCGAGTGTGGCGTACGAACCGTACGTGGAATCGAGACCGCCCGTGGCAATACCGACGCCGGCGGTGACGAGGCTGGCGATGCCCAAAACAAAGTAGATGAGAGCAAGGATTTTGAGAGTCTTGCGAGTGAAGCTCATGGCTGGTCCTTTCGATACGAGTACGCCAACTTGGCGCACCCAATGTACTGCACATATGGTGAAGCACATTGTAGTTCAACGCGGCGATGCATGCGTTTGAAAGCGCATTGAGCCCGCGCAGCCAAGCCCAACCTTTCAAAAAGGAAGGCTGGGCGTAAGTCAAATCGATGGCAGCGTATGCGCGGCGCTGCGATGATGGGTCCATGGTAAGAGCTGGTCTCAAGGAGGAGCCATGATGTACGGAGCAGGGCAAGTGCATGAGCCGCGGTCGTTGGGAAGGCGCATGAGTGATTCTGCGATCGCTGCCGTGTGCACGGGATTGATGACGGTGCTTTGCATTGGGATGCTGTGGGCCATGTCGCATGTGGGACAATAGCGAACGGTTGGGTGCTGACATAAACGGTGCCCCGCGTATTCGTTTTGCTTGTTAAGGAGTGTCCATGGGCGTCGTCGATCCCTTATCTGTTGCTCGGGCCGCGGGGCTTGAGCTGATCGGGAAGCCCGAGGGCCTCACGCTCACCGACGGCACGATGGAGCTGCGCGCGGATTTTGGCCGCATGCTGCCGCGACTCAAGCAGGGCCGTCTGCAGCAAGAGCTGTTGGTAAAGGCCGCGCGCACAAAAGGCATCGAGAGCCCATGGGCGATTGACGCCACGGCAGGCTTTGGCGAGGATTCGCTGCTGCTGGCGGCTGCGGGTTTTGCCGTCGATCTGTATGAGCAGGATTGCGTGATCGCGGCGCTCCTCAAGGATGCCTTGGATCGCGCGGCAGATGATCCGGCGCTTGCGACAGCCGTGGCGCGCATGCGCTTACATGCGGGCGAGGACAGCATTGCCGGTCTTCGCCATGTAGCTGAGTTGATCGGGCGGGGCGAGCTTGCCGCCCCCGACGTGGTGTATCTGGACCCCATGTTTCCCGAGCGCACCAAAAGTGCGGCGGTCAAAAAGAAGTTCCAACTCTTGCACCATCTGGAACAGCCATGTACCGATGAGGAATCGCTGGTCGAGGCGGCGCTTGCTGTGCATCCGCGCAAGGTCGTTATCAAGCGGCCGGTGAAGGGGCCACTGCTTGCCGGCGTTAAGCCGAGCTATCAACTTGCGGGCAAGGCCGTTCGTTACGATGTTTTGGTGCCGCCGCGCCCGTAGCTTGCGTGCGATGGCTGGCGCTCCGTCAATGCCGTGCCGATGCGGCGCCTATTTCCAAGGGTGCGACGTCAGGTGCCATCCGCCGCAGTATTCGCATTTGTAGCAGGCCAAACCGCGCCGCCCGCGGTTTTCGCAGTCGGCCATAACGGCCTCGGCCTCGGCGCGCGTGTCGTAACGGTTTTTGCGCTCGCACGACTTGTAGCGCCAGGCCTCATCGCGCTCGGCGTCCAGGGCGTCGCGGCGCTCGTCCTCGCGTGCAAACAGGTCGCTCATATCGCCGCCGGTGGCAGTGCTCAAAAACTCGCTTTTTGCTTTTGACCAGGCGGCTCGCTTTTTGCTCCCCATCTGCATCGCGCCCCTCTCCAAACGTTGGTATCATTGCTCAATCAAAGTGATACCAATAAACGTGAGGTCGCCGCGTGATGATCAGAAAAACCCTCGATACCGACATTCCCGCTGTCATGGCTATCTATGACGCGGCCCGCGCCTTTATGCGCGCGCATGGCAACGCCACACAGTGGCCCGAGGGCACGCCTTCTGCCGAGCAACTGGCTGCCGATATCGCCGCCGGTGGCAGCTATGTGTGCGAAGTCGATGGCCGCGTGGTGGCGACGTTTGCCTTTTTGCCCGGCCCGGACGAGTGCTATGACGTAATTGAGGATGGTCAATGGCGCAGCGACACTCCGTACGCCGTGCTGCACCGTGTGGCGTCCGATGGCACCGTGCACGGTATCGCGGCTGCGATGTTTGCCTTTGCCAAGGAGCGTGCCGATCACCTGCGCATCGACACGCATCAGGACAACCTGCCCATGCAGGGAGCCATCGCCAAGGCCGGGTTTAAGCGCGCCGGTATCGTATATGTGTCGGACGGTACGCCGCGCGTCGCGTTTGATTGGCTGCGCGAGGCATAAAGGCCGAGTCACATACCAGCGTTTCACCGAAATGAAAATGGCCCCGAGTGGGGCCATTTTTGGTAAAACGCGTTGTTGTGGGGCTCGCGTTGCTACCGTCCCAGATGACCCCGGGCAGACAAAAAAGGGAGGTGCCGGCTTTCGCAAGGCGCGAACCTACGAAAATCGCCGCGCGGCAACGCGGGGCGATGAGCTCGGTCGGGGGATAGGGCCCGCTTCGCCCGCCGGCCCGTAAATTGTATCATCCAGTGTGGAACGAGGATGCCCGTTGCCGCGTGCGATGGGCTTGCAATAAGAGGAGAGCCATGTCGAAGCAAGCGGTCGTTGGAATTGTGGCGCATGTCGATGCCGGCAAGACCACGCTGGCCGAGGCCATGCTGTTCAACGCGGGTCGCATTCGCAAGCGCGGCCGCGTGGACGATGGTGATTCGCATCTGGACACTGACGCGATCGAGCGCGAGCGTGGCATCACGATTTTCTCGTCGCAGGCCGTACTCGACCATGGCGATACCCACGTCATGCTCGTGGATGCACCGGGGCATGTCGATTTTTCGGCCGAGGCGGAGCGCACATTGCGCGCGCTGGACTACGCGATTTTAGTTGTGGGTGCCAACGACGGCGTGCAGGGGCACACCGAAACCCTGTGGCGCCTGCTTGCACGCTATGACATCCCGACGTTCATCTATATCAACAAAATCGATTTGGAGAATCCCGGCCGCGATGTTTTGCTGGCACAACTTGGGCAACGTCTTTCCGAGGGCTGCCTGGATGCCAGCGAACTGCTGGCGGGCGGCTCCGTTCAGGAGGACGCTGCTGCGTTGGACGAGGCGGCGCTCGAGGAGTTTCTTGAGGCGGGTGAGCTTTCTGTCGCAATGCTGTCACGCATGGTTGCCGAGCGCAAATTGTTTCCCTGCTTTGCGGGATCGGCGCTCAAGGACCAGGGCGTGGCAGAGCTGCTCGACGGCATATGTGCTCTGATGCGCGAGCGAACATGGCCCCAGGAGTTCGCCGCGCGTGTCTACCGCGTGAGTCGTGGAGAGCGTGGCGAGCGTCTTGCCTGGGTCAAGGTGACGGGCGGCATGCTGCATGCCAAGCAGATGATTAGCGGACGTTCCGGTGCCGAGGCATGGGAGCAGAAGGTCGATCAGGTGCGCATCTATAACGGCGAGAAGTATGAGCTTGCCCAAGAAGTTGCCGCTGGCGGTATTTGTGCCGTGACGGGTCTTGCGCACGTTCGCCCAGGGGACGCCCTGGGTGCGGAGCCCGCGGGCGATGCGCCTGTCATTGCGCCGGTTCTCACCTATACGGTGCTTCCGGGCGAACACGATGTCCACGCGGTGTTCAAAGCACTGACAGAGTTAGCGGACGAAGATCCTATGCTCGGCGTAAGCTGGAATACTCATCTGGAGCAGATTCACCTGCAGCTGATGGGCGCCGTGCAACTCGAGGTCGTGCAGCGGGTGTTGGCAGATCGTTTTGGCCTTTCGATTGCGTTTGAGCCCGGCGTCATTCTCTATAAGGAGACTATTTCGCAGCCGGTCGAGGGCGTGGGCCACTTTGAGCCGCTGCGCCACTATGCCGAGGTACATCTGCGTTTGGAGCCGTTACCGGCGGGCTCGGGCGTGCAATTTGGCACCGTGACCTCGACTGACGAGCTCGACTTGAACTGGCAGCGTCTGGCGCTCACCAACGCCATGGAGCGCGATCACCTGGGCGTGCTGACTGGCTCGCCCGTCACTGATGTGCGCATTACGCTCACGGGCGGCCGTGCGCATGCCAAACACACCGAGGGCGGCGATTTTCGCCAGGCCACGTACCGCGCGATTCGCCAGGGGTTCATGCAGGCGCGTGAGGCGGGCGCGGCGGTGCTGTTGGAGCCGTGGTACCACTTTGAGCTCGAGGTGCCGGGGGAGTGTGTGGGCCGGGCGCTTTCGGATGCTACGCGTATGGGTGCCGAGTACGAGCCGCCGACGATGGCGGGAGACCGCGCCAAGCTCATGGGCCGCGTGCCGGCATCCGAAGTGCAGGATTACGCGCTGGAGGTGGCTGCCTATACGAGTGGCCGCGGGCATCTGTACCTGGAGTTTGCCGGCCACGCGCCCTGTCATGATGCTGAGCGCGTAATTGAGGCGGCCGCCTATAAGCCCGAGGCCGATCTGCCCAATACGCCCGACTCGGTCTTCTGCTCTCATGGCGCCGGCTACACCGTCAAGTGGCACGACGTCCCCGCCACGGCGCACGTAAAGGTCGATCCCGCCACCTTTCGCCCCTGGCGAGCAGCAGACGCCGAGTTTTTCGGCCACATGTGACAAAGGGACAGTTCCTTTGTCACATGCTATTGGTATAACTCGGTACAAGTTGGTATAACTATTGCCAAGGTTTGCCAATCCGAGGAGGCCGACATGAATCCAAATCCCTTTAAGCCCACGGCTGGCAAGCGGCCTCCGATACTCATCGGTCGCGAGTCGGTCATCGAAGATTTCGAGGAAGGGCTCGATAACGGCGCCGGAGCGCCGGGCAGGCTCATACTCATTACGGGAAACCGCGGTTGCGGCAAGACGGTTCTCCTGCGGGAGCTGCAACGTCTAGCCAATGAGCGCGGATGGGCGGTTGTCTCCGATTCCGCTTCGCTTGGCTTATGCGACCGCTTGGCCGATGCACTTCGCTCGAATAAACCCGTTGTGACGTCAATGGAACTCAGTCCATCATTCGGGCGCATGTCGGTCGAGGCGGCGTGTGCAAAGGGTGAAACGCTGCGCGGGCTGGTCAACGAGCGCCTTAAGAAGCTCGATCCAGGCAAAGGCATGCTGTTTGCGATTGACGAGGCACAATCGGCGTCTATCGAGGAGCTGGCGGCCCTTGCCGTTCTCTATCAGCAGGTGCTCGGAGACCAGGATGCCACGGGCTTGTCCGATAGCGACCAGCGCGGTCTTGCGCTGGTGTTTGCCGGCTTACCCAGTATGGTTGACGATCTGCTCGAAGAGCCGAGCGTGACGTTTTTGCGGCGTGCCCAGCAGCGTACGCTGGGGGCGATTTCTTTGCCCAAGGTGCGCGATTCATATATCCAGACGGTCAAAAACGCTGGTCTTTACGTTGACGCGGGGACGGCGGATCTTGCGGCACACAAGAGCATGGGGCATCCCTATATGGTTCAGCTGGTGGGCTATTACATGTGGCGCTCTGCTGTCCGGCGTGGCTCGCAAGTCATCGAAAGGCACGATGTCGAGGATGGCCATGCGGATGCCGTCTCCGAGTTCTACGAAGCGGTTGACGCGCCTCTATATTACGGGCTGCGCAGTCCACAGCGCCTTTTTATCGAGGCCATGGCGGTTGACGAGGGCAAACCGACTCGCATGGCGGATATCATTGAGCGCTGCGATCGCACCCAGAGCTGGGCGAGCAAATATCGCGCAAGCCTGATTCGCGAGCGTGTCATCGAGGCTGCCGGATACGGCCTCGTCCGATTTACCGTGCCCATGCTGGGCGCGTACGTTCGCGATCGAGTTTTATGGCATGAGTAGGGTGATAAAGGTGACGGAACAGAAGATGAGCCCGCAGGCTATCGAGGTACGCGGCGCGCGCGTCCATAACCTCAAAGACATCGATATCGATATTCCGCTGGGAAAGCTGGTGGGTATTGCCGGCGTATCGGGTTCGGGCAAGAGTTCGCTGGCACTGGGGGTTCTTTATGCCGAGGGTTCGCGCCGCTACTTGGAAGCGCTCAGCACCTATACTCGACGTCGCCTGACGCAGGCCGAACACGCCCAGGTGGATGAGGTATTGCACGTACCGGCGGCGCTCGCATTGCATCAGCGCCCCAGCGTGCCGGGCGTGCGCTCGACCTTTGGTACCATGACCGAGCTCAACAACAGCCTGCGCCTGCTCTTTAGCCGTTGCGCCCATCACGTGTGTCCGCACTGCGGGGCGCGCGTGGAGCCGAGCCTTAACGTGGCTGCGGGCCTGTCGCTCACGTGCCCTGCATGCGGTCGCGAGTTCTACGCGCCGAGCGCCGAGGACCTTGCCTTTAACAGCGGCGGTGCCTGTCCCACCTGCGGCGGCACCGGTGTCATGCGCGAGGTGGACGAAGCGAGCCTGGTGCCCGATGAGTCAAAGACTATCAACGAGGGCGCGGTGCTTCCCTGGGGTACGCTCATGTGGGATCTGATGAAGCAAGTGGCTGGCGAGATGGGCGTGCGCACCGATGTGCCGTTTAACCAGCTCACGCCTGAAGAACGCGACATCGTGTTCCACGGCCCGGCGGTTAAGAAGCACATTCTCTACGTTCCCAAAAACGGCGAGGGTGCCACGCCGCTCGACTTCACCTATTACAACGCCGTCTATACCGTCGAGAATGCGCTCGCCAAGGTTAAGGACGACAAGGGCCTCAAACGCGTTGCGCGCTTTTTGCGCGAGGGAGCATGCCGCGATTGCGGCGGCACGCGTCTCTCCGAGGCTGCGCGCCAGCCCCAGGTGTGCGGTATCAATCTGGCGCAGGCCGCGGCCATGACGCTTGGCGATGCGGTTGAGTGGGTGCGCGGGGTGCCCGCATCCTTGCCGCCCGAGATGCGGCCCATGGCGACGGATATCTGCGATTCGTTTTTGAGCGTGGCCCGTCGTCTGGTCGACCTGGGTCTCGATTACCTTTCACTCGACCGCGCTGGTGCCACGCTCTCCACGGGTGAGCGCCAGCGCGTTCAGCTCGCCCGCGTGGTGCGCAACCGATCGACGGGCGTGCTCTATGTGCTGGACGAGCCTTCGATCGGCTTACATCCCGCCAATGTCGACGGCTTGGTGGGCGTGATGCGCGATCTGGTGGATGACGGCAACACCGTGGTTGTTGTCGACCACGATACGCGCGTACTGGCGGAAGCCGACTATCTGGTCGAGATGGGCCCCGTTGCCGGAGCAGGCGGCGGCAGTGTAATCGCCGCTGGTACGGTAGACGAGGTCGAGCAATCGCAGGGCAGCCGTATCGCGCCGTTTTTGCGCGCCGAGCTCAAGCGCTTGCGTCCGCAGGTGACTGACGACGAAATGTTCGACCAGGGACATATCCGCATGGCAACCGATGCCATCCATACCGTCAAGCCGCTCGAGGTTGATATCCCGCGCGGCCGCCTTGTCGCGGTAACGGGCGTTTCGGGTTCGGGTAAGACGACGCTCGTGCTCGAGACGCTCATTCCTGCACTTAAGGCGCAGGCAGCTGGCGAGCGCTTGCCGGGGCACGTGCGTTGGGTCGATGCCGAGGGCATTGGCCGCGCAAATCTGATTGACGCTACGCCCATCGGCGCCAACGTACGCTCGACGGTAGCGACCTATGCCGACATTCATGACGAGCTGCGCCGCGCCTTCGCCCGTACGCCCGAGGCTAAGGCAGCCGGCTACAAGGCGGGCGCCTTTAGCTACAACACCGGCGCCTTGCGCTGCCCTACGTGTGACGGCACGGGCTCGATATCGCTCGACGTGCAGTTTTTGCCCGACGTCGAGATCATCTGCCCGGCATGCCGTGGTTCGCGCTACGCCGAGGCCGCCTCGCATATCCATCGCGAGGGCAAGGACGGGAGCTTGCTTACGTTGCCGCAGCTCATGGACATGAGTGTGGACGAGGCCCTCGACGCCACGGTGGGACTCAAGAAAGTCCAGGCGCGCTTGCAGACCTTGCATGACCTAGGCTTGGGCTATCTCACGCTCGGTGAGCCCACGCCGGCGCTCTCGGGCGGCGAGGCACAACGCCTTAAGCTCGCGAGCGAGATGGGCCGCGTGCAGGACGATGCCGTGTTCGTATTCGACGAGCCCACGATCGGACTACATCCGCTCGATGTTCAGGTGTTGCTGAGTGTGTTCGACGGCCTTGTTTCCAAGGGCGCCACGGTTATCGTGATCGAACACGATCTCGACCTTATCCGTAACGCCGATTATGTGATCGACATGGGCCCGGGCGGTGGCGACGCCGGCGGGCAAATCGTCTGCGCCGGCACGCCGGGCGACATCGCTGCCTGCTCCAAGAGCATTACCGGTCGCTACCTATAGGCAATGCGACAAAGGGACAGCCCCTTTGTCACATGTTGGCGAAGCCTGTTTGGCGTAGGGCCTCGTAGAGGACGATGGCGGCGCTGTTGGAGAGGTTGAGTGCACTGATGCGGTAGTCGTCCGGATTGACGAAGTTGCCGCAGATATCCTGCTGAAGGATGGCCTCGTGGCTGTCCTCGGTATGTCCCAGCGATTCCTCGTGGGCTTCCCAGGCCTCGGCGTTGTCGAGTGAGTCACAATCGCGCAACATGGGGATGCGCTCGCAGCGCTCGGGCGCCGCGGCAAGCAGTGGCTCGGGAATGCCCGAGCTCTCGCTGCCAAAGACCAAGTAGTCGCCATCGCGGTAGGTACTCTGCGCATAGGTGCGGCGTGCCTTTTTGGTCAGCAGATGCAGACGTTCGTCGGCAGGGGAGAGGCCGTTGCGCGCAAGGAAATCCTCCCAGCCGGCATAGGTCGTCACGTCCAAGTTTTGCCAGTAGCCCAGTCCGGCGCGACGCACCGTCTTGTCATCGAGCGAAAACCCCAGCGGCTCTACCAGATGCAGGCGGGCGCCGGCAACCACGCAGGTGCGGCCGATATTGCCCGTATTGGCCGGAATCTCGGGCGCATACAGCACGATGTTGAACATGAATCTCCTTGGCTCAGAACGAAAAACCACCACGAAGGGCACCTTCGTGGTGGTTTGGCGGCTACGTAGGCGGAAAAATGCCCGCTTGGATAAACCTAGGCGCGGTGCCAGTCGGACAGGCAGGCATCGAGGGAGGCGATGAGCGCATCCTTGTCCATGTGACGGCCGATGATGCACAGGCTCGTCATGCGGTCGCCCGTCTCGTCGTCCCAAATTTGCATGATCTCGGGGTTCTCGTCGATGATCTTCTGCTTCTCGCCCTCGGGCGCGGAGTCAACGAACAGACCGTTCTCCATCAGGCGCATCTGGTGGCCGGCCTGCTCAAACATGTAGCACATGTCCGGATTGCCGGTCTGCCACAGCGGACCCTTGACGCGAATGACCTCGTCGGGCCACTCCTGCTCAACAAAATCGGTGAACTTCTGCAGGTCAAACGGCTTGCGGCGCGAGTACACAAAGGTCTCGATGTCGTACTCGAGCACCTCGGGGTCATCGTGCTCCTCGGGATGCTCCATGGCATCGATCCAGGCGGCGGAGTTGTAGGCGCGCATAAAGTCGAAGCGGTCGGTGTCGAGCAGCTCCTCCATGGGGACCTCGCCGTTTTGGGCCTCGACGATCACGGCATCTTTCTGCAGGCTGCGCACGATGGCCTTGAGCTCGGCGATCTGCTCAGGGCTCACGGTATCGGTCTTGTTGAGAATCAGCGTGGAGCAGAACTCGATCTGCTGGATGAGCAGGCTCTCGATGTCGTCCTCGTCGATATCCTCTGCCAGCAGGTCGCGACCGCCGTTGAACTCGTCGTACATGCGGGCGCAGTCGACCACGGCCACGATGTTGTCGAGCGCGAGCTTGGGCTCGCCGCCCACCTTGGCCTCGTCGCAGAAGCTCGAGATGGTGTAGGCGATGGGGATAGGCTCGCAAATACCCGATGCCTCGATGATGATGTAGTCGAAGTTGCCCGAATCGGCGATGCCCTGCAGCTGGTTGGCCAGGTCGTCCGAAAGCGTGCAGCAGATGCAGCCGTTGGTGAGCGGGATGAGGTCGTCGGTCTCGGAAAGGCCGCCGTCGGCGATAAGGCTGGCGTCGACATTGATCTCGCCGATGTCGTTGACGATCACGGCGGCGCGGATGCCGCCGTCGTTAGCGAGGATGTGGTTGAGCAGCGTGGTCTTGCCGGCACCGAGGTATCCGGTAAGCATGATGATCTTCACGGGTTTGTTGGGCATGTGCCCTCCTTTGTTAGACATGGCTTACAGTTGAATCTTATGCCAAACGCCTGCTCTTATACCCACGCGCCGGCAAATAACACAAGCTACTCCCAGGCTCCCCATACATCGGGGCAATAACCGACGGTGGCCTTCTTGCCGTTGCGCACGATGGGCTCGGCTAGAACCTGCTGGTTCTCGAGCAGCTTGTCGAAGCGCTGGCTAGGGGTGAGGTGCTGGATGAGCGCGAGTGTCTCCTCGTCCTTGGCTTTGGGGTTGAGCAGCTTGTCGATGCCGCCGACCGCCTGCATCACGCTCGTGAGCTCGCCCTTGCTCATCTCCTTTTCCTTAAGGTCGATAAACTGCACCTTAATGCGGCGCTCTTTGAAGAAGCGCTGTGCTTTCTTGGTATCGAAGGACTTTTTGGTGCCAAAAATCTGCACGTTCATGTATTTGTTCCGCCGTTCTACCTGATGAAGTTGGTCGTTGCTCGATCTGCCTCGGGTGCGTTGATGCCGGCGGCCTGTCCTGCCTCGATACAGCGAAGGAGCCAGGCCATGTTTTTGCCGATGTTGCGCATGGTGGCAAGGCCCTCGGCGTCCCCATTGGCGTCGCCGGGCACGCGACCAAACACGTTGTTCCAGTACGTGGAGGCGACCACGGGCATCTGGTTGATGGTGAAGTACTTGTTGAGCACATCGAAGGTGGTCGATGTACCGCCGCGACGGGCGACGGCGACGGCAGCGCCCGGCTTGTGTGCAAAGGCTTTGCCTCCGGCATAGAATGCGCGGTCGAGAGCCGAGAGGATGCGTCCGCTGGGGTGCGCGTAGTAGACGGGCGAGCCAAAGACAAAGCCGTCTGCCTGCTTGGCGGCAGCGATGAGCTCGTTCACCACGTCATCGTCAAAGGTGCAGCGACCGCCAAGCTTGCCGCACTGACCGCAGCCGATGCAGTCGCGAATGGGCTTGGCGCCCAGCTGAAACACCTCGGTATCAATACCTTCGGCATTGAGCTGCTCGGCGACCTCGGCGAGTGCACGGGCGGTGTTGCCGTTTGCCTTGGGGCTGCCATTGACCAAAAGAACCTTCATCATAAACTCCCTCTGCTTTTGGTGACTTCTGCTGAGAATTATCTCACGTTGCGTGCGATGACGTCGGCATGGTGCGGGCGATGTTTATCCCGCAACGTTCTTAAGGGCGTTCATGCCTAAGGCCATCTAGGGGCATTGCGGTACGGCATGGGGAATGCATTGGGAAACGTTCGATAAATGCTTATAAACACGTTTTTGACGGCATACGTTGACAGATATACTTGTTGAGTTCAAAAGCATGGGAACGGAGATGGTTGCATGACACAGCCGGAGACATCACACACGGTGGGGCTTGCGCTCGAGGGAGGCGGCTACCGCGGTATGTATACGGCGGGCGTGCTCGACGTTTGGATGGAGCACGGTTTGACCTGCGACCATATGGTGGGTGTCTCGGCGGGTGCGGCGTTTGGCTACAACTTTAAATCGCGCCAGATCGGCCGCGCCATTCGCTATAACAAGGCCTATTGTGCCGATAAGCGCTATGCGGGTGTAGCAAGCTGGCTGCGGACCGGCGATATGTTCAATGCCGATTTTGCCTATCACGAGGTGCCTATCGAGCGCGATCCCATCGACCTGGAGACATATCGCGCCTGTCCCATGCGGTTTACGTGCGTGTGTACCGATATCGAGACGGGCAAGGCTGTCTACCACGACCTGCCCTATGGCGATGAGCGCGATATCGAGTGGATCCGGGCGTCGTCGGCTATTCCCGTGGCGACGCGTCCTGTTGTCATTGAGGGACACAAATATCTGGATGGTGGCGTGGCTGATTCTATTCCCAGTGCATGGCTGTTTGCGCAGGGCTACGACCGCAACGTGGTGGTGCTGACGCAACCGGCGGGCTTTGTAAAGCAGCCCAACAGCGTTATGCCCATGCTGCGGCGCGTGTTCCGTCACTACCCGGAGTTTGTCGCGGCGCTTGAGCATCGGCATGAGGTCTACAATGCCACGCTCGATGACCTGGCGCGTCGCGAGGCTGCCGGCGAGGTCTTTATGGTGCGGCCGAGCGAATCGGTGAAGGTGCCGTCGCTGTGCCGCGAACCGGATGAGCTCGAGCGCATCTATCAGATCGGTCGTCGAGATGCGGAGGCGACTTTGCCGGCGTTGAAAGCGTATCTGGCGGGGTAAGGGTCGCATGCGGAAAGCGCATCCCGGAATGGAGGCTCAAACTGGGATGCGCTTTCCATTGCTGAAGATATGAGGCTGCGAATCAGCTGCTCGGCCTAGACTTACGCCTGCTGCCAGGTGTCGACGAGCTCCTTGGCCGCGGCGTAGGGGTCATCGGCGCTGCAGACGGCACTCACCACAAAGAAGCCGTCGACGCCGGTGGCCTTGAGCTGTGGCAGGTCGGCCGTCTTGACGCCGCCGCCCACCACGATGGGCACGGGGCTTGCCGCGTGGAGGGCGGCCAGGTCCTCAAAGCTCTTGGTGATGATAGAGCCGTCGGCCGCGCGTCCGCAGTCGCGCTTGGTCTCGGTCTCGTGGAGTGGGCCGATGCCCAGGTAGTCGACTAGGCTCATGTCGGCGGTCTTGACGTACTCGAGCATCTCCTCGCAACGGGCGGAAAGGCCCACGATGGCGTTGGGCCCCAGCAGCTTGCGACAGACCTCGACGGGAATGTCGCTCTGGCCCACGTGCACGCCGTCGACAGCAATACCCTGCTCGCGCGCGGCGAGTACGCAGTCCAGGCGGTCGTCGATCAGCAGGGCAACCTGACCGGTTTTGCCGGCCTGTGCGATTGCCTGCGCGGCGTCGCCCGTCAGCGCAATGATCTCGCGGGCGCTTGCCACCTTGGAGCGCACCTGGATGCAGGTAAAGCCGGCGTCGAGCGCCTGGGCCACCACATCGCCCACGGGACGCCCGAGCGTGTTTTCGGGGCCGAGTACCAGATAGGCCGAGATATCAAGGTTGTCGCGGATGCTCATCGTGCTTCCTCCTGCTTTTTGATCTGCGCTTCCATGCGTTCGAGCTTGCCGGTCATGGTGTCGGTAAATCCGGGTCGAATATCGGCTTTGAGCACGACTTCGGTGCGGATGCCCTTGCTCGCCAACACAAAGGTTGCGTCGCGCACGACCTGCATGACCTCGTCCCAGTCGCCCTCGATCTCGGTGAACATGGAGGTGGTGCGGTTGGGCAGGCCGCTCTCGCGAATGACACGCACGACCTCGGCGACCTCGGCGGATAGCTCATCGCCGGTGCCGCACGGGGCGATGGCCACGGCGACGAGCGTGTTCATGCCGGCATTGGTTGCGGGCTCGGACATGGCCTATGCCTCCTCGAGCTCGAGTCGGTTATCGGCGATGTCTTGGGCGGTTGCGCGGTAGAGCTCGTCGATAAAGGCGACCTTAAAGCTTGCCGGGGCGTCGGCGACAGCGGCGGCACGCGTGCCGGCCACGTTGTAGACGGCGGTGCCGCAGACGGCTGCCGTAAACGGGTCGGCGGCGCAGGCGTACACGGCCAGCACGCCGCCCTGCGAGCAGCCGCAGCCGGTGATCTTGGACATGAGCGGGCTGCCGCCGTGAGACTTGGCCACCGTCGTGCCGTCGGTGATCAGGTCGACTTCGCCCGAGACCACAACGGCGCCACCGGTGTGGCGAGCGAGCGCCACGGCGGCACCACGGGCGGCGTCGACCGTGTCGGTGGTATCGACACCGCGCACGCGGCTCAGATCGGCCGCCTCGCCCTCAAGACCCCACAGGCCGGCGAGCGCGATAATCTCGGAGGCGTTGCCGCGCACGATGGTGGGCTTGTACTGCTTGAGCTCGTTGACCAGCTGGGTGCGCAGGCTACCGATACCCAGGCCCACCGGATCGAGCACCCAGGGCTTACCGGCGTCGTGTGCCGCCTTGGCCGCGCGGGGAATCGTTTGCTCGTAAATGGGGAAGAGCGTGCCCATGTTGAGATAGATGGCGCCGCCGCCGGCAACGAGTGCCTCGCCCTCGTCGGGCAGATAGACCATGGCGGCCGATCCGCCCACGGCGAGCTGCGCGTTGGCGACAAAGTCGATCGTCACCGTGTTGGTGATGGAACCGGCCATCGGATTGGTAGCGCGAATCTCCTCCACGGCCTTGACCATATGTTGCTTAAGCTGTTCCGAATCAATCACTGCACATGCCTCCTTGGCATAGAAAAGGGGCGCTGTGCATAGACAGCGCCCCTGTAAAGGCGGCATGCTCCCTACGCCAGCATTAACTGACAGGTTCAAAGGATTGGGCCCATTGCCCTCTCAGCCTTGTGGTTTGCACCGCCGGCACTCCCGCATCGAATCTGTTGTTCCCTATACTAACGCACCTGCCAAAAAGGGACAGGTTTATTTTGGCAGGTAACAACTGGGACTTTGCGTTTTCCCAGATGAAACCTGCCGAAATAAACCTGTCCCTTTTTGGCAGGTCGGTACAATAGATGGGATTAAGAATGACCGAGGGGACCTTATGATCAAACTTGTGCTGACCGATATGGACGATACACTGATTCCAGCCGGGCATGACGGCGCCAGCGACTACGCCATTGAGGGTATTCATGCCATGCAGGCGGCGGGTTTGCACTTTGGCCCGGTTTCGGGTCGCCAGCCGTCCGCGATGGGCTGGATGTTCAAAAATCGTTCCGAGTGCTTCTCGACCGGTGCGTTCTGTAACGGCCAGGTGATGTTTGTCGACGGCGAGGTTGTTGCCTCCCGTGCGAGCGACAACGGTGCCCTCATGCGCCTTGCCGACTATCTTGAGCAAGAGACCGACGATACCTATCTGAAGGTCTATAGCCTGGGCGATGGCTTTTGGGGCAACGATGCCTATTGCGTGACGAGTGATCCCGAGCGCGTTCGTCGCGCCATGGAGTCGGGCGGCAACGCATGGCTCAAAGGCGAAGAGGCCCCGTGCCGTCCTGTTGTCGATGACGCGCCGGTGTTCAAGGCGAATATCTGGAGCGCCCGCTCGCGCGAAGAGCTTGCCGAGCTGCGTGAGCGCGTTGCCGCCGAGGTGCCGGAACTCTCGCTTGTGTTTCCCAACAACCGAGTGCGCCTGTTCGACATCCTTCCGGCTGGTTGGGACAAGGGCTGCGCTGCGCTGGAGCTGGCGCGCGCTTTGGACCTGACGCCCGACGAGGTGGCCGTATTCGGTGATTCCGATAACGACCTGCCCATGATCGATGCCGTTCCCAACTCCGTTGCAGTCGCCAATGCCAACGAGGCCGTCACGGCTGCCGCGCGCTGGCATATCGGCGCTGCGGCAGACGATGCGGTTGCCGGGGTTCTGCATCAGATTGCCGCCTGCGCCGCGACGGGGGAGATGCCGCCGTTTATGCGCCAGATGGATGCGACGGGTTTCGACGTCACGAACGTCTAGGGAGAAAGCCATGAAGCTTCAGCAGCTCAGGTATGTCGTCAAAGTTGCCGAATGCGGCAGCATCACCGAGGCCTCGCGCCGGCTCTTTGTGTCGCAGCCTTCGATTACCGCATCGATCCGCGATCTCGAAAACGAGATGGGTGTGCGCATCTTTGAGCGCACTAACAAGGGTGTCGTTGTATCCGAGGAAGGCGAGACCTTCTTGGGCTACGCGCGACAGGTGCTTGACCAGGCCGATCTGCTCGAAGGTAAGTACAAGGGCGCATCCGAGCAGGTGCCGCACTTTAGTGTGAGCTGTCAGCATTATTCCTTTGCCGTCAACGCGTTTGTCGATGTGATCCGTGAGTTCGATGCCGCGCGCTACGACTTTACCCTGCGCGAGGAGCAGACTCACGAGATTATCGAGGACGTCGCGCATATGAAAAGCGAACTCGGCATCCTGTACCTGTCCGAGCACAATCGCGAGGTCATCGAGCGCATGCTGGCGGCCAACGAGCTCGTGTTCGAAGGACTCTTCTGCGCCACACCGCACGTTTTTGTGTGTGCAGACCATCCGCTGGCGGGCCGCTCCAGCGTGACGCTCGAGGACCTGGAGGACTATCCCTTCCTGTCCTACGAGCAGGGCAGCTACAACTCGTTTTACTATTCCGAGGAACTGACCTCGACGTTTGAGCGCCGCAAGAATATCCGCGTGCGCGACCGTGCGACGTTGTTCAACCTGGCCATGGGCCTCAACGGCTACACGGTGTGCTCGGGCGTGATTAGCCACGAACTCAACGGCCCCGGCATTATCTCGATTCCGCTCGACGTGGACGAGTACATGGAGATTGGCATCATCACGCGCAAGAACACGACGCTCACGCGCTACGGTCGGGCCTATATCGACGCGATTCGTCAGCATATCTAGGCTGCTGTGCTCCGCACGGTTCAAGTCTCTTTATGACAGTCCAGACTGATATAGGAAGCATCTATATCAAACTGTTATAAACGTATATTTTACGATGGTCATATGAGCGCTCATACTCTGTCCCAGTAAAGCAACCAATGCAAAGGGAGATATCTATGAGCACTTCGATTCAACCGAACGCGCCGTTTCGCGCCGATATTGTCGGCAGCTTTCTTCGTCCGCAGGCTGTAAAGGACGCCCGTGCCGCCTATGTCGCGGGTAAACTCGACGCTTCCGGCCTTAAGGCCGTCGAGGACGATGCCATTCGCGATTTGGTGGCAAAGCAGAAGGCCGCCGGCCTGCAGGTCATCACCGATGGTGAGTTTCGCCGCAGCTACTGGCACCTCGATTTTATGTGGGGCCTTAACGGCATTGAACGCCGTGCCTCGCGTACGGGTTATATGTTCCACGACGAGGAGACCACAGCCGACACCGCCGTGGTAACCGGCCCCATTAGCGGCGAGAACCATCCGTTCGTCGAGCACTTTAAATTTGTCAAGGCGCTCGAGGGGGAGGGCCAGGTCGCGCGGCAAACCATTCCGGCGCCGATCCAGACGTTCTCCGAAGTCACGCTCGACCGCTGCGACGGCCAGCAGGAGAGCCTGCGCGCTGTCTATAAGACCGATGAGGAACTTGCCGATGCCATCGCAGCCGCTTATCGCACGGTGATCGCCGACCTGTACGCAGCAGGCTGCCGCAACATCCAGTTTGATGACTGCACCTGGGGCATCTACTGCGACACCGATTTTGTCGCCAAAACCGGCATGAGCCCGGTCGACCTGCAAAAGGTAAGCGAACTGGGCGTGGCGCTCAACAATGCCGCCATCGCGGACAAGCCCGACGATCTGGTCATCAACACGCATGTGTGCCGCGGCAACTACCACTCCACCTATGCCTTCGAGGGCGGCTATGACCCCATCGCGCCGTACCTGTTCGCAAACGAGGATGTCGATGCATTTTACCTGGAGTTCGATACGCCGCGCGCCGGCGGTTTTGAGCCGCTCAAGTACGTTGCCCCGGGCAAGAAGGTCGTGCTGGGCTTGGTAACCACCAAGGCGGCAGAGCTCGAGAACGAGGATGTTATCGTCGAGCGCATCCGTGAAGCCGCAAAGTACGTGCCGCTCGAGAACCTGTATCTGTCGCCTCAGTGCGGCTTTGCCAGCTGCGAGATTGGCAACAAGCTGACCGAGGATGAGCAATGGGCAAAGATCGCGCTGGTCAAGCGCATTGCCGAGCGCGTTTGGAAATAGCGCTAGTGTTTGCAGGTGGCGGCGCGTGCGAGGCATAGTGTATCGCGTACAATGGTTCGGATCGTATCGTTCGGGCAGGTTATCCGATATGCCTGATCGCCCTTCCATTCGAAAGGACATCCATGTCCCAGTCCTCGACGCCCGCCGTCAGCGATGCCATCTACGACGCATCGTCGCTCGGCCGCCCGCGCATGTTCCTGCTCGGCCTACAGCACCTGTTTGCCATGTTTGGCGCCACCGTGCTGGTGCCCGTGCTCACCGGCCTCTCGGTATCGGCAACGCTTTTGTTTGCCGGCTTGGGCACGCTGCTGTTCCACTTCCTGTCGCGCGGTAAGGTGCCGGCATTTTTGGGCTCATCGTTTGCCTTTATTGCCGGTTATGCCGCAATCGCGCCCAACGGCGAGACCGAGCTTTTGCCCTACGCCTGCCTGGGCGTAGCTTGTGCCGGTCTGCTCTATCCGGTGCTGGCGGCGCTCTTCCGCGCGTTTGGCGCCAAGCGTGTCATGCGTTTCTTTCCGCCGGTGGTGACTGGCCCCATCGTCATTTCCATCGGCTTGATCCTGGCAAGTTCCGCTATTGCTAACTGCCAGACCAACTGGCTTGTGGCTGTCATTGGCGTTGCCGTTATCGTCATCTGCAACATCTGGGGCCGTGGCATGGTCAAGATCGTGCCGATTTTGCTGGGCGTTGTGGTGAGCTATGCCGTTGCGGCTGCGCTCGGCGAGGTTGATTTCTCGGGCGTTGCCGCCGCTCCGTGGGTCGGTCTGCCCATCGTGTGGGACAACACCGTGTTTGCACTCTTTGGGCCGCAGTTCGATAGCGGTCTTGCCACGACGGCCATCATCACCATCATGCCGCTGGCCTTCGCGACCATGATCGAGCATATCGGCGATATCTCTGCTATCGGTTCGACTTGCGAGCGCAACTACATTGCCGATCCCGGTCTGCATCGCACGCTGCTCGGCGACGGCCTTGCCACGATTCTGGCTTCGCTCTTTGGCGCTCCGGCCAACACTACGTATGGTGAGAACACCGGTGTGCTCGCCCTGACGCGCGTGTTCGACCCGCGCGTAATTCGAATTGCCGCGTGTTGCGCCACCGTGCTTTCGTTCTGCCCCAAGTTCGCGGCTGTCATTGCGGCCATGCCGGCGTGTGTGATCGGCGGTGTGTCGCTCGTGCTCTACGGCATGATCAGTGCTGTGGGCGTCCGCAACCTCATCGAGAACCAGGTCGATTTCCAGAACAACCGCAACGTGCTGGTTGCCGCGCTGGTGCTCGTGCTTTCGCTCGGCATCGCGTACAGCACCGCCGGCGCCATCGTGTTGGAGCTGGGCGGCGTGACCATTTCGCTGTCCGGCATTGCCGTGGGCTCACTGGTGGGCATTGTGCTCAACGCCATCCTGCCGGGTAACGACTTTGAGTTTGATGTCTCCGAGCTTGAGGAGGCTGCTGAGTAGCAGCTGCGTTCAGCTAAAACAAGATATGGTGCCCATGCGTATATGCGTGTGGGTACCATTTTTAATGTGTCAGTATCCAGTGGATGCCGCGGGCCATGCGTAAGTCGGTTTGGGCAAAGTGATTGCCGGGGTTGAGCTCCAGCGTTGTTGGAATGCCGCGCTCGACGAGCAACGTTTCCATCGCGCGTGTGTCGTCGAGTACATGCCGCATCATGCGGTTGGGCGTCTTGGTTTCCTTTTTGCCGAGTGACAGGTAGACGGCTTGCGGGCTGCCGGCAAAAGGGGCCGTGCTGGCACGGTCGACAAAGTCGGGAAACCATAGCGACCCCGATGCGCTCGCGGCGCGGTCAAAGGCGTCGGTTTGCCAGAGGGACCAGAGTGCGAAGAGGCCCGCGAGCGAGTAACCGGCAATGCCGCGCCGGGTGGGCGGCTGAGGAAGCGACGACTCGACCTGGGGGATTATCTGATTCAGCAGCTCATCAAGAAAATCGGCAGCTTGGCCGCCGAAAGGCTCGGCATCGCGTACGGTCCCGTCGCATGCCCAGGGGCTCAGCTCGCGATTCCAATCGAGCCCGCCAATGGTGACGAGGGCGAATGGCGGACAGTCGAGCTCTCGGCAACACTTATAAACCTCGCTGCCGTCGCCCACGACCACAGGAAGGTAGATGACAGGCGCGCTTTCCGTATGATTCGAATAAACGGTTATCTGCTTTTGATGCGCTTCCATGACGGGCTTCTCTCAGTGTTGTGATATCGGCAGCCCCAATTGTCGCACGCCAGCGTATGCCGGTTGGGCTAGACCAAAGACAATCTCGTGCATCCCCTGCGGACGCATATGGAAAACGCCACCGCCGGAGGGGAGCTCGGCGGTGGCGTTGTTAAACGGTGCTGGGGCTCGGGGCCTTCGCGGGAGCTGCCATGTGCGCAGAGGCGTCTAAGAACGCTTACGGCTCGCCATGGTGCCTGCGGCGATAGCGGCTGTTCCCGCAAGGACGGTTGCCACGATGGCCGCACCCGAGGTGTCGCCGGTTGCCGCGAGCACGCCGGTAGTCTTGGCTTTCGTGGTTGAAGCCGCAACGGCCTTGGTCGGCTTTGAGCCCTCAGGCTTGGGGTTCTGCTTGGACTCCGCGGGCTTGCTTTCTGCGGGCTTGGTCTCGTCGGGCTTGGGGTCTTCCGGCTTGGCTACCTCGGGAGGTGCGATGGTCGTACTTTTGGCGACTGCTTTGATATAGAGGGAGTCGACCGTGGCGTCGCCCGTGCCGATGGCTTGGCCTGCCTCGTAGATGCCGTCACGGAGCTTGCGATAGTCAATGACCTTGCCGCCTTCGGGCGTCTGGATGGCGGCGTTCTCAATCTTGATGGTGCCGATTGTCTTGCCGTCAGCGCTCATGGCACGGGCAAAGATTGCCGCTGTATCTCCTTCGGCCGTTACCTTGCTGCGGATGATCGAGATGACTGCGGGTGTGACGCCCTCGCTGGTCTGGGCGATGATGCCGATGTTCTCGCCTTGGGGTTCGCGCCTCGTCTCGCCATCTTGGTTTTCGCTGTAGGGGATGGGGCCGTCGCCGTTCTCGACATAGCGGGCTATGGCCTTGACAACGGAGTCGCTGATGTAGATGTGGCCGCCCTTCTCGTTGGGTCGATCGTTTCTGGTGGAGAATGCAGCCGAAACCTCGCCTTCCGCAAACGCGTCCACGGTGGAGCCGTTCTTGACGACGATGTCGTCCTGGTAGGTGAAGAGGGCGTTGGCGCCACCGTATCTGCCTTTACTTGCACGGACCGTCACGTTTGCATGATCGAGGGTGATGCCCTTGTGGGCATAGACGCCATATTCAACACCGTTTACGTTGAGGGAGGCGTTTGTGGCTGCGAGGCTGCCCTTGGCCTCGACGGCAGCGTCTTCCTCGGAGCTTGCCTTGACCTGGCTGCCGTCCGAGATGTTGATATTGTCGCCGCTCCAAAGGGCCTCACCATCGGCTGAGCTTGCCTCGACCGTCCCGCCACCCTTGATGGTGAGGTTCTTGTCGGCTCCAATACCCTTGTCCTTGGTAGCCCTGGCGGTGACGGCTCCGCTGTCGTCAATCGTGATATTGCCGTTTGCCCTGATGCCATCCGATGCACCCGTGGCGTTGACGTTGCCCGAACCTTTGATAGCGAGATCACCTCCGGCATTGATGGCATCAAACCCAGTGCTCGTGGCGTTGACGGATCCGGCTCCGTCGATGTTGATATTACCCGTGGTGAGGATAGCGTCCTCAGTAGATGTCACGCTGAGCGTGCCGCCCTCGTCGCCTTGGATATTGAGCTCGGCATTCTCGTTAGTGCCATGAGAAACGTTGATGCTTTCGATCCATTCGGCAGTGACGATGTTGGTTCCCGAGTAATTCACGTTGAGCTTGCCTGCGGCCTGGATCTCGCCGCCGTTATAGTTGTTGAGCTTCAAGTCGTCGGCGCCGTCCCACGACCAGGTACCGGCCTCGTCGCTCGCCGCGGTGTTGTACTTGTTGCCGCCGACCTTGACCCATTCCGCTGCGAGCGAGACGCTCGGCATGAGCAGCGAGCTCACCGTGAGCGCGCAGGCCAGGCCGCAGACGATGCGGCGCGTCACGCGGCGCCAGCTGCCGTGCGCGAGTCCTATGCGACGGCGAACGTCGGGTTCGGCAACATGGGTTCCGGCGGTAGTGTCATTGCGTTTGGGGGTCGTGAACAAGGCTGCCATGGTTGCTCCCGTTCTCATAGGGCCTATACGACTAGATTCAGCGTATCTGCTGGATGTTGCCGGCGGTAGTGCCGTTTGGAGGGCAAAATGGCCAAAATGGGGGAGAAATAGGCCGCACGCCGGCGCAGGGACCGGCGCTAAAAGAAAAGCGCGGGGCCGCATGGCGACTCCGCGCTTTATTGTTCAGCTTTTGCAGCCTTGCCCTTACGCTACGAAGAAGTAGACGAGGAAGGCAAGGGCCGCGATCCACCCGTCCCGTGCGAAAAAGTGTTTACGAGCGCTTGCGGCTCACCACGGCGCCCGCGGCGATGGCGGCTGTTCCCGCAAGGGCGGCTGCCACGATGGCTGCGCTCGAGGCGTCGCCGGTTGCTGCGAGTTTGCCGGCGATCTTTGCTCCCGTGGCTGCAACTGCAACGGTCTTGGTCGTCTTCGTGCCCTCGGACTTGGAACCCTCGGGCTTGGTCTCGCCTGGCTTCTCCTCGGGTTTGATCTCCTCGGGAGGCGCGATGACCGTGCTCTTGGCGACAGCTTCGTTATAGGGGGAGTCGATCACAGCGTCGCCCGTGCCGATGGTTTGACCCACCACGTAGAAGATGCCGTCATCGAGTTCTTCCTTGTTGCGATAGCCAATGATCTTGCCGCCTGTGGGCGTCTGTATGGGAGCGCCTTCGATCTCGATGGTGCCGATTGTCTCGCCGTCCGCGCTCACGGCAAGGGCGAAGATTGCCGCCGTGCCTCCCTCAGCTGTGACCTTACTGCGGACAATCGAGATGGTCGCGGGCGTGATGCCCTCCTTGGTCCGGGCAAAGATGCCGATGTTCATGCCCCTATGCTCGGGAATGACCGCGCCACTTTGGTCGTTGCTGTAGTGATCGGGGCCGTCGCTACCGGACTCGACATAGCGGGCTATAGCCTTGACAACGGAGTCACTAATGTAGATGTGACCACCCGCTTCGTTGGGGTAGTAGTTTCTGGTGAAGATTGCGGTCGAGAACTGGCCTTCTGCGAACGCATCCACGATCGAGCCGTTCTTGATGACGATGTCGTCCTCGTCGGTGAAGAGGGCGCTGGCTTCATCGTTCCCTGCACTTGCACGGACCGTTACGGTTGCGCCATCGAACGTGATGCCCTTGTAGACATAGATGCCATACCCAACGCCACTTGCGTTGAGGGAAGCGTTCGTGACCGTGAGGCTGTTTTTACCGTCGATGGTGGCGTCTTCCTCGGAGCTTGCCTTGACCTGGCTGCCACCCGAGATCTCGATGTTGCCGTCGGCCCAAATCGCATTGTCTTTGATAGAGCTTGCCTCTACCTTGCCGCCGCCCTTTATGATGAGGTTCTCGTTAGCATCGATACCCTGATCCTCGGTGGCCTTGGCGGTGACGGTTCCGCTGTTGTCGATCGTGATGTTGCCGTCGGCCCTGATGCCATCCGAATCGCCCGTGGCGTTAACGTTTCCCGAGCCCTTGATGGTGACATCGCCCCCGGCATCGATGGCATCGTGCTCGGTGCTCGTGGCGTTGACAGTGCCAGCGCCGTCGATGTTGATGCTGCCGACGGAAGTGATGGCGTCACGAGAAGATGTCACGTTGAGCGTGCTGGACGCGTCGCCCTGAATATTAAGCTCGGCGTTCTCGTTCGCGCCATCCTTAACCTTGATGCCGCGGCCGTCGCCGTTAGTGACGATGTTGTCGCCCTCGTAGCTCACGTTGAGCTTGCCCGCTGCCTCGATCGCGCCGCCGTTATAGCCGTTGAGCTTCATGTCATCGGCGCCGTCCCAGCTCCAGGTGCCGGCGGCGTCTCCCGCGGGCCCCGCGGCCGCTTCGTGGCGGACGCCGCCGACGTCCACCCACTCGGCCGCGAGCGAGACGCTCGGCATGAGCAGCGAGCTCACCGTGAGCGCGCAGGCCAGGCCGCAGACGATGCGGCGCGTCACGCGGCGCCAGCTGCCGTGTGCGAGCAGCGTGCGACGGCACACGTCGGGCTCGACAAAATGGGCTCCAGAGGTTTTGTCATTGCGATTGGGGGTCGTGAACAAGGCGGCCATGGTTACTCCCATCCTCATAGGGCCTATGCGATTAAGCCCAGCATATCTGCAGGATGTAGCCGGCGGTAGTGCCGTTTGGAGGGCAAAATGTCCAAAACTTGGGAAGCAAAACATCGCGCGTCTGTGCGTTGCCTGGCTTTAAAAGAAAAGCGCGGAGCCGCTCGATGCGACTCCGCGCTTTGGTGTTCTGTTTTAGCAGACTATGCCGTTACGCTACGAAGAAGTAGACGAGGAAGGCGAGAGCTGCGATCCACATGAGCGGCTTGATCTTGGAGGCCTCGCCCTTAAAGAGCGCGACGATCACGTGGGCGATAAAGCCTAGGCCAATGCCGGCAGAGATGGAGTAGGTGAAGGGCACGCCGGCGACAATCATGAACGCCGGGAAACCCTGCGACACGTCGGACCAGTCGATCTCGGAGGCCTCGCTCATCATGAGGTAGCCGACGTAGACCAGAGCACCGCAGGTGGCGGCGCTGGAAACGATGGTGACGATGGGGGAGAAGAACGCGGCGAGAATGAACAGCACGCCGGTGGTGACGGAGGTGAGGCCCGTGCGGCCACCGTCGGCGGCGCCGGAAGTGGACTCGACGAAGGTGGTGATGGAGGAGACACCCATGAAACCGCCCACAGCAGCGGCGGCGGAGTCGACGATCAGGATCTCCTTGATATTCTCGACGTTGCCGTCGTCGGTGAGGAACTCGCCCTGCTTGGCCACGGCCATCGCGGTGCCCATGGTGTCGAAGAAGTCACTCATGAGCAGCGAGAACGAGATGACGAGGAGCGCGGGGTCGGTAAGGACCTTGACGATGGCGGGCACGCCGCCGGCGTCGGCGATGGGGCCACCGATGCTCGAGAAGTCGAGCGGGGCGATGATACCGGTCGGAGCATGGGTCACACCTAGGGGGATACCGGCGATGACGGCGACGACGATGCCGATGAGCAGCGAGCCGGGGACGTTGCGGCAGGCGAGGGCGACTGTCACCAGGATGGAGATGATGCCGACGATGAAGGTGGGGGAGGTGATGTCGCCCAGACCGACGAGTGTACCGGCGCCAGCGGTGATAATGCCGGCATCGCACAGGCCAATCATGGCGATGAACAGGCCCAGACCCACCGAGATGGCGTGACGCAGGACAACCGGGATGGCGTCCATGATGGCCTCGCGCAGGCCACAAAGCACGAGCAGCAAGATGACGATACCCTCGAGGAAGATGACGCTCATGGCCACGTGCCAGTCACCGCCGCAGACGGTGGTGGTGATTCCAGCGATCATCGCGTTGACGCCTAAGCCCGACGCGCAGGCGAGCGGGCGGTTGGCGAAGATGCCCATGCAGATGGTCATGATGCCGGCGCCCAGGCAGGTGGCGCAGGCGAGCGCTCCCGCATCGATGCCAGCGCCCGAGAGCACCGCGGGGTTGACGGCGATGATGTAGGCCATCGCCAGGAATGTTGTCAGTCCAGCGCGGAGTTCGGTCCCGATTGTGGACTTGCGCTCGCTGACGTGAAATAGTTCGTCCATGCATACCCTTTCCTTGCTCGGCCCCGAGTTTAGGCCGATTGACACGAACTCAACTACTATATCGCCTTTGAAAGGCTGATGTTCCTCGCATGTTGATGTTCGGCGCTTTGTAGCAGACAGACGGTATTTTTCGCATGAAAATGTGTGGGTACCGTATACTTAAGCAGTTACAACGACCCCTATGGAGGAACGTATGATTAAAGAGCTCTGCCACGACGAGGCTATTCTGTCCCAGCGTTGCGAGGTTGCGACCGTCGAGGACGAGTCGGTGGCACAGGACCTGATCGATACCATCAAGTCGCTCGACGATGCCGGCTGCCTTGCCGCTAACCAGATTGGCGTTACCAAGAAGGTCTGCGTCTACCTGGACGACGCCGGCGAGCCCCACGTGCTCTACAACCCCCGTCTGGTGTTTGGCCTGGGTGCCAGCAAGATGGAGGAGAGCTGCCTGACGCACGAGGAGGTCACCAAGTCCACGCGCTATATCAAGTGCAAGGTCGCTTATGACGTGATCGTCGACGGCAAGATGCGCGAGCGCAAGCAGGACTTTGTGGGCTTCGAGGCGCAGATGATTCAACACATGATTGACCACTGTCTTGGAAAGTTGGTCTAAGGGGACCAAAGCACCGCACTTCGTCTCTTTTGGCCCGGGCATGACATTGTTGTCATGTCCGGGCTTTTGTGTTTAGCGCCTTTTTGTTTGGAGACAATGAAATTAGCAAGAACGTAAAGCTAGGAGGCGCTATGTGTACGAGTATTCGATTTACCGATAATTCTGGCCACATGTATCTGGGCCGCAATCTCGACTGGAGCTTTGACTACGGCCAACAGGTTCGCGTGATGCCGCGCGGGTTTCACATTCCGTATTCGTTTATCGACGACGCGACAGCGGCACACGCGGTGATCGGTATGTGCATCGATTACAAGAACTACCCTATGTTCTTCGATTGCGGCAACGATGCAGGCCTTGCCGTGGCGGGTCTCAATTTCCCGGGTTATGCCGAGTATGCCGAGGACCCTGTCGACGGCAAGACCAATATCGCGGCCTATGAGTTTCCCCTGTGGGTGGCAGCGACGTTCTCGACGGTCGATGAGGTCGAGGCTGCGCTGCGCGATACGGTGATTGTCGCCAAATCTGCCGGAGAGGGGCTGGGCGTGTCGCTGCTCCATTGGATTATCGGCGACAGCCAGCGTAGCATCGTGGTCGAGATGATGGCTGACGGCCTGCATGTATACGGCGATCCGGTCGACACCCTCGCCAATCAGCCCACCTTCCCGTGGCACATGGAAAACCTCCGCACCTATATCACCGCCACAAGCGATTTTCCGCAGACGGCGACATGGCGTGGCGCCGAGCTTAAGCCCTATGGAGCCGGTGCCGGCATGCGCGGCATTCCGGGCGATTGCTATTCGCCGAGCCGTTTTGTAAAGGCGGCGTACCTCAATGCCAATTACCCACAAAAGGAGAGCGAGACCGAAAACGTCGTTCGCATGTTCCGCTCACTCGAGGGCGTGGTGATGATCGAGGGAGCGTCCAGGATGGGCGATGGCAAGTTCGAGAAGACTATCTACACCGGATGCTTTAGCGCGCGCACGGGCAATTATTACTACGCGATGTATGGGGATCCGTCGATTCGCTACGTGAGCCTGATGGATGCCGAGGGCGCGAGCTCCGATAGGCTCGTGGTTCCCGAGCCACGCCGTTCGTAGCCGCTAGCTTTACTGCAATGCAAAGCGGCCCTGCGTCTCTCGTGAGGTGCAGGGCCGCTGTCGTTGATTTGTGACGTCACTAGAAGTTGACGTCGTTGAGTTGTTCGCTCTCGAGGCCGTCGAGCTGTTGCTGTTCGGGCGTATCGGCGACGCTCTCGAGCAGCTCGGTGGGATCGACGTTCATGTTTCTACCGGCCTCGTTGCCGTTGACCAAGTCGTCCGAGAAGATGTCGACTTCCATTTCCTCGGCTTCCTCGATCTGAACTTCGAGCGGCACCTGGGTGCGCACGAGTTTGACTGCCGGGCGCATGCGGGCAAAGAGGGGCACGTACTCGATGATGATGGCCGAGTTCTCTAGACCGTACCAGCGTGCCGGGCTTCCGCAGGCGCGGCGGACGGCGTACTTGATGGCCATCACGCGGTGGTCGTTGCGGTTGATGTCCGTTTCGGGGGCGAGCATCTTGCGCAGCATGCAAAAACGGAAGTCGCCCACGTTGCCGCGTGTCTCGTAGATGGAGTAGGTGTGATGCTGCGGCGGCAGCTCACCCGATGCCATCAGGTCGCCAACGATCTGGCGCAGGTAGGCATTGATGCGCTGGTTGACCTTAAAGCCCAGGTCCAGGCGCACGCGGAACAGGAAGTCCGTGCCAAAGGTCTCGACGGAATACTCGTGCGTATAGGGCTCATCGGTAACGTACACGTTGATGAACCAGTATGCCTTGGCGCGCTTGGGATGCTTATCCAAGATGGAATAGAGCACATCGCGGTCGAGCGTGAGCGGGTCGGGGCTGTTGGTGAGGAACACCAGGTTGTCGGCAAGCACGGGATAGGTCTCGTCGTTGCGCAGGCGGTCGAGCTGGTCAATGTACTTGGAGACGGGCAGCAGGATGGTCTGCGTGCGCTCGATGGCGGTGCCGCGGCGCCACACGTACATAAGGCCAAACAGCAGCGCGGCCAAGAAGATCATGACATAGCCGCCGTCAAAGAACATGGTGAGGCACGAGGCAAAGAAGCACAGCTCAATGGCGCCAAAGAGCAGTGCGAAGACGCAGGCACCCAGTTTGTGCTTGAGGATGCCGGCGATATAGCTCGTCAAAAGCGTCGTGGTCATGAGCATGGTCACGGTGATGGCGAGGCCGTAGGCGCTCTCCATGCGCTCGGAGTTCTGGAACAGCAGCACGATGAAGATGCAGCCGACCCACATGATGTTGTTGACGAGCGGAATATAGAGCTGGCCCTTGGTGTCGCTGGGGTAGTGGATGCGCAGGTGCGGCATAAGGTTGAGGCGCGTTGCCTCGGATACCAGCGAGAACGAGCCGGTGATGAGCGCCTGCGAGGCGATGATGGCCGCTACGGCCGAAAGCACGATGGCAAAGGGGCGCAGGGGCTCGGGAAGCATCATGTAGAACGGGTTGACGATATCCATCGCGAGCATCTGGGGGTTGGAGTTATTGGCGAGCAGCCAAGCGCCCTGACCCAGGTAGTTGAGGATAAGGGCCGCCTTAACAAACGGCCAGGATGCATAGATGTTTGCCTTGCCAACGTGGCCCATGTCCGAGTAGAGGGCCTCGGCGCCGGTCGTCGACAGAAAGACAAAGCCGAGCACCATAATGCCCGAGTGGTTGATGGGCGAGAACAGGAACATGATGCCGCGGATGGGGTTGAGCGCACGCAAGATGGACAGGTTGCCGAGCATGTTGAACAGGCCGGCGCCTGCCAGGAACAGGAACCACAGCGTCATGAGCGGGCCGAACAGCTTGCCGATCGACGAGGTACCGGCGCGCTGCATGGCAAACAGGCCGCAGATAATGATGATGGTGATGATGATTACGTTGGTCTGGCCGTCACCCAAAAGCGCGTGGCCCCACTCGATAGTGCGCAAGCCCTCGATGGCCGTGGTAACCGTGACGGCGGGGGTGAGGATGCCGTCGGCGAGCAGCGCCGCGCCGCCGATCATGGCGGGAAGGATCAGCCACGGCGCCACTTTGCGCACCAAGCTAAACAGGGCGAAGATGCCGCCCTCGTTGTGGTTATCGGCCTTCATGGCGATAACCACGTACTTGACCGTGGTCACGAGCGTCATGGTCCAGATGACAAGCGAAAGCGCTCCCAAGATCATGTCTTCGCTGACGGTACCGATGCCGCCGTTGTTGGCGACGATTGATTTCATGGTGTACATGGGGCTCGTGCCGATGTCGCCATAGACGACGCCGAGCGTTACGAGCAGCATGCCAGCGGAGAGGGGGATGGCTCCGTGCCCGCCTTGACCACGCTGGTCTTGGGGGCTTGCCTCCAGTTTGTTGTGTGCCACGTGGACTCCCTTTGACATCCGGTTATCTGTCTAGGACAGATAATCTTTATGCCGTCTTTATACATACAAGAGCAGTTTGGCACATCGGGTTATTTTAGACAATAATCCTCAGCTGGGGATTATTTATCTACGCAGGTAGCATTTCAAAGCAGGGGCTTTTTAAGCACGTACTGTCTGGGCGATGCCAGCCTTGGCGTTTGCGCGTTTGCCGGCGAGTTCGCAAAAAATCGCGCCGCCGATGATAAGCGCGGCGCCCAGCAGGCGGACCGGTGTTATGGCTTCACCCAAAAGGGCGGCCGAGAACACGACCGCCGAAAGCGGCTCGAGGTAGCCGACGACGGCGACGGTCTGGACGGGCAGCTTGGCGACGGCGCTAAAGTAGAGCAGGCAACCAATGCCGGTGTTGACGACGCCGAGCATAGCGACGGCGTGCCAATCAATACTGGCGGCGACGCCGGCGGACAGGAACGAGGGAGCGCCCTGCGTGATGAGCGTGAGGACCAGTGCGGTCACAAAGGCGGCGCTCACCTGGAGCGTGGAGTTCTCGAGGCCTTCGATGTGTGGCGCACCCTTGCTAGCGATGACCATCAGCGCATAGCAAAATGCCGAGGCGATGCCGCAGGCGATACCCGCAATGGGCATATTGCCGCCTAGACCTTGCGCTGCAATGAGAAAAGCACCGCAAGCAACGGCGATAAAGCCGGCGATTTTGCCTCCGGTCAGCTTTTCGCCAAAGATGAGCGGGGAGAGCGCCATGACAATGATGGGGCCGCAGTAGTACAGCAGCGAGGATACGCCGACGCCGATCGTCTGGTAGGCGCGGAACAGAAAAATCCAGCTGGCGCCCAGCGCGGCTCCCGAGAGGAGGAGGGCTGCGGCTTCGCGGGGGCGAGATGGCGCCTGCAACTTATGGCGTTGGGTGATGGCGAGGATGGTGACAAGCGAGAGTGCGCCCAAAAACGTGCGTAGTAGCACGATATCGGAGCTCGGCAGTGCGATGGCAGCGGCGATGATGCCGTTGGAGCCAAACAATAGCAATGCTGCTAAGTACGTAAACAGACCGTTGTTCATGCGCTGACATCCCCTCTATATCCGAGCAACTTCACTATGGGTGAACTGGCTTTAGAAGAAAAGCGAATATAATGCATGGCTGACATGACAAAAGCTCATGCAAGGATGGAGGACTGCCGTGGAAACGAATATTCAAAAGATGCAGGTGCTGCTCGAGACAGTGCGCGCCGGAAGCTTTACGCGCGCCGCCGAGCGCCTGAGCTATTCGCAATCGGGCGTGAGCCGTATGGTGGCCGATCTTGAGGCCGATTGGGGCTTTAAGGTGCTCGACCGCAGTCGCGAGGGCGTGGCTCTTTCTGCTGACGGGCGACAGGTCATGCCGGCTGTCGAGGCGCTCTGCGAGGAATTCGTTCGCTTGCAGCGACGCGTGGATGAGATGCGTGGGCTCATGCGCGGCAAAATCTGCATCGGTACGTTTTCGAGCGTGGCGACCCACGTGCTGCCGCCGGTGATTGCTCGTTTTCGTGCCGATTATCCAGACATTGATTACGAGCTGCTGATGGGCGACTATTCAGAGATTGAACAATGGGTGGCAGAGGGCCGCTGCGATCTGGGCTTTATCCCGCATGAGCCCCGAGAAAATGGCATGACGTCGCGGTCTTTGGTGCGCGACGAGTTGATGGCGGTAGTGCCGGCAGACTCTTTGCTTGCCACTGAAGAGGTCGTCTCTCTTGCCGATTTGGCCAACGAGCAGTTTATTCTGCTGGAACGCGGCACCGATGATGAGATTACGCCGCTGTTTCGTCGGGCGGGGCTGACGGTGCGCTCCAAGCTGTCGACCTGGGATGACTATGCGATTATGGCTATGGTGGAGGATGGCCTGGGCGTGAGCGTTCTTCCTGCGCTCATCTTGCGCCGCTGTCAGTTCGATGTTGCCGTGCGTCCGCTCGAGGGGCATCCCCATCGGCAGATCAATGCGATATATCGCACGGCCGACGTTTCGCTTGCCGCCGCTCGATTCCTTGAATACCTCTAAACGCGTGCACGTCATTGTCCGCTTTGGGCAAATCTCGAAGTTCGGTACGTTTTCTTATGAAATTGAACTTTCGAATGAGGTACGGCGCTATACTGCTTGCTAAATTGAACCTTGGTTCAATTCGTGTTCTATAAATTGAACTTTGCCAGCAAGGAGGTTCCTGTGGCCCAAGAGACGTTTAGTAATCGCCTGCGACAGGCTATGTCCGATCGCGACGTTCGCCAGTCGGACGTAATCCGCGCATCGGAGATGCTCGGCAAAAAACTCGGCAAGAGTCAGATGAGCCAATATG
>NZ_JBDMHA010000006.1:38558-48080 GCF_039752985.1 Collinsella aerofaciens
CCTCAACTCAAATTCCAAGGAGCACCACCATGCGTACTTTTTCCAAATCCACCAAACTCGAGAACGTTCTGTATGACGTGCGCGGCCCCGTCGTCGACGAGGCTGCCCGTATGGAGGACGAAGGCGAGCGCATCCTCAAGCTCAATATCGGCAACCCGGCGCCCTTCGGTTTCCGCACGCCCGACGAGGTTATCAAGGACATGCGCCAGCAGCTGCCCGACTGCGAAGGCTATTCCAACTCGCGCGGCCTGTTCTCCGCGCGCAAGGCGATTATGCAGTATTCGCAGATCAAGGGTCTGCCCAACGTTCAGATGGAGCATATCTACACAGGCAACGGCGTGTCCGAGCTCATTCAGCTTTCGATGAACGCGCTGCTCGACAATGGCGACGAGATTCTGATCCCCAGCCCCGACTATCCGCTCTGGACGGCGTGCGCAACACTTGCCGGTGGTCATCCCGTGCACTATCTGTGCGATGAGCAGGCGGATTGGTATCCCGACCTGGAGGATATGGAGTCCAAGATCACGAGCGCGACCAAAGCCCTCGTCATCATCAACCCCAACAACCCCACGGGTTCCGTCTATCCGCGCGAGGTGCTCGAGGGCATCGTCGAGGTTGCACGCAGGCATCAGCTGATGATTTTTGCCGATGAGATCTACGACCGCCTGTGCATGGACGGCTACGAGCACGTCTCGATTGCCTCGCTCGCCCCCGACCTGCCCTGCGTTACCTTTAGTGGCCTTTCCAAGTCGCACATGATTGCGGGCTATCGTATAGGCTGGATGGTGCTTTCGGGCAACCAGCGCTGCATGAGCGACTTCATCATGGGCATCAACATGCTCTCCAACATGCGCCTGTGCTCCAACGTGCCGGCTCAGTCGATCGTTCAGACGGCACTCGGTGGCCATCAGTCCGTTAACGACTACATCCGTCCCGGCGGCCGTGTCTACGAGCAGCGCAACTTTGTGTATGAGGCACTCAGCAAGATTGACGGCATCTCGGTGGTTAAGCCGCGTGCGGCGTTCTACATCTTCCCCAAGATGGATGTTAAGAAGTTCAACATCACCGATGACGAGCAGTTTGCCCTCGACCTGCTGCACGAGAAGAAGATTCTGATCACGCGCGGCGGCGGCTTTAACTGGGCCGAGCCCGATCACTTCCGCATCGTGTACCTGCCGCGCATGGAAGTGCTCAAAGAGTCGCTCGAAGACCTCGCCGACTTCTTTGACCATTACCGCCAGAGCTAGTGGGATAGAAGTTCCGCACTATGAAAAGCTCCCTGCAGTTGCTTTGCTGCAGGGAGCTTTCTTGAATCGGCGGAACTAAATAACGATCCCGTTGCAGTGGTCGATTTCGTGCTGGATGATCTCGGCGGTGTAGCCCGAGAAGTTTTTGATGCGGTGGACGAAGTTCTCGTCCAAATACTCCACCTTAATGCGGCGATAGCGGGTGCAGGGACGCTCGCCGATCAGCGAGAGGCATCCTTCGCTCGTCTGATAGGCATTGACCTGCTCAAGAATTTGAGGGTTGTACATCAGGAGCGTCCTGTTGCCGTCCTTTATGCAGATGATGCGTTTGCGCACGCCGATCATGTTGGCGGCGAGGCCCACGCACTCGTGCTCATGCTCGTGGAGCGTATCCAGGAGATCCTGCCCGGTCGCGGCATCGTCGGGTCCCGCGTCTTCGGAAGGCAGGCGCAAAAAGAACTCGGATTTCATGATGGGCTTAATCATGGCGGGCTCCTCATGTCTCATGCTTTCGTGGACTTTTAATAATAGCGCGGAAGGAAAGCTGCGCGTTCGCGTTAAAATTTCTCGACGTTGGACCATGTTGCCAGACTCGTCGTGTACGGCGTCTGGCGTAAGTCTAGGGCTCATTTTCGCCCTGGACTGTTCCTCTGGGGCGATGCGACTGTCGTTCCAAGAGGAAGGAAATGCATGGGGAGCAAATCTCAGCAACAAGTTCAAGAAACGCCATCGGCCACTGCGGCGTCTCTCGTCGTAATGTATATCGCAGCCTTTGTTGCCGCGTTTAACGAGAACATCATTAATGTGGCGTTGCACGACATTATGGCGGCCTTTTCGGTGAGTGCCACCACGGCGCAGTGGCTCGTTTCGGGCTACATGATCGTGACGTCGATCTTTACGGCCATCATGGCCTTCCTGTCCGGCCGTTTCTCGACGCGCAAGCTGCTGTTTTTCGCATGCGGATGCATGGTCGCCGGCGAAGTCCTGTGCCTGTTCGCTCCGTCGTTTAGCGTTTTGCTGCCAAGCCGTATTTTGCAGGCTGCGGGATCGGGCATCTTGTTCCCGCTCATGATGAACGTGGTGCTGTCTTGCGCCCCGCGCGAGAAGCTTGGTCTGTATCTTAGCCTGGGCGGTGCCTGCATTACGCTAGGGCCGGCGTTTGGACCCGTGATCAGCGGTCTTATGTGCACGTTGTTTGGCTGGAGGGCGGTGTTCGTAGTACCGCTGGTGGGCGGCATTGCGGTCGCTGCGGCGGGCGTAAAGCTTGTTCAGAATGTTGGAGAGCGCTCGAACACCACGCTTGATATTCTGTCGGTTGTTTTGCTCGCCGCCGGCATTACGGCATTTGTGTATTCCGTAGGCGAGTTCTCGACCAATCTGATTGCCGGTATCGTGACGCTTTTCGCCGCCATTGTGCTGCTCGGCCTGTTTGCGGCCCGCCAGCTCAAGCTCGAGCATCCGGTGCTTAACGTGCGTCCCATGGCGAGCGTTCGTTATTGGCCTGCGTGTCTGCTTGTGGTGGTGTCGATGATGACGACGTTCTCGATGAGCGTTTTGTTGCCGCTCTATTTTGAGGGCGCATACGGCATGACCGCACTTGCTGCGGGCTTGCTCATTTTGCCGGCGATTGCCTGCAACGCCGTGACCTCGATTGTGGGCGGACGCGTGATGGACGCCCGTGGCGCATGGCCGCTGCTGCCGGTCGGCTTTGCCCTGATTGCCGTGGGGCAGACTGCAATCTCGATGACGGCGGCGAGTATGAACATCGGCGTCGTCGTGGCACTGACCGTTGTGGTGTATGCCGGAGTCGGTTTGGTGCTGAGCCCCTCGCAGACGGCCGGCTTGGAGACGCTGCCTGCCGCCGAGCATCCTCACGGAACGGCATTGCTCAATACGTGGAACATGATTGCCGCATCGTTTGGCCCGTCGCTGTTTATCGGCCTGCTCTCGAGTTCTGCGGCGACTGCCGGCGCCGCTGGCGTTGCGACGGACGTTGCCCAGGCGATTGGATTTGCAGCTGCCGTGCGTGTGGCGGCTGTAATTGCCGCGGTCGGGTTCGTGGCGTCGCTGGTGTACGCTCGTCGCGAGTCACACATGTCGCATTAATGTGTGCACATAGATTCTGCAGCTAGATTGGATGGCGACACCATAAACTAATGGACGTTTTGCCGAGAGGCATGATTGTTTAAAGCGCAAAGAGTGCGCGACGGGCCCCGCGAATGGGGCGATGATGCCCGAGAGGGCCAAGAAGGAGTCTCATGTCCGAGAACGAAGAGATCATGAACGAGACCGAGAACGAGACCATGGCTGCCGAGGTCGAGGCAGTCGAGACCGTGGAGACCGAAGCTGCCGAGGTTGAGGCTGCTGACGAGGTTTCCGCCGAGGAGGAGGCCGAGGTTGTCGAGGCCGCCGTTGATTACGATGACGAAGAGCTGATGGACAAGATGCAGAAGGCCGCCCGCCTGCTGCGTAGCCGTCGCTTTGCTATTTCCAAGGAGGAGGAGGCCAAGGCCGAGCGCATGGCGAACATCGAGCGCGCCATCAAGCTTCTTGACCTCAAGCCCAAGATGGAGCAGAAGGAAATGTCCGACCTGCTGGGCATGCGCCTTCGTGAGCTCGATGGCCTGATGGCCGAGGCCGAGGCTGCCGATCTGGTCGGCCGCATCGACGACGCCGAGGGCGATATGCGCAAGATTGTTGTCTTCGCCGCCGAGGATGCCGCTGAGGGCCTGGTCGAGCTTGCCAACAAGAAGGAGAAGCTCCTGCCCGAGCTTTCTTACGAGGAGGCCACCGAGCTGATGGCCGCTCTCGATAAGGTTATCGCTCCGCTCGTCGCCATGGGCCTGGACGAGGATCGCGGTCCTCGCGGCGGCCGTGACGACCGTGGTGGCCGTGGCGGCGACCGTGGCGGCCGCGGCGGCTTTGGCGATCGTGGTGGCCGTGGTGGCGACCGCGGCGGTCGCGGTGGCGACCGTGGCGGCCGTGGCGGCTTTGGTGACCGTGGCGGCGACCGTGGCGGTCGCGGCGGCTTTGGTGGCAACCGTGGTGGCTATGGCGACCGCGGCGGCAACCGTGGCGGCTTCGGCGGCAACCGTGGTAACGACCGCGGCGGTCGCGGTGGCGACCGTGGCGGCCGCAACGGTGGCGGCTTCCGCGGTAACCGCTTCTAGTTGGGTTACGCGGTTTTACCAAACCGCGTAACTAGTTGACGCTGCGCGCCCACCAGAGCGACAACTTGTCATTCAAAGAGGACGGCATGACCAGAAGGTCTATGCCGTCCTCTTTTCATGCCAATTTGTTCGCTCTGGTAGGCGCTCGCTGTCGGTGCCAAAACATCGGCATTGCCATGATCCAGACCTGCTAAAAGATAGTCGTTGGGGACGTTCTTGTTTGACTAGTCGTTTAAGAACGTCCCCAACGATTGCATAGCATGAGAGTGGATAATCTCCCGGTTTGAGTCTGCATTCAAGCTCAAAGTGGGAGATTATCCACTCTCATTTTGTTTGTTGATTTCGATGCCTACATTTGTAGAAACATTTCGTGGAGGCGGGTGTCTTCGTCGAGTTCGGGGTGGAAGGTTACGCCGAGCTGGTTGCCCTGGCGCGCGGCGACGATACGGCCGTCGACTTTCGCTAAGGCCTTTGCGTCGCCGTGGACCTCGACGATGCGGGGCGCGCGGATAAACGTCAGCGGCACTTCACCGTCGATGCCAGCTACCTGCCCCTTGGTTCGAAAACTGCCGAGCTGCCTGCCGTAGGCATTGCGCTCAACGAGTACGTTCATGGTTGCTAGGCGCGGCGTTCCCTTATCGTCGTGTGCGGCAAGATCGCGCGCCAATAGAATCAAGCCGGCGCAGGTGCCAAGGACGGGCATGCCTTCAACAATGTGGGTGCGAAGCTCCTCGAGCATGCCCAGCTCATTAAGCAGCTTCCCTTGAACGGTAGACTCGCCGCCGGGAAGTACCAGACGGTCAAAGTCCTGCTTCAAATCGGCCGCCTGCCTCAGCTCAATACAACGTGCGCCCAGCTCGGATAGTCTTGCCTCGTGCTCGGCAAAAGCACCTTGGACCGCCAGCACGGCGACCGTTTGGTCTGCATAATCGCTCATGTGCGATCCTTTCTGCTGGACTAGCGCCCGCGCTCCTCCATGATGATTTCGATCTCGTCGGCGTTGATGCCGACCATGGCCTCGCCCAGGTCCTCCGAAAGCTCGGCGATGAGTTTGGCGTCGGTGAAGTTTGCCACGGCCTTGACGATGGCGCCGGCGCGCTTGGCGGGGTCGCCGCTCTTAAAGATGCCCGAGCCGACAAACACGCCTTCGGCGCCCAACTGCATCATAAGCGCGGCGTCGGCGGGGGTCGCTACGCCGCCGGCGGCAAAGTTCACGACGGGAAGCTTTCCCGTGGCATGGACCTCGCGCACCAGCTCGACCGGAACCTGCAGTTGCTTGGCTGCCTCAAAGAGCTCGTCGTCGCGCAGGGCAACAACGTCGCGGATCTGCTTTTGGATTTTGCGCATGTGACGCACGGCCTGAACGACGTCGCCCGTACCCGGCTCACCCTTGGTGCGAATCATCGTGGCGCCCTCGGCAACACGGCGCAGCGCCTCGCCCAGATCGCGGGCGCCGCAGACAAACGGCACGTCAAACTGGGTCTTGTCGATGTGATAGACGTCATCGGCAGGGGAGAGAACCTCGGACTCGTCGATGTAATCGATCTCGATAGCCTGCAGGACCTGCGCCTCGACAATGTGACCGATGCGGCACTTGGCCATAACGGGGATGGAGACGGCCTCTTGGATGCCCTTGATCATCTTGGGGTCGCTCATGCGCGAGACGCCGCCTGCGGCGCGGATGTCGGCCGGGATGCGTTCGAGTGCCATGACGGCGCAGGCGCCTGCCTCCTCGGCGATGCGCGCCTGCTCGGGTGTAGTGACGTCCATGATGACGCCGCCCTTGAGCATCTGCGCGAGTTCGCGATTGAGTTTGACGCGATCGGCCTTGCTGGTCTGTTCTGCCATGGTTGCTCCCTTGGTTGGCATGTGCATTGCTTGACGGAACATCCTATCGGGGAGCTGGGTATGGCAAAATACTCAGTTTTCGAGATAATAATAAGGTCAGCCTAATACCAGGTTGAACAGCTCGATAAGGTCAGGTGGCAAACTCATGCTTGACTACAATTTGGAAAAACGTGGCGAGGCATCGCTCTATGAGTATGTTTACCAGCAAATTCGAGATGATATTGTTGCTGGCCGTATTGCGGCGGGGGAGCATCTGCCGTCTAAGCGCGCCTTTGCCAGTCATCTGGGAATCAGTGTCATTACTATCGAGAATGCATATAGCCAGTTACTTGCCGAGGGCTATATTTGCTCAAAGCCGCGGCGTGGCTACTACGCTTGCAAGCTTCCGGATGCACCGGTTTTGCCTTTGGCTTCGGAGGGCATCGACCGAGATGCCGTCTCTGTGGGCCCCAGCGTGCATGATGTCAACGGACAGGTCGAGCGATTCGATGCGCTTTCTCCTTCCGCTTTGGAGGCGGCGCGGCTTTGGCAAAGCGCGCTACGGGCGACGCTGGCATCCGAAGACGAGCGCGAAATCTTTTCGCCCGCACCGGCGCAGGGCACCGCTCGGCTGCGACGCGCAATTGCTCACCATCTGCGCGGGACAAGGGGTATGAATGCCGACCCCAACAACATCGTTATCGGTGCGGGCGCCCAGCTGCTCGATACTATGTTGGTTCAGTTGCTTGGCGCTGACAAGGTGTATGCCGTTGAGGACCCGGGCTATTTGCGTCTGACGCGCATCTATCAGGCTATGGGCTGCAAAGTTCGACATATCCCGTTGGATGATGAGGGCGTGGACTTGAGCACTCTGCAGAAAAGCGGGACCGATGTCCTTCATCTGATGCCGTCCCATCAGTATCCGACCGGCCTTGTGACGAGCATTGCGCGTCGCTATGCGCTTCTGAGCTGGGCCGCCGAGCGACCAGGTCGATATCTCATCGAAGATGACTTTGATTGTGAGTTTCGCCTTGCCGGCAAGCCGATTCCTGCGCTCGCATCGATCGATGCCGCCCAGTCGGTTATTTACACCAACACGTTTTCGAAGAGCCTGTCATCGGCGTTGCGTCTAGCGTACATGGTGTTGCCCGATGAGCTAATGGAGCGGTTTAGGCGCAACCTTGGTTTTTACGCCTCGTCGGTGAGCTCTGTTGACCAGGTTGCTTTGGCGCGTTTACTGGAATCGGGTGATTACGAGCGACATGTGAACCGCGTGCGCGTTCGTGCTCGCGAGGCGCGTGATGGCCTGATGGCGCTTGTGCGCAAGGTATTTCCGGCAGGGGAAGTCTCGATCGAACACGCAGACGCGGGCCTTTACTGCACCGTGGTTGCGGAGCGCGGAGCGGGCGGAAGCTCTTTTGTGCGGGCCCTCACGCGCTCGAGTATCCCTTTTGTCGATATCAGTGGCTGTTATTGGTGTGCCGATGGCGCATCTGTCCCTGAAAACTCAAGTCAAATTCTTGTTCAGTATGACGATCTGAGTCCAAAAGTGCTTAGCACCTTGGAATTGCAGCTAACGGGGGCATTCTGCAATCTAAGTGAGTAGACTTTTGGCACTTTGGCGACCAGGCAGTTTTATAACAAGCTATCTACCTGCGGTTTTGAAAAGCAGGATGACCGGCCTGCTCGGGATGTTCAAAAAAGTCTACTCACTTGCCGCATAAAGCTTTTGCATGCGAAAAAATGGGGTTTTCAACAGAACTTCGTCCAGCTCTTGGCAAGCTTTTGGCCAGTTGGGGAGGGCTGTTGAAAACTTAGCAGTCCGTTCGGTGCCATTTTTGGTGCGTTCGCGCCAATGCGTGACTGACTGGGTTGAAATTCGTGTTTTCCTGTGCCTATGAAGGATCTACTTTGTGACATATCGGCTTTTAGGTACTGGCGTTTGCCCCCTCAGGTTCGCGCTTTGTGTCCGCCGCTTCCACGGCCGGAAGAAGACCGGCAGCGATATGATCTCGCCCGTAACCCGACTGCTGCGGTTGCGCTCGGCTTTCCGTTGTATACATTGGTTCGGTCGAGAAACAAGCGGACTTGTCCTACCAGCATTAGGCAGCGGCTGTTCCTTGGTGAGCTCCCCAGGGAATCCGTGCTGGAAACGGAGCATGGATTTTTGATTACGTCTCCTCTACTGACGGCATTCATCATGTCGCGGCATCTGACGGATCTTCAGCTTCTTTTTGTGTTGGCGGAGATGTGCGGCCTGTTTGCGGTGTGTGCTCTGCCGGCGGCACTTGAGGCGGAGCTTACGCGTGCAATTGATTCGGGCGCGATTTCGACGACGTTGGGTTGGGTGCGCTGCCCGTCCGAGGACGGCACCGCTTCAAATTTATGGCGTCGAGACGCTTTGGTTTTGGGCAGAGACCTTGACCGTTTTTGTTCAGATGTTTGTGGGATGCGTTACGGCAATAGATTTATGACGGTATCGCAACTCGTTCCATTGGGTGCCGCATCGCCTTTTGAGGTCGAGGCGTATTTGCTACTTGCATTGCCGCGATCCCTGGGAGGCGAAGGTTTTTGCGGCATAGAGCTTAATGTTGAAGTGATGCTAAACACAAGTGCTCGAGCGATTGTGGGAAAGTCCCGTGTATATATCGACCTACTTCTTTCTTCACCGGACGGTAGGCGACAGGTGGCCATTGAATGTCAGGGAAAGGCCTCGCACGGACGCGCAGGGGATGGCTTGCGTGACGCTGACCGCATGACGGCCCTTCAGGCCATGGGCTACGATGTACTTCTCCTGACACACAGACAGATATCCGATGAGGGTAGATTCCGCGCGATCGTTAAGACCGTATGCAGGATGCTCGATGCTGAATATCGCGATAAAAGCTCAGATGAGCAAAGGGCTGAGACATTACTTCGGTCTGAACTATTCGTTGACTGGACAAAATTGGGAGTAATTGACGGAAAGATGCCCGTTAGACACAAAACAGTTCGATCGTGGACGGCTGCGGTTCTAAGTGAGTAGACTTTTGGCTTGATGGCGACCAGGCCGTTTTGAAACAAGTCATTTCCCTGCGACTTTATAAAGCAATACGGATGGTCTGCTCGGCAAGTTTCGAAAAGTCTACTCACTTAGTTTTTGACGAGAGACCGATGCCGAAGATAGCTCTATTTCAGGGCGTTAACGAGTCCTCGAGACACAGACGATATGAGCAGGACATAAAAACATTGAGAGCCCCTGCTGCATGAAAGACCGCGGATTAGGCCGACAATGGTGA
>NZ_JBDMHA010000007.1:0-45681 GCF_039752985.1 Collinsella aerofaciens
CCCACGGGCGACGGCGAGATTGCGCAGAAGACCGAGGATTTGGTGGGCCCGTACGAGTTGCACGACTACTTCCTCTACTACCTGCTGCGTTTTGGCTTTGAGCCGGGCAAGATCTACCGCATGGCGCTCAAGAGCTTCGAGGGCGTCTACGACGCCAAGACCGTCCACACGTGGCTACGTACGTTCTACCGTCGCTTCTTTGCCCAGCAGTTTAAGCGCAGCTGCCTGCCCGATGGTCCCAAGGTGGGCTCGGTGACGCTCAGCCCGCGCGGCGATTGGCGTATGCCGAGTGACGCTAGCTCGCGTCTGTGGCTTGCGCAGATCGACGCGCTCAATCCAGTTGACTAAGGTTGGCTAAATTGAACCAATACGGGGGTTGCAAGCGTTACACTTTTGCAATCTGATGGCCCGTATCGCGCGGCGCTCTTGTCGGAGCGCCGCGTTTTTTATATCGAAAGGTGGCACCATGCAGGCATCGCAGCGTCTCGACCGCTTTGGCGCGGAGGTCTTCGCCTCGCTCAACAACAAGCTTCTCGCGCTGAAGGCTCAGGGCAAGACCATTTACAACATGAGCGTGGGCACGCCCGACTTTAAGCCGTACGACCACGTGGTCGAGGCGCTCACGCAGGCAGCCCAAGATCCCGAGATGTGGAAGTATGCCCTGCGCGACCTGCCCGAACTCAAGCAAGCCGTGTGCGATTACTATGAGCGTCGCTTTGGCGTTTCGGGCATTACGCCGTCTATGGTGCAGTCGTGCAACGGCACGCAGGAGGGCGTGGGCCATTTGGGCCTGGCCCTGCTCGATCCGGGTGACACCATTCTGGTTCCCGATCCGTGCTACCCGGTCTTTGAGGCGGGTGCCAAGATCGCCGATGCCAAGCTCGAATACTATCCGCTGGTTGCCGAGCATAATTACCTGCCCTATGTGGCGGGTATCGATCCCGAGGTGGCCGATCGTGCCAAGTATATGATCGTGTCGCTGCCCGCGAACCCGGTCGGCTCGGTGGGTACGCCCGAGGTCTACGAGGAGATTATCGCTTTCGCCCGCGAGCACGACCTGCTCATCGTCCATGACAACGCATACTCCGACATCGTGTTCGACGGCGAGCCGGGCGGCAGCTTCTTGCAGTATCCCGGCGCGCTCGAGGTGGGCGTTGAGTTCTTCTCGCTTTCCAAGTCGTTTAACGTCACCGGTGCCCGCATCGGCTTTTTGGTCGGTCGCGAGGATGTAGTCTCGGCCTTTGCCAAGCTGCGCGGCCAGATCGACTTCGGTATGTTCTTCCCGATCCAGAAGGCCGCCATCGCCTGCCTGAACGGTCCGCGCGATGAGGTCGAGGCGCAGCGTCTGAAGTACCAGGAGCGCCGCGATGCCCTGTGCGACGGTCTTGAGGGCCTGGGCTGGGAGCGTCCCAACGCGCATGGCTCTATGTTTGTGTGGGCCAAGCTTCCCGGTGGTCGCACCGATTCCATGGCGTTTTGCGAGGAGCTCATGGAGAAGGCCGGCGTTGTGGTGACGCCGGGCGCGAGTTTTGGTCCTTCGGGCGAGGGGCACGTGCGCATGGCGCTGGTCCTGCCGCCCGATCAGATCGCTTTGGCTGTCGAGGCCATTCGCGAGGCGGGCCTGTATTAGAAACCTGTTTCGGCCCGTCAATAGCTCGAAACCGATTTCGTGCAGTTATTTTACGAATACTGCAAACAATTTCGGTAAACGGTCGATTTTTGGCTGCGAATAGGGGCATAATCAAAGTCCCGATTGGATGTATTGGGATTACGACAAGCCGCTCGGGTCGTTCCCGGGCGGCTTGTTTGTGGAGAAAGATGGGAGTTTCTAATGGTTAACGAGAAGAAGGTCGCTATTGTCGGCTGCGGTTTCGTCGGTTCGTCTTCGGCGTTCGCTCTGATGCAGAGCGGTCTGTTCTCCGAGATGGTCCTCATCGACGTGGACAAGAACCGCGCCGAGGGTGAGGCTCTGGATATCGCGCACGGCATGACGTTTGCCGAGCCGATGAAGATCTACGCCGGCGATTATTCCGATGTCGCCGACGCCGCCATGATCGTCGTCACCGCTGGCGCTGCCCAGAAGCCCGGTGAGACCCGCCTGGACCTGGTCAACAAGAACGTTAACATCTTTAAGTCCATTATCCCCGAGATTAAGAAGTCCGGCTTCGACGGCATTCTGCTAATCGTCTCCAACCCGGTTGATGTTCTGACCTATGCTGCCATCAAGATGTCCGGCCTGCCCGAGGGCCATGTCATCGGCTCCGGCACCGTGCTCGACACTGGCCGTCTGCAGCAGATGCTTGGTGCCCACGTCGAGGTTGACCCGCGCGATGTCCAGGCCTATGTCATGGGCGAGCACGGCGACTCCGAGTTTGTCGCTTGGTCCAGCGCTCAGGTTGCTGGCGTTCCGCTGAACACCTTCTGCGAGCTTCACGGTCATCTGGAGCACGAGGCTGCCGAGAAGCGTATCGCCGAGGACGTCAAGAACTCCGCCTACACCATCATCGAGAAGAAGCACGCCACCTACTACGGCGTCGCCATGGCCGTCAAGCGCATCTGCACCGCTGTCATGCGCGATGAGCAGACCGTTCTGCCCGTTTCCTCGCTCATGGTGGGCGAGTATGGCCTGTCCGATCTGGCTATCTCCATGCCGACGGTCGTTGGCCGCGACGGCGTCGTCTGCCGCGTCCCCGTGCCGCTGAACGATGACGAGCAGCATGAGCTCACCGCCTCCGCCAAGGCCCTCAAGGACATCATCGACAGCGTCGACTTCTCCTGCTAAATCAAGCTCGCTAGAGCGAAAAGCTACAATGAAGGCGTCCGGGTCCACACGGCCCGGGCGCCTTTTTGGTGCAAAGTAACCTGACCCCAATGCACCATAGTTGATGGGAGGGCCATGTCGGATTCGCCTAATTTTTTGACCTATGCCCAGACAGCGTTTGATCCGTTTGAGGAACGGCCGTTCTGCGCGGTGGATAGCCTGGTCTTTGCGTGGTTGTCCTATTTGCGTTTGCCGGGTGATATGGCGGAGCTGACGAACTGGCAGGGCCTAGACGTACGCGAGCTGCTGCGCGCCGAGTGCTACCAAGACATGATTGGCGACCTGTGGGATCCGGAGGGGAGTCGTGCCCTGTTGGAGGCTGTGGCAGCAAGCCCTCGCTACCGTGGCGTTCGTGTTTGCGGCTATCGTAGCGTGAGTGATGCCGAGACAACGGAGCAGTTTGCGGCCATGACGTTCCGATTTCCGGCGGGGTTTAGCTATCTTGCCTTCCGGGGGACCGACAGCACGATTGTGGGCTGGAAAGAGGACTTTAACATGGCGTTCCGGTGTCCTGTGCCGGCCCAGGAATCCGCGGCGCGTTATGTAGACGAGGCGGCGGATGCGATTGACGGGCCGCTTTTGTGCGGAGGTCATTCCAAGGGTGGAAACCTTGCGGTGTACGGTGCGGCGATGTGCCCCGATGTCGCCCGTGAGCGAATCGAACGGGCGTATTCCCATGATGGTCCGGGCTTCGTCGAGGAGTTTCTGAGCGGCAACGCCTTCGCCGATCTATCCGGTCGAATCGACAAGACGCTACCTCGGTCGTCGATCTTTGGCATGATGTTCGAGACACAGGAGGACTATGCCATCGTTGAGAGCACCGAGTTCAGCCTGCTTCAGCATAATCCCTTTAGCTGGGTGGTTGATGGTCGCGACTTCGTGTACTGTGAGCGCCTGTCCGCCGGTGCTCGATACGTTGATGGCTCCATTCGCGAGATGCTGCTTGCAGTGTCGCCTAGCGAGCGCGAGCGTTTTGTAGATGCGTTGTTCTCCGTGTTTGAGGCTACGGGTGCTGAGCGGTTTGCGGATATCGCTGGGAATCTGCGCGAGAGCCTGCCCGTGATGCTCCAGGCTGCGCAAGGCTTTGACAAGGATACGCGACGCTTTGTCTCGCAGACTATCGTTGCGATTCTTAAGTGTGCGCTTCTGCCCAAACGTCCCCAGATCGACATGCCCGCTGCCGGCAAGAGCTTGGCAGAACAGCTCGAGGCTTGGCAGTCCGAGCTCCTGCGCTAACCATTGGTGCAAAGCAACCTGTCCCCGATGCACCAATCTTCGATGCGCCTGGGGCGGGATCGACCGCTATACTGGTTCGTGCCGAAATCGATCTAGAACGGAATGCCGTATATGAAAATCAATCACGCGATTCTGCATATCCTGGACTTTGACTCTGCCGTCAACGTTATGAGCCAGCGCGAGCTCGATATCGAGAGCCGCACCGTGCGTAATTTCGTAACCACGCACCTGCGGCGCGCTCGTACCTCGGCTGATAACAAGCGTGCCACGTTTGCCGAGAACTCCGCATTCGGCGGCGAGCTCAAGGGCTATTTCTTTGGTGAGCGTGAGTTCGTGGATCTGTCTCAGCAGATTGCGGAGTTCATCTCTTCCGAACTTACCAAGGCCGAGAAAGCCGAGTCCACTGACGTGCTTGTGGCGGACTTTGATGACGATGAGGATGCCCGCTGGTTTGCCGTGATGCTGCTGGGCTCCAAGCAGGCTTTTATGCACGAGGTGGGTCGCGAAGAGGGCGAGGTGCGCAACGACATTGCGCGCCACTACGCCATTCTGCCGAATCCCTCGCAAAAGGTGCCGAGCTATGCAATCGTGCGTGCAAGCACCATGGAGATCGGCTATGTGGATAAGAAGCGCAAGATTGCCGGCGAGGATCGCATGCTCATTCCCGATGGCCTGCTGCAGTGCGACACGGGGGTATCGGGCAAGGAGGTCATCGACACCGTGACGCGTGTGGTCGAGGAAGTCGCCGAGGAGCACGGTGCCAACACGGCTGTAGCACTCGCCAAGGTTAAGGCTGCTGTTGCCGAGAAAGTTGAGGATGACGAGGAACTGCCCCCTTGGGATATCGTCGATGAGGTCTTTGAGGACGAGCCGGTTATCAAGGAGAGCGTGCGCGCGGCACTGACTGAGGAGAAGGTGCCTGAGCGTGTGCCCGTGGAGCGCAAGCAGGTCGAACGCGCGGCGGTGCGCAACCACAAGATCCGTACCGACACGGGCATCGAGATCAGCTTCCCGGCCGAGATGGGTTCGAACTCTGAGTACATCGAGTTTGTCAACGAGCCCAACGGCCTCATCTCCATCGAGCTCAAGAACATCGGGTCAATTGAGAATCGATAAACTGCGCTTGGACGCTGCAGAAAAACAAAGGCCGAAGCCCCAATGGAGCTTCGGCCTTTTTGCTTAGAACTGCATTTCCTTGCAGGTTGACACGCCTCTAGAGCCGGCGTAAGCCTTCTTCGAGGCCGGTCTTGCTGTCGGTCTTCTCGTCGCGCATCTTGATAACGCGGGCGGGGACACCGGCCACGACGGCGCCGGCGGGGACGTCCTCGACGCATACGGCACCGGCAGCCACGACGGCGCCCTTGCCCACGCGCACGCCCTCCAGGACCACGGCGTTGGCGCCAATCATGACATCGTCCTCGATGATGACGGGCGTGGCGCTCGCGGGCTCAACGACGCCTGCCAGTACGGTGCCGGCGCCGATGTGGCAGTTCTTGCCCACGGTTGCGCGGCCGCCCAGGACGGCGCCCATATCAATCATAGAGCCCTCGCCGATAACGGAGCCGATGTTGATGATGGCGCCCATCATGATGACGGCACGGTCGCCAATCTCGACGCGGTCGCGGATGATCGCGCCCGGCTCGATGCGGGCGTTGATGCCCTTAAGGTCGAGCATGGGCACGGCGGAGTTGCGACAGTCATTCTCGACGTCGTAGTAGTCGATGGAGTCGGCATTGGCATCGAGGATGGCCTTGAGCTCATCCCAGTCGCCAAAGACGGTCTTGCCGCGACGACCGCCGTAGACATGTGCGTCGCCCCAGGCAACCTTCATGCCGGGCTTCTCGCGCACGTACAGCTTGACGGGCGTCTTTTTGGGCGCGGTGGCGATGTAGTTGATAATCTCCTGTGCATCCATCTCGGCTGCGTTGCTCATTTGCTATCTCTCCTTTGGGTGGATTCGGTTGATACCTGGTTAGGCAAACATGACCTGGTCAAACGTATAGAAGCCGGGTTCGCGGGTGACGAGCTTTTGCGCGGCTGCCAAGGCGCCGTTGACAAAGATCTGACGGCTCGTGGCGCGGTGGGTGAGCGTGACCTCCTCGTCCTGGCCAAAGAAACTCACTTCGTGCACGCCGGCAACAGTGCCACCGCGCAGCGAGTGCATACCGATTTCCTTGGGATCGCGAGCGCCGCACATGCCCTCGCGGCCATAGACGGGGTGGTAGCCTGCCTCGGGCTCGGCTTCGACGACGGCGTCGAGTAGCAGCTTGGCAGTGCCGCTCGGGGCGTCGACCTTTTGGTTGTGGTGCGTCTCGACAATCTCGCAGTCAAAGCCGGGCAGTTCTCGCGTGGCCTGTGCTACCAGATGACGCAGGGCTGCGATACCGATGGAGTAATTGCCGGAGTGCATGACGCGGGCGTTCTGACCCAGCTCGCGCAGGCGGTCCATCTGCTCGGGTGTGTAACCCGTGGTGCCCGAGGCTAACGCCGCCCCCGTGCGCTCGACATAGGCGACGACAGCATCGAAGGTCGCAATGTTCGAGAAGTCGATGATGACGTCGGCTGCTGGTGCGCTCTCGAGCTCGGACAGGTCAAAACCGACCTGCGCGACGATATCAAAAACGGGCTTACCGGCGGCGTCGACAACGCCCTCGGCGGTGGTGCGGATGAGCGAGCCCATGCGGCCCGTTCCCATAATGACGGTCTTAATCAAGCAGACCAGCTCCCTTCAGAGCATCGGTAAGTGCAGCGCGCGTGTCGTCTGCCATGGGGCACAGCGGCATGCGGTAGTTTGCCTCGATCATACCCATTTGAGCGAGCGCCTCTTTGACGGGGATGGGGTTGACCTCACTAAAGAGGGCATTGATGAGCGGCTGGCCGGCAATTTGGATATCGCGGGCACGCGCCACGTCACCGTCCAGATAGGCGCGGCACATGTCATGCACGAGCTGCGGCTGAACGTCGGCCCACACGCTGATGGTGCCCGAGGCGCCCAGGCTCATGAGCGGCACGGTGAGCGCGTCCTCGCCCGAGTACATGCGGAAGTCGTCGGACAGCAGGTGGGCAATCTTGGCCGCGTAGGCGACGTTGCCCGAGGCTTCCTTAATACCCATGATGTTGGGGTGCGCGGCCAAGCGCTCTACGTTGCGCTCGCTGATGCCGCAGCCGCAGCGGCCGGGGATGTTGTACAGGATGCAGGGGATGTCCACAGCATCGGCGACGGTCTTAAAGTGCTGATAGATACCCTCTTCATTGGACTTGTTGTAGTAGGGGGTGATGAGCAGCAGGCCGTCGGCTCCCAAGCCCTGGTAGGTGAGCGACTTGGTGAGCATCGTCTGCGTGGAGTTGGAGCCCGAGCCGGCGATGACGGGGACGCGTCCTGCAACATGCTTGACCACGGCGGCGACGACGGAGTTGTCCTCGTCATCGGTCATCGTGGCGCTCTCGCCGGTGGTGCCCAGGGTGAGGATGGCGTCGGTGCCATTTTGCAGGTGGAAATCGATAAGGCGCTCGAGCGCGTCGAAGTCGACGCTGCCGTCCTTTTTAAACGGCGTGACGAGGGCGACGATTGAGCCCTCGAGATTGCGGATGTCCATGTTCTTCTCCTTCGCGTCCGCGATCTGGATGCGTTTGTTCCATTGAATGGCGACGGCCAGGCGCTCGTCTTGGGCGCGACGGCGGGCACTTTCGGCGCGCGACTTGGCCAGCAGCTCTCGGCCGCACGGCAGCACGTCGAGCGTGGCATAGTAATCGTCCGGGCGCTCGGCGCGACGAATGAGATCTGCTGAGCCGTCGGGGTGCAGCAATACCTCGGCGGAGCGCAGACGGCCGTTGTAGTTGTAGCCCATGGAGTAGCCATGCGCGCCGGTATCGTGGATTACGAGTACATCACCCATGTCGATCTGCGGCAGCTCGCGGTCGATAGCGAACTTATCGTTGTTCTCGCACAAGTTGCCCGTGATGTCATACGTGTTCGTGACCGGTGTTGCGGTCTTGTTAGGGCCACCCGGCTGACCCATTACCGTAATGTGGTGGTAGGCACCATACATAGCGGGACGAATGAGGTCGACGGCGCTTGCGTCCACGCCGATATAGTCCTTGTAGATTTGCTTTTCGTGGATGGCCTTGGTGACCAGGCATCCGTAGGGGCCCATCATAAAGCGACCCATCTCGGTGCAGATCGCCACATCGCCCATGCCGGCGGGGACCAGGATCTCGTCGTATGCCGCATGCACTCCCTCGCCGATGGCGTGAATGTCGTTGGCCTGCTGCTCGGGCAGATAGGGGATGCCGACGCCGCCGGACAGATTGATAAAGGCGACATGTGCGCCGGTCTCGCGCTCCAGGCGCACGGCAAGTTCAAAGAGGATGCGTGCGAGCTTGGGATAGTAGTCGTTAGTGACGGTGTTACTGGCAAGGAAGGCGTGGATGCCAAAATTCTCGGCGCCCTTGGCCTTGAGCATGCGGAAGGCCTCAAAGAGCTGCTCGGTGGTCATGCCGTACTTGGAGTCGCCGGGGTTGTCCATGATGCCATTGGAGAGCTGGAACAGGCCGCCCGGATTAAAGCGGCAACTGACTGTCTTGGGGATGGGCCCCGCAACGCGCTCAAAGAACTCGATATGGCTTATGTCGTCAAAGTTGACGATGGCGCCCAGCTTATCTGCAAGGGCAAAATCCGCTGCCGGCGTGTCGTTGGACGAGAACATGATGTCGTGGCCGGTGATACCCAGCGAGCGGGCAATCATGAGCTCGGTATAGCTCGAGCAATCGCAACCGCAGCCGTATTCGTTGAGAATGGAGATGAGCGCCGGGTTGGGATTGGCCTTGACGGCAAAGTATTCCTTAAAGCCCGGGTTCCATGCAAAGGCGTCGCGCACTTCTTGCATGTTGCGGCGGATGCCCGCCTCGTCGTATAGGTGAAACGGCGTGGGGAACTGCTCGACGATATGCTCGAGCGTCTCCTTGTCGACAAACGGCTGCTTGGCCGCATATGCCTCGTTGGGGGTCAATGCCATGTCCCGTAAACCTCGCTATCCAGACGGCGCCATCGGCGCATCGAATCCGCATAGCGTGGACCCCATGTCCGGATAGCGCTCCCGCATTGCTGCAGACAGTCCTGCGGGTGTTTCCCGCAGGCCCACCAGGTTGTTCGTGCCCGAAAAACCCAGTTCGGCGGGTTTCGCCTCCCCGCGGGGTCAAAGCCTGCCGGCTCGCCCGCGGCTCTTCGTGCCCGCGCCTCTATCAAGTGGTAACGACCCTACCACGTTGCACTTTACCAAACAAGAGTATTCGTATATAACGTTTAAAAAATGCAGGGATATGCTAGAAACAAGGGCGTCACAATTCTGCATCACAATATTGTGGGAATGGATATGCCCCATGAAAGGATCCTTTATGACCGAGCTCCAAGAACTTCGTCGCTATCGTCGCGACCTGCATCGCATTCCGGAGCTCGATTTCGAGCTTCCTCAAACCGTAGCCTATATAGAGGGCGTGCTCGCCTCGCTTGCCTGTGAAGTGGTCCATCCCTGCCCCAGCTGTGTTTGCGCTTTCTTCGACGCTGGCACGGGCGCCGCGCATGCCACGGCGATTCGCGCCGATATGGACGCGTTGCCCATCGCGGAGGCGACGGGTGCGGCCTTCGCCTCGACCCATCCCGGCAAGATGCATGCGTGCGGACACGATGGACACATGGCCATGGCGCTTGCCGCCGCGACGCATGTCGACCGAACGATTCGCGAGCAGCCGGGCGCCATCAAGCGCAATGTGCTCTTTGTATTTCAGCCGGCCGAGGAAACGACCGGTGGCGCCAAGACAGTGTGCGAGAGCGGCGTATTCGAGCGCTATGGGGCAGATCGCATCTTTGGCTTCCATGTGTGGCCCGATTTGCCTGCCGGTACGTTGGCGAGTTGTCCCGGTCCGCTGCTGGCGCGCTCAAGCGAGACGCACATTCATATCCATGGCGCGAGCATCCATATCGCCAAGACCTACGGCGTTCCAGTCGAGGAGTCGCACGATGCGGCACTGGCGGCTGCCAAGTTCTTGGTTGCCGAGCGCGAACTGATGGATGAGCTGGGCGCCGATGAACCCTGCATTGGTAAGTTCGGCCTGCTGCAGGCCGGCACCGTCTGCAATGCGGTGGCGGGGGAGGCCCATGTTGCGGGCAGCTTGCGCGTGTTTACGGACGATATGTTCGACCGAGCGCGCGAGGGCGTGCGCCGCGTGTTGGACGATGCCTGCGCCACAACGGGCTGCACGTATGATCTCGACTTTGCCGAGGGCTATCCGCCGGTCGATAACGACCCCGAGTTGTTTGCCTGCATTGCGCCTGCCTTGTCCGAGCTGCAACTTGTGGACGAGCCGCTGCTGATTGCCGAGGACTTCGCCTTCTATCAGCGCCATCTTCCGGGCGTGTTCTTCCTGCTGGGCACGGGCGTGCCAGAGGGACAAGAAAACCCGAGTGATCCGGATGGCTGTCCCGCCTATGCCACGAGCGCCCTTCACACCGATACCATGCTCTTTGACGAGGAAATCCTACTCAAGGGTCTCGATGTCTACAAACGATTGCTTCTGCTTGGTTAATTGGCGAAGGATACCTGCTCTAGAAAACACGAACAGATGTACGGTATAATAGAGATGTAAGTCTATAGAAACGTTTGACGTTATTAACGTAAGGCGATACTATGATTGCATCATATAAAGATGAAGACACTGAACGCTTCGCAATGGGTGTGCGGATTAGGAAGTTCATTCCTTTTGAGCGGGTCGCCTTGAGGAAGATTCGCCAACTGCAGATCTGCGCTTCGCTTGATGATCTTCGCGTTCCGCCAGGTAATCGTCTTGAAGCGTTGAAGGGCGATCGCGCTGGTCAATATAGCATCCGTGTTAATGAGCGCTATCGGGTCTGTTTTGAGTGGAGACAGGGGATGGCTTGGAATGTCGAAATCGTCGATTATCACAAGTGATGAGACCGCGCCCGATTTGCTGTCGCCGGTGACTCCTGGTGAACTTCTCAAAGAGGAATTTCTTGTTCCTATGGGCATTTCTCAATATCGCCTTGCTAAGGAGACCGGGATTCCGGCACAGCGTATTGGGCAGATTATTTTGGGAAGGCGTCGTGTTACGGCTGACACTGATCTTCGCCTTTGCCGCTACTTTGGCCTAACGGATGGCTATTGGCTTCGCGCTCAGATGGCGTTTGACCTCGAGGCAGAGAAGAGGCGCATCGAGCCGGAACTCGACAAGATCGTTCCTGTTCAGCAGGCTATCGCACTGTAGTGCTCAAAGATGATGGGGGTGGCGCGGCGATGAGGCGACGCCGACAGTCTGCCGTATATAGTCCGGGTGGATGCGGGTGCGGTTTGCTGCTGCTTCCGGTTATTGCTGTGAGCATTGGCGTGATGTTTGCGCTTGCCGGGCTTGCCGCGGCGGCGCTCGTGCTGTTTATCACTGCCATCGGCGTGACGATTTGGCTCTGCCGCAATCGCGAGCAACGCCGTGCCGACGGTAAAACCAATGTCGGCTGGGTCGTCTTTCTGATCATTGCGTACCTGCTGAGTGCCAGCTACCTTGTTTTCTTTGTCCTGTTGATGATCAGTGCCTTTACCGGGGAATCCGTCACGGTGGGTTGATGCACTGCCAGCAGACGGTCGCGCGCAGTGCGTTTGCTCGGCGTTTGGATAACTGCATTGGTCGTTTACCGCAGCCTTAGCTCTCAGCTAATGAATTCAAGTTCAATCCTTCCTACGATGTGCTGTGTACCGGCACGGTAGCCGGATCGTAGGAAGGATGAATAATGGCAAAAGAGGGAAAGAAGCCAATCGGCAAGATTGTCCTAGGCATCATCGTGGTGCTGGTTATTGTCGGTGCCGTGGGCTCTATGGGCGGCAACTCAACCGATTCGTCTGCGAGCGATTCGGCAAAACCTGCCGAGACGACACGGCAGGCTGAGGAGCAAAAAGAACCGCAAGAACCGTATACCATTGCTGACGAGGCTGAAGACACTTCCAATCAGTTTACCTATAAGATCACGGGCACCCTGACCAATAGCACGGACAAGGAAAAGAGCTACATTCAGATTGAATATGTTCTGTATGATGCCGATGGCAACCAGGTTGGAACGGCTCTTGCAAACACCAATCATCTGAAGGCGGGCGGCTCCTGGAAGTTCGAGGCGCTGGGTACGGTGTCTCCCGACCAGGTTGCTAGCTGGGAGCGTTCGGACGTAAGCGGTTTCTAGCATGTTGCATGCACTGGGGGAGGTGAAGTCGTATGTCCGATAAAAAGCTGACCGAGGAGTTGCTCAATGAACTTCTCGACGCGCCGAACATCGATGGCTATATCAGGGAGCACGACTTTGCCGCCCCGTCGCTTTCGGACTACCTGAAGCAGCTACTGCAGGAAAAGGGCTTGGAGCGCTCGCGCGTGGTCCGTATGGCTGATCTCAATGAGACCTTTGGCTATCAGATCTTTGCCGGTGCGCGTCATCCGAGTCGCAATAAGGTGCTGCAGATTGCCTTTGCGATGGCGCTGACGCTCAAAGAGACCAACCGTGCGCTGACGGCTGCCGGGGTAAGCGTCCTTAACTGCAAGGACCGCCGCGATGCGATTATCATCTTTTGCATCGATCGCGGGTGCAGTCTCCAAAAGGTCAACGAGGAACTGTATCGCTTTGGCGAGGAGACGGTGAGTTAGCGGCTGATATCTGAGCCGGTAGAGCTGTCGAACAACGATGCAAACGAACGGGGCGCGGATGCCATGGGGTGTCTGCGCCCTGCGCTATGATGGAGGCTATGGATACTCAGAGCCCAACATATTCCGATGACGAGCTGACCGCAGCGCTTGCCGAGCACCTGGCGTCGCTCGATCGCGACGACAGCTATCGCGTGGAGCGTGTACTTAAGCGCTCGTCCGTTGAAGCAACCGAGCTCGTGTACTTTGAAGGAACCGGAGGTGGTTCGCTCGGCCCCTTTGTCCGTAAACGCATCGATGCTTCGGCTCAAATCGGCGGGGCATACGAGCGTCTGTTTGCCGCTCAGCGGGCAGGCAGGCGTTTTGAGCACCTGCCCAGAATCGTCGATTGTCGTCGTGTGGGCGACGAGCTCAACGTGGTTATGGAATACATCGAAGGGGAGACGCTCGGGGCGCTGGTGGACCGTCTGGGAGCCACCCCCGATTATGCGCACGAGTTGTATCCTGCCCTATGCGATGCCGTGGGCGAGCTCCACGCCGGTTTTGCAATGGCGGGGGAGACGTCGGCGCCGGTGATCCATCGCGACCTCAAGCCGTCGAATATCATCGTGACAGGTGCCAACTATACGCCTGATGACGGCCTGACGTTTTCATCGCTGGTGATTATCGACTTGGGGATCGCTCGCGTATGGCGCGACGGCGCCGATGCCGATACCGTCAAGTTTGGGACGCGACCCTATGCGCCGCCCGAGCAGTATGGGTTTGGGCAGACGAGCGTGCGAAGCGACGTCTACGCACTTGGCACCCTGTTGTTCTTCTGCTTGACGGGAGTCGACCCTAAGCCAGGGCTCGACATGCGCGAGCAATGCGAGGCGCGCGGCATTCCCACTCCACTTGCCGATGCCGTCTGCATGTCGATGGCGCTCGACCCGGCCAAGCGTTTTGCGAGTGCGGAAGCGTTGGGACGGGCGACGCGCGCGGCATACGATCTGAGTCGCCCCGTGCGGCCTCCTGCGCCGCCTGTCCGAACTCCGGCCTCGGAGACGGTGTTGACGCCCCAAGGGCTCCAGAACCCCGCAGGGCCTCCTGGCCCTGCCGCCTCCGCTGCATGCGGCCTGCTCTCTCGCGTTCCGGAGTCTCTGGGCCGCATTTGGAATACGCTCGTCTGCTTCTCGCTGCTTGTGTTCTTTGCCGGAAGTCACTTTGCCGTCTTTCACCCCACCGGAGCAAACCAAAGCTACCCGACGTGGCTTCTCATAATCGAGTATTTTTTCTTTGTCGATGGCCTTATGGTGCTTATGCATTTCGCACTGCTCGATAAGCGCCGTCTTCGTCGGCGATTCGCACTGCTCGACAGCTATCGCGGCAAGAAACTCGCGAAACTCTGGCTCAAGGCATTGGGTGTGCTGCTCCTATGCATGATTGTCATAGTCGCGGTTGCCAATGCGACCGGCGTCGTCGATACCTCCGCTACCTAAAAGAAAAGGACCCCATTGGGGCCCTTTGCAGTTGCACTTAGATGCGGTTCATCTGAGCGGCGACTTTGTTGTACCAGTCCTGCCACGTGGGCGGGCAGTACTTTTTGGCCGCTTCCGGGGTAAGGGTGGAGCCGTAGTTGGCGCCCAGATAGGCAACGTGAGCGGAGATGCCCTCGCTCCAGCTGCCAAAGCTGCGCCAACCGCCGCCACGTGCACTCCAGCCCCAGGCGTTGTAAGAATTGGCGCAATAAGCACCCTTGGTGCTCTCGATGCAGGCGATGGCGGGGGACCAACGGGGGTCGACACCGGTATTCCAAGCGGCGACGGCAAAGTTATAGCCCTGGCCTGCCATGGGGGAGCCGGCGAGATAATTGTCGATGCGGCCTGTCCACTCATTAATGAACGAATCGTAATCGGAGCTACCAGTATTGGAGCTGTTCACCGTGGTGTCGATGGTGGTGTTGGTGTTGGTGGCCTGGCTGCTGGAATTGCTGCCGCTTACGCCCTCGCCCGAGAGCTTCTCGGCGGCAGCGGCCTTATCGGCCTCAAGCTTGGCAAGCTCGGCGGCATTTTCCTGCTCGGCTTTTGCCTGTGCCTCGCTGCGGAGCTGCTGGGCCTGCGCCAGCGCATCCTCGGCGTTTTTCTGCTCTGCCTCAAGCTGAGACTTGGCCTGCTGGAGCTCAGCCTTGTTCTGCTCGAGTTCGGTTTGCATGTTATTGAGCTGTTCGATCTCGTCGACGCTCGAGCTCGTGATCTGGTTGGTGTATTTGCAGGTCGTGATGAACTCACCCAGGCTCTGTGCGTTGACCAGGAAGCTCACGATGGGATTGGTGCCCTTCTGATACTTGTACAGATCGCGCATGGCGGAGCTTGCCTTGGCCTGCTGCTCGGGAAGCTTGGCCTCGATTTCCTCGATGCTTGCCTCATTGGAGTCAATCTGCTTTTGCAGGTCATCGAGTTTGGTGCGGGCGTCGTTGTAGGCGCTCGTGGCGGCTTCGATCTTCTGCTGGGCTGCGGAAAGCTGGTCCTGCGTTGCCTGCGAGGCGGCATACGCCGCAACGGGGGAGAGCATCGGCGTGGCCGTCAGCGCAACGGCGAGCACGGCGCTCGTGATGATACGAGCCGGCTTCGACGCAATGAACGCTGCGGTGCGATGATTCGAATGCTGCATCCAGTCCCTCTGCAATCAATCGTAGGTTATGGTTCGAACGGTATTCTACTACTGCTTTCGACCTCAACTTGAACCTTAAAGGTTCCAAAGGGTCAAGTTGAACTTGAGGCTTTGGCTTTGACCTGCAGTTATGATGAATTGTTGAGAAACCATAGAGTTCAACTTTAACGTTACAGAGCTCTGTTTGAGAGGAGTTTTGGGCTGTAAAAGCCATCTCAACGTGGGGTTTTATAACTACAGCGTGCCCTTCTGGCGAGCCTGCTCAATCTATTCGAGGGCCTCGGCGGGGGTGAACGAACAGGTGCCGTCGCCGAGCTTGACTACCTGGATTTCGTCACCGGCGTTGACCTCTCCGCCCTTTAGTACCACGCCGAAAACGCCCTCGTGGGGAAAGATGCAGTCGCCGGCGAGATAGTAGATGGCGCAACGGGTGTGGCAGACCTTGCCGATTTGGCTGATTTCGACGAGCACGTCGCTTCCAAGCTTGAGCTGTGTGCCCAAAGGGAGCGAGAGCAGGTTGATGCCCCGGGTTGTGAAGTTCTCCCCAAAGTCACCCTCGTGTACGTCGAGCCCGCGTGCCTGCGCCGTCTGGATGGACTCCGCGGCTAAAAAGGAAACCTGACGGTGCCAATGTCCGGCGTGCGCATCGGTGGCGAGGCCAAATTGCTCTATAACGGTGTCGCGTCCATCGGCGACGGGCGACTTGCGAGTGCCCTTGTGTACCGACGTGTTGATCGAGACGATGTGGGCGGGTCCGTTGTAGGCGTCGTTTGCCGTGCACAGGGGAGCGGTCGCTTTCGCACGTTTCGCCAGCTCGCGCCTCGCGGCATTGAGGATGGGATTATCGGTCGGATGGTCTTGGGGCACGTGCGCGCCTTTCGCTCGAGGATGTCAATACACTGAATCCTACAACAATGGTAGGTTCATTGCCCGTTGTCATACAACGGTGAGCGCCGTCTTCGTGCTGGCCTTCGTGCTGGACGATTACGTCGATTGCCATAGATACGGTGGAGCTTTGGGCGCCGGCGGCTTGGCACGCTAGAATAAATCAGTTGCGCAAAGACCGCCCGTTGTGTGGGCAGTTCATGATAGGAAGTTTCCATGGCATTGCAATTTACAGAGCGCGAGTTCATTCCCGTGCTGCTTGGTGGCGACATCAACGCCTATTCGGTGGCGCGCGCCTTCTACGAGGAGTACCAGGTCAAGAGTCTGGTCTTTGGCAAGTATCAGACGGGTCCCGCGTACCGCAGCCAGATTATCGACTACACGCCCAACGTGGATATCGACACCATGCCCGTGATGCTCAAAACCGTCAACGGCATTGCCCAAGCGCATGCCGACAGGACTATTGTCCTTGTGGGCTGCGGCGACAACTATGTCGCTCTCGTGGCTCAAGCCAAGGATGCTCATGAGCTGGCGGATAACATCGTCGCTCCCTACGCGCCCTACAGCATGCTCGAGCAGTGCCAGAAGAAGGAGATCTTCTACGAGCTGTGCGAGAAGCATGGCGTGCCCTATCCACACACGTTTACCTTTACCAAGGCGATGCTCAATGCTCAGGGTGAGGCGCCTGCCGAAGTGCTCGACCAGATCGATTTTCCTTACCCGATGATTCTGAAGCCTTCTGACGGCATCATGTGGTGGCAGCATGAGTTCGAGGGCCAGAAGAAGGCCTATGAGATTGCCGACCGCGCCGAGCTGGAACAGGTCATTCGCGATTCGTATGCCAGCGGCTACACCGACGATCTGATCTTGCAGGATCGCGTGCCCGGCAACGACGAGTACATGCGCGTGCTCACCAGCTATTCCGACCGCAACGGTAAGGTCCGCATGATGTGCCTGGGCCATGTGCTGCTCGAGGAGCATCAGCCCCACGGTGTCGGCAACCATGCCTGTATCATTACCGAGCCTAACGACGAACTCATGGGCGGCGTGCGCAAGCTGCTCGAGGACCTTCACTTTGTGGGCTATTCCAACTTTGACGTTAAGTACGACGAGCGCGATGGCTCGTTTAAGTTCTTCGATTTCAACACGCGCCAGGGTCGCAGCAACTACTACGTTACCAACAGCGGCTTTAACGTTGCCAAGTATGTGGTGGACGAGTATGTGTTCAACCGCCCGTTTGAGCCGGAGTTTGTGACGGCGCAGGACGAGGCCCTGTGGATGGTCGTCCCCATGGGCGTCGTCGACAAGTACGTCAAGGATCCCGAGCTGCGCGCTAAGGTGCATCGCCTGGACAAGGAAGGTAAGGGCGCCGACCCTTCGTTTATGAAGGGCGACTTTGTCTTTAACCGCTGGCTGCGCATGTGGCACACCAAGCTGCGCCACTTTAAGCTGTTCAAGACGTATTACAAGTAGATCAGCGCGGCGCCCGCCCGGTTTGCATCGGACGGGCGCGGGTATGATACGCGCAATTGCGTGGGCGTCACCAAGGAGGCGGCGATGGAAAAGCTGGGAGTTATCGGCGGCATGGGCGCCGAGGCCACGTCGTATTACTACGACCAGGTGGTACGTCATACGGCGGCTACCTGTGATCAGGAGCATATCGACATGGTGGTGCTTTCCAAGTCGACCATGCCTGACCGCACGCTGGCCATCAAGACCGGCGAGCATGCCGAGCTGTTGGCGACCATGAAGGAGTGCGCTCAGGCGCTCGAGTCGCTGGGCTGCGCGCACATAGCGATTCCCTGCAACACGTCACACTACTTCTACGACCAGATCCAGTCGTTTACGAAGGTGCCGATTATCCACATGCCGCGCGAGTCGGTGCGCTATGCTCTGGCCGGCGCGGTGATGGGGGAGTGCGAGTTCGACCCCAACCTGAGTATGCCGGCCGAGCCGGTGCGCAAGATCGGCATCATGGGCACCGACGGTACCGTGGGCGCAGACGTCTATGGGCGCGAATGTGAGACCGCGGGCGTTGAGGTCGTCTATCCCAGCGAAAAGCGTCAGGCCGACGTGATGTCGCTCATCTACGACGATGTGAAGGCCGGGCGCGAACCCGATATGGACAAGTTCGACCGCGTGATGTGGGAGTTCGCCCGTAGCGGCTGCGACCGCGTCATCCTGGCCTGCACGGAGCTTTCGGTGTTGCAGAAGTATCGCGAGATGCCCGAGATCACCCTCGATGCGATGGATGTCCTGGTGCGCGAATCCATCATCCGCAGCGGCGCCCCCTACCGCCTCTAGCTTCCGACCCGCCAAAAAGGGACAGGTTAATTTCGGTAGGTTTTATCTGGTGAAACAGTAAAGGCCTCGGCTCGTTTGGTGCGAGCCGAGACCTTTTGCGTTGGGCGGTTGCTGTCGGTGATGAACTAGAACAGGAAGCCGATGGCGATGAGGGCGATGCTGACGATGAGCACGGCGATGTCTAGGCCCTTGATGGGGTAGCGCTTGTACGAGCTGGCGCGCGTACGCAGATAGAAGCCGCGCTGTTCTGCCGCCAAGGCTGTGGCATCGGTCTTGCCCACGCTCGAGATGAGCAGTGGCACGCACAGTGGCAGCATGAGCTTGAGCTTCTTGATGGGGTTCTTGGTGTCGTACTCGACGCCGCGTGCGGTCTGCGCCTCCATGATGGCGTTCATCTCCTGACCAAACACCGGCACAAAGCGCAGCGCCGTGGTAAAGGTGAAGGCATAGCGATACGGCACGTGCAGCACCTCGACGCAGGCGTTGGCAAGGTCGTTGAGCTTGGTCACCATGAGCATGAGGATGAGTGGTAACGCCACGCCCAACAGGCGCAGACAGGCCTTCGATCCCGTGATGAGGCCCGTGTCGGTGATAAAGCTCCACACCACGTTGCCATCGCGCATAAAGGCTAGCTGGAGCACCAGCATGATAAGCGCGAGCGGAATCAGCAACTTGAGCAGCGAGAGCAGACGATCGACGACGCCGGCATAGGCGCCCAGCGCAAGGGTGAGTGCCAAAAAGCCCAGCAGCGCCACGTAGGTGTCGGACAAGAAGATGCCGACGATGACGGCGGCGGCGAGGCCCAGTTTGACGACGGGATTCAGGCTATGCAGCAGCGTATCGCCCGGCATGTAGTCGATGACGTTAACCACGGTGGACCATCTCCTTGGTAATTCGAACGACATCGGTGACCTCGCTCACCTGCGCAAAAGCGGGCGAGACGGAAGATGCCAGACGGCGCGAGAGTTCAATAACCTGGGGAGGCTCCACGTAGGCACGCCGCATGAGATCGATGTTCGAGAATAGCTCGTGCGTGCGGCCGCGGTCGAGGATGCGACCGTCGGCCATTACCACAATGCGCTCGGCAAAATCCGAGACGACTTCCATATCGTGGCAGACCATGATAACGGCGCAACCGCGCTCGGCCATGGTGCGCACCGTTTCCATGACGGTCATACACTCGCGGTAATCAAGGCCGCTCGTGGGCTCGTCGAGCACGACGATCTTGGGCTCAACCACTACGACGGAGGCAAGCGCCACCATTTGTCGTTGACCGCGCGAGAGCGAGAAGGGCGCCTCGTCGGCCGGCAAGCCAAAGCGGTCGATGACGAGTTGGGCACGACGCAGAGCCTCGGCGCGGTCCATGCCGCCAAGCTCCAAGCCAAAGGCGACCTCGTCGAGCACGGTGTCCTTGCAGATTTGACGGTCAGGGTTTTGGAAGAGGGTTGCGACCTCGCGGGCAATGCGGCTCGTGGGGACGGTTGCAGTATCCAGTCCCGTGACGCGCACGCTGCCCGAGGCGGGCTTGAGCAGACCCGTGAGCAGCTTGGTGAGCGTGGTCTTGCCGGCACCGTTCTGGCCGACGATGCCCACGAGCTCGCCGGGATAGAGCGTCAGGCTAAGGTCGTGTACGGCGGCGCCGCCATTGGGATAGGCAAACTCAACATGGTCGAAGGTGAGTACGGGTTCTGCGTCCTTGGCATGAGGGCGCAACGACGGTGCATGTGGGGAACCGGCAGGCGCCTGGGCTTCGATGGCCGCGTGTGCGGGGTCGACGATGCCCGAAATCAGGCGCTCGGCCTCATCGACATCCAAGCAAGGGGTACCACTTGCCAGACCATCGGCCTCGAGGCTATTGAAGATGCGCGTGACGCGAGGGCAGTCGACGCCGATGACACGGAGCTCGTCGGTATGCGCGAAGACCTCGTGTGGCTCGCCCTGCAGCGCGATTTCGCCATGGTTGAGCACGAGCACGCGGTTGCAGTACTCCGAGAGCAGGGCGACCTTTTGCTCAACGACGACGATGGTGATTCCAAGTGCGCGGTTTGCCTCACGCAGCGTCTCGAAGACCAACGTGGAGCTGGCGGGGTCGAGTGCCGCGGTGGGCTCGTCTAGAACCAAGACGCGCGGGCGCATGGCGAGGATGGCGGCGATGGCTACCTTTTGCTTCTGTCCGCCCGAGAGCGTGGCGATCTCGCGGTCGCGCAGGTCGCTGATGCCGACGGTCTCGAGCGTTTCGCTCACGCGCTGCTCGATCTGGTCGTGGGGAACGCCAAAGTTCTCGAGGCCAAAGAGCATCTCGTCCTCGACGACCGAAGCGACCATCTGCGTGTCGATATCCTGCAGCACACTGCCGACGATTTGCGACACGTCGGTGAGCGAGACTTCGCAGGTGTCGTGGTCGTCAACCATGACGGACCCAAAGAACGTGCCGGTGTAGTGGTGGGGCACGGCGCCCGACAGGCAGGCGGCAAGCGTGGACTTGCCGGCGCCCGAGGGCCCGATGATGCCGATGAAATCTTCCTTGTTCACGCTGAGCGAGATGTGGCTGAGCGCCTGCTCGGTCTGCGTGCCATAGGAGAACGAGACATCGTCGACGTTGATGATCGTTTCCATGGATACCTTTCATAGTCATTGGGGACAGTCTTAAATGACCAGTTGTTTAAGACCGTCCCAAAAAAGCTCGTTGTTTGGGACGGTCTTTGGTGGTGAAGCACGGAGACGGCTTTACGAGGGGCCCAGGTTGGCGCGAAAGAGGAGCGAAGCGTACTTGGGTACGCGAGCGACGAATGAACGCCAAGATGGGGTGGCTCGTAAAGCCGAGCGGGTTAGTTGAGCTTCAGGGCCTTCTGGATGGGCAGGTAGAGGGCGCCGACCAGGATGGCATTAAAGGCGGCGGTCATGGCGACGACGGGCAGCATGGCGGCAGCGAGCTCGCCCACCACGCCGAGCATGGCCATCTTGATGACCATGAAGATAACGCCCGAGACAAAGGTGGTCACGAAGGTTGCGACGATGGCGATGGCAGGCTTAACCTGCCCGTTCTTGCCAGCGGCGTTGACGATGGCGGCCATGAGCATAGCGGCGATGCCCTCGGCGGCAAAATCGACGAACGGCGAGGTGGTGGTGATCTGAATCACGGCGGCCGAGATGAGGCCGATGACGAGCGCCTGGCCAATATTGGGGCGAACGACCAGGATAGTGAGGCAGAAGGCCGAGATGATGAACTCGGGGCTGATCATGCCGCCCGAGATGCCCGAGATGGCCTTGCCAACAGTGAAGTTGAGGATGAAGCCGGCGGCAAGCAGGATGGCGAGCAGGACAAGGGCGCGGACATCGAGCTTGCCGCGGTCGGCGGTCTGGACGGTACGGGGCTGGGTGGCGGTGGTGTTCTGGGACATGGTGAAAATCCTTTCGGAAGGGGAGTACAAGAGTAAAGCGGAGGCGCGTGATGCGAATGCGATCGGGCTCGAGATGGAAAAAGGCCCCCGGTCGAAACCGGAGGCCTTCCAATCACCTAGAGCGCAAAAACAGGCGTGAGGGACTCACCGTCGACCGATCGTATTCGCATCACGCCACCACCAGTTGTTGAGAGACTTCATCGTGTCCTTCATATTGGTGACTCCTTTCGTGATGCCATGGCGCGGTCGCACCTAGTTGCTGTTGCGCTGCACTATAGCACAGCGAAGTGTGTGCGGGGGAATCTTTTTTGAAAAGATTTCAGGCGGGTTTCCCGTCGGTCAATAAGAGCGGGCTAAGCGGGTGAGGTGACTCATGTGCCCCGCCCGCTCAGCTAGGACATGAGGGTCTTAGGCCTTCTTGCGACGATAGATCACGTAGGCGCAGACACCGATGATGACGACGGCGCCAACGGCCATGGCGGCCATGTTGTTGCCCTCGGACTTCTCCTCGGCGGCCTCTTCCTCTTCGGCCTCGGGCTCGGCCACGTCCTCATCGGAAAGGGCCTCGTCGGCGTAGGTGATGGACTCGACCAGGCAGTCGTTGTCAGCATCGTAGTCACTCGGGACGAACTCCTCGGAGAAATCGCCCTCCTTGAGGTAGTCGCGCATCTCCTCGAGCATGGCCTTGCACTTAACATAGGTGTTCTTGGTTGCAGCCTTGCCGGCCTTGTTGGCCAGGGCGGTACGGGCCTCGGTGCCTTCTTCGGCCTGCATGGCCTCGTCGACGGTCAGGTTCTGCTCGATGAGTTCCTTCTGCAGGGCGTCGAGATAGGCGCGGACGCCGGTGGCGCAGTGGTCGCGGTTCTCATAGGCGAGCGTGTTGATGTCCATGAGGACGTAGTTGATGGAGTTCTTGGGCTCCTCGTTGTTCACGACGTCTTCCTCTTCGCAGTGATCGAAGGAGACATCCTGATCGCTGAAGTAGGGGCTGACCTCGGTGAGCAGTGCGGAGTAGAAGGGGATGGCGACGGAGAATTCGGCGTTGGAGAGCATCTCCCACTGAATGGTCGCGATCTCGGGGTCCATGCCCTGACGGATCTGGAAGGTGTGGATCTCGGTGTTGCGGTTGGAGCCGATGGCATAGGCGCCGTCGGTGTTGGCGTTGAGGCCGGCGACATTCTCGCCGCGAGCGGCGAAGGAACGAATCATCTCAAAGGTGTTCCAGTCGGACTTGCCGGGCTGGAAGAACAGCGGCTGCATCTCGTGGACCAGGGCGCCGGTCGTGGCGCGAGCCTCTTCGCGCTCGTCCTTGACGATCTCGTAGTCGGTGCCCTCGGCAAGCGGAGCCATGAAGTAATCACGACCCTGGATATAGCGCGACCACTGGTGCATACCGGCCTCGCTAATCTCCTCGCCGTAGGTCTTGGCGACGTCGAACTTGCCGTCGGTGTACTCGGCAAAGCCCTTCTCCTTAGGCATGGACTCGATGCCTTCGGAATGGAGACAGTTCTCGGTGTCATCGAGGTCGACGTTATAGGTGAGGTTGCCGATGTTGGGGTTGAGCGAGGCGATGTCATCGGCGAGCTTCATAGCAATCCACTGATGGCCGGAAAGCGCGGCGAACAACCAGGTCTCGGTGCTGTCGGCGATGATGATCTGGTCGTTGGAGCAGACGCCCTGCTCGTCGATCAGGCTGCCGATGAGCTCGACGCCCTCGCGGGCCGTGGCGCTCTCGCCCAGGATGACGCTGGCATAGCTGTATTCGCCAATGCCAGTCTCCTCGGTGATGGGGTCGGCCTCTTCGGCCTTCTCGTTATAGGAGGTGCTCAGCGTGGCAGAGCAGGAGACGCCCTTCTCGTTGATGCCTGCCTCGGAATATGCGTCGTAGCGATCTTCCCACTGCGAGGGGTTGTCGCGAACGAAGGTGTAGCGGTAGGTTGCGCCCTTGGACTTGTACTCAAAACCGGACTCGACCGAGGTGTACTCGTTGCCGTCCTTGTGTGCGGGCTCAATGCCAAAGTGCTTGACATAGCGCGGACCGAAGTCCTCGGAACGGCCGTAGTACGTGTTGCCGTCTGCCGTGAGCTTGCTGCCCATGTAGATCTGGGTGCAGGCGAGTGCCGAAGTCGGCATGGCCATGATGGCCGTTGCTCCAAACGCAAGGCCGCAGCCGAGCTTTTTGAGCGTGTTGACAGGATGAGTAAACCTCATAATCCCTCCCAACCGTTGAAACCCCGCGGAACCGTGCAGGATTTCAGCTAATAAATACATCTATTAGCCTATAGGAAGTCTCAATAGTATTCATCTATTTCGATGAAATACTCGATGAGCGTCCTAAAATATGCGATGAGCGGACAAGAATACTCATTATCTAGCTTTATTTAAATAAAGACGCCCTGCAATTACTGTACCTGAATAAAGCGCCTTGCACGGGGCACAAAGAAAAATCCCCCGCTGTCGTGCAAATGCATAAACAACAGGGGAGACGATAATTGGATGAATATCATACCAATGTGGAATTACTTCTTCCGGCGGTGGATCACGTTAATCGCATAGCCGACGAGCATGGCCAGAACAATGACGATAAAGCCGAGCAGGGGATTGTCGTTCATGGGGTCCTCCTATTTTCCGAGCGGGGAGAATTCGTCGACGATGAGGTCGAGGCATTGCGGAAGCGCGCGGGCTCCAAAGACGCCCGAGTTGCTGGAGATGATCTCGCCATCGAACTGCATGCCCAGCGACGGCGTGCAGGTGATTTTGGCTTCCTTGGTCTGGATGATCTTGAACTGCGGACGGCCGAGCACCTTGCCGGCGGGGTCGAGCGCGGCGGTGATCACAGTGGGCAGGAGCTGGACGGTTTTTACGGGCTCGATGACCGCGATGTCGACCATGCCGTCGTTCATGCGGCAGTCGGGGAACAGGTTGATGTCGTTTTGAATGACCGAGGTGTTGCCGGCCATGCAGCAGATGCCATCGAGCTCCTCGACAATGCCGTCATGCTCAATCGTAAAATGCGCCACCGTGGGGTTGGGTGTGGCGAGCGCCGACAGGAAATAGGCGATCTCGCCGATGTCGTTTTTGGCGGGGGCGGCCTTCATCATGATCTCGGCGTCGAAGCCCGAGCCGGCGATGATGATAAAGCCGTGGCGCTTCTCGTTGCCGTTCTCGTCGAGCCAAAAGAGCTCGCCCATGTCCACTTTGACCGTGCGACCGGCGCGGCAAGCCTTGGCAAGCGCCGCTGCCTCGGGGGCATTGCCGATGTTGTTGAAGAACAGGCAGGCTGTGCCGGAGGGGAAGACGAGCGTGGGGACACCGCATCCGCGCATCTGGTCGAGCACGTTGGAGACGGTGCCGTCGCCGCCCGAAACGACCACGCGATCAAACTCGCGCACGTCTGCCACGGCGTCCTCGGGCTCCATGCCATCGCCGATAAAACGCATCACGACCTCGTCGCCGCCCTGCGCGAGGGCGTGCGTGAATGCGTAGATTTCATCTGAGCTGGGGCCCGATGCCGGGTTGTGGATGATAAGGCAGCGCATACTTACGTTCCCGTTCTGTGACTAACCGAGTATAGTTGTAAGGCAATGCCGATATCCTACCCGTGTTTTTCGGGCCTAACCTTATTCGATGGGTTGATATGTACATTTCCACACATCAGGCTCTACTCGACTTTTGCCAGCGCGCCCGTGAGTTCGACGCGATTGCCGTCGATACCGAGTTTTTGCGCGAGCGCACGTTCCATCCGCGCCTGTGCTTGGTTCAGATTGCCACCCCTGCCGAGAGCGTCGCGGTCGATCCTTTGGTGATCGACGACCTGTCGCCGCTTGCCGAGCTTATGGCCGACGAGAGCGTGACTAAGGTCTTCCACGCCTGCTCGCAGGATATGGAGGTCATGCTCCATACCGTGGGCGTGCTGCCGCGTCCCATTTTTGACACGCAGGTGGCCGCCGCCTTTTTGGGCGAGCGCCAGCAGATTTCCTACGGCGCGCTCGTGCAGACGTCTTGTGGCGTCTCATTGCCCAAGACCGAGTCGCTGACCGACTGGTCGCGCCGCCCGCTGACTGATAAGCAGGTCGAGTACGCGATCGATGACGTCAAGTACTTGATCGTCGCCTATACCGAGATGATGAGTCGCCTGCGCGAGCTGGGCCGGGTGGACTGGGTGCTCGACGAGTTGCGTCCGCTGGCCGACGAGTCGCACTACCGCGCCGACCGCCATGAGGCGTTTCGCAAGGTCAAGCGCATCAACTCGTGTAGCCGTCACCAGTTGGGCATCGCACGCGAGCTTGCCGCTTGGCGCGAGGACCGCGCCGAGCGCCGCAACATCCCGCGCAAGTGGGTCATGTCCGACGATACGCTGCTGGCCCTGGTTAAACGTAATCCCGTTCGTGTTGAGGAGTTCCGCAGCATTCGCGGTACCGACCAGCTGGGGGAGCGCGACGTGGACGGCGCGCTCATGGCCATTAAGCGCGGTGCGAGCTGCCCACACGATCGCCTGCCGCTCATGGTGCGCGGGCACCGTCAGATTTCGCCGGAGTTGGAGAGCGTGACGGACCTGATGTATGCGCTCATTCGCCTGGTTGCCGAGCGCTCGGGCGTGGCGACCTCGGTCATTGCCTCGCGCGATGACCTGGCCGACTATATTGAGCATCCCGAGCAGAGCCCCCTGCGCGAAGGCTGGCGCTTTGAGCTCGTGGGTTCGCGTCTGGACGATCTGCTTTCCGGCAATATGGGGCTCACCGTGAAGGACGGAAAGATTGAACTGTTATAGGGAAGCCTAGCCGGCTGAGTGGGTAGAATGCCTCCAACGTGTAACTCGATTCGGAGGAATTCGCATGCCTTATTACTATGGATACGGCTTTGGCATTGACCCGCTGTACCTGCTGGTTGTTCTTGTCTGCACGGTGCTTGGCCTTGCCGCGCAGAGCTATATCAACTCGACGTACAAGACGTGGTCCAAGGTTCGCTCGGACGGCGACACGGGTGCCACGGTCGCTCGTCGCATGCTCGATGCCAACGGTTGCAACGCCGTGGGTATCAAGGGCGTTGCCGGCGAGCTCACCGATCATTACAACCCGCAGGACAACAACCTGTATCTGTCGGATGCCAACCGTTCGGGCGGGTCGGTTGCAAGCGTTGCCGTGGCCTGTCACGAGGCGGGCCATGCTGCCCAGCGTCAAAGTGGTTATGCCATGATGAAGGTACGTACCGCTTTGGTTCCCGTCGTCAACTTTACCCAGAACACCTGGACGATCGTGCTGCTCATGGGCCTGTTCATGAACATCGCGGGGCTCACGACCCTCGCGCTGGTCTTCTTCTCGTTTAGCGTGCTGTTCCAGCTGGTTACGCTGCCGGTCGAGATCGATGCCAGCCGACGCGCCGTGGCGTATATCGAGCAGTCGGGCATGAGCTCCAAGCAGGTCAACGGTGCCAAGAAGGTCCTGACGGCGGCCGCGCTCACCTACGTGGCGGCGGCGCTCACCTCGATTATTCAGCTGCTCTACCTGATGGCTCGCTACAACAGAAACTCCAACCGATAACAAGTTGGCTTGACAGGCGCCGCGGAGATTCTTGTCCCCGCGGCGCTGTACTATGTGTTGGACTTGAATCTGCGCAGGGTCGAAGCCCTTGTGCTCGATGACGAAAGGGGGCTGCGTGGCAGGCTGGAATCTGACCGGCAATACCGTTTCCGCCGAGTTCGACGGATCGGACGAGCAGGAGCGCAAAGAGCTCAGCGTGAGCCAAGCGGTGGAGATCGCCGCCGGCGCGCTCGATGCCATTCCGCAGTTGAGCGTTTTGGGTGAGGTCACGGGTTTTCGTGGTCCCAATGCCCGAAGCGGCCACTGCTACTTCCAGATTAAGGACGACTCGGCGGCCGTCGACTGCATCATCTGGAAGGGCGCCTACCTTAAGCGCACCTTCGATCTGCGCGACGGCATGCAGGTAAGCTTTAAGGGCAGCTTCAATCTCTACAAGCCTACGGGTCGCATGAGCTTTGTCGCTCGCTCATTCTCGCTGGCGGGGGAGGGCCTGCTGCGTCAACAAGTGGCGCAACTGGCCGAAAAGCTCCGCCGCGAGGGCCTGATGGACGAAGCGCGCAAGCGCCGTATCCCGGTGTTCTGCTCACGCGTGGCGGTCGTCACCTCGCTTTCGGGCGCCGTGATCGACGACGTCAAGCGTACGCTGCGCCGTCGCAACCCGCTCGTCGAGCCTGTCTGCGTGGGCGCAAAGGTCCAGGGCGAGGGCGCGCCGGCAGAGCTTATTGAAGGCTTGCGCCGCGCCGCTGCCATTACGCCGGCGCCCGATTGCATTTTGCTTGTCCGTGGCGGCGGCTCCTTCGAGGACCTCATGACCTTTAACGACGAGGAGCTTGCCCGTGCGGTGGCGGCTTGCCCCGTGCCCGTGGTGACCGGCATTGGCCATGAGCCCGATACCTCGATTTGCGACATGGTGAGCGACCGTCGCGCCTCCACGCCAACGGCAGCGGCAGAATCGGTGGCGCCGGCTATGACGGAGTTGGCCGACGTGCTCGAGACGCGCCATCAACGTCTGGGTGCCGCGATGGCTTCGATGATCGGGTCGGATCAGGTCGATCTGGAAATGCTCGACCAGCGCGGTCGTCGTGCCTGGGACACCTATACGGCTCGTTTGGTTGACGCGCTCGATGCGGCCGCGTGCCGCCCGTGCCTCAACGATCCAACGTTTATGGTCGAGCGTCGCGAGTCCGAGCTTGCGCTGACTGCCGATCGACTGTCGGGCGCCATAACGCGTTCGGTTGGGGCCTTCCGCTCCAACTTCGAGCGTCTGCCCGAGCGCTTGATCGCAAGCACCTCGGGGCTCGATGGCAAACGCCATGCGCTCACGCTTGCGAGTTCCCGTCTGGAGCATCAGGGGCGCACAATGCTCAACAAGTCAGCTTCCGACTTGGGCCGTGCAGCGGCTTCGCTCGATGCCCTGTCGCCGCTCAAGGTACTTGCCCGCGGCTATTCCATCGCGTACAGCGATGATGGTGTGGCTACGAGCGCCAAGAGCTTTAAGCCCGGCGATGCCATCCGCGTGCGTATGGCAGACGGCAACGTGGCTGCAACGGTCGATACGGTCGAGTAACCCGCGTTTCATAGCGATAAACCTTTAGGAAAGGAAACAGATATGGCAGAGAAGACCCCGGTCGAGCAGCTTACGTACAAGCAGGCCTCGCAGGAGCTGGAGCTCATCATCCGCAGCCTGGAGTCGGGCGATATGGAGCTCGAGGAGTCGCTCGAGAGCTATACCCGCGGCGTCGAGCTCCTCAAGAGCCTGCGCACCCGCCTGTCCGATGCCGAGCAGAAGGTCTCGGTGCTTCTTAAGGACGTCGACGGCAACGACGTGCTCGCCGACGGCGAAGCCGCCAACACCGACGACAACCTCTCGTTCTAACCATCCCACAGCCCACTTTGGGGTAGTCTTTTTGGGACGGGGCTTTTTTGACTACCCTTTGGCGACGGCTCGCCGAGCACTTGCTTTTGCGAAAAAGTAGTCAAAAAAGCCCCGTCCCAAAAAGACTACCTTGGTCTGTAAGAAAGGAACCAGCCATGTGTGATTGCATCTTCTGTAAAATCGCCAACCACGAGATCCCCTCGACTGTTGTCTACGAGGACGACCAGGTCATCGCCTTCGACGACCTCAACCCCCAGGCGCCGGTCCACACGCTCGTGATCCCCAAGAAGCACTACAGCGACATCGCCGACAACGTGCCTGCCGAGACCATGGGCGCCATGGCCCATGCCATCCAGGAGGTCGCTAAGGCCAAGGGCCTGGAGGACGGTTTCCGCGTCATCTCCAACAAGGGCGTCAACGCCGGTCAGACCGTCATGCACTTCCACATGCACGTCCTCGGCGGCAAGAACCTGGGCGAGAACCTCATCTGAGGACGCACAGCCCGTCGCCTTGGCTGCCTTTGGAGTAACCTATGCAGCTTTCTCAACTCGAATACCTTCAAGCGGTAGCGAACTACGGCGGCGTGCGCAAAGCGGCTCGCGCCGTTCACGTGAGCCCACAGGCCGTTTCGTCGGCAATCAAAAAGTTGGAATCTGAGTATCAGATTGTTTTGCTCGACCGATCGGCGGGGGAGGCTGTTTTGTCTCCGGCGGGCAGAGAATTTGCGTGTCGTGCACGCGTGATCCTGGCACAAGTCGACGATCTCAAAAAGTACGCTCAATCGGGGAACGGCGGCGTTTCGCCCGACGGCCACTTCCGTCTTTACGCCCCCTGTCTTCACGGGCGGGGGCGTCTTTTTTCCGAAAACTGGTACGACTCGTTTGAAAGCTCGCACCCCCAGATTCACCTTGATGTTTGGCATCAGCCAACGGCCACATGCTTTGAGTCGCTTATGCTTGGAATTTCGGACGCGGCCATCTCATTTGAGGAACCAAGGGACAGCGTCCTTTCTTCGAAATACTTGGGTGAAAAGGAGCTCAAGGTTCTTTCGTGTCCAGCGGGTCATCAATCTGTGGGCGCCATGACCATTCGCGAGCTACTGAGCGGCAGGCTCGCTGTTCCCATTAATTTGTCACCCTGTCTCAATGCGATTAACCAATGCCCTGAAGCCCAGCTCGTCAATTTTCGCTTCCGTGATGTTGAATACGGAAGCAGGGCTCAGGCTGAGTTTCTTCAAGCCGGGGGATTGATATTGAGTTTGTCTGGGTCCTCTCTCGCATCGGATGGATCAGAAGTGAGTGAGTGCTCCATTGAAGCCTCGCATGACGTGGCCTTGCCCATCTATTTTTGCTATCGACAAAATGCCTGGACCGATCGACACCAGACGGTTTTTCTGCACCTATTGCGTCATCTTGCTTCGTGAAATTAATTGGCTTCGAGACGTCAAGTGATTATTGACGCCTTGTAACACATAGCTGACAGCTTTGCCCTCATGCTTTTCCAAGATTCTGATTTAGATTGCTGGCTCTTGGAGGGCGGAGCATGAAAAACCGTACGGTTTTGCTTTATATGACGTTCGTTTTTCTGTCGAACTTCAGCACCATTTTGTATTTTCTGACGGTTTACCTTGAATTCGTCGGATTCTCGATGGTAGCGATTTCTAGCATGATGATTGCATACCAAGTGAGTAAGTTCATTCTTGAGGTTCCTACTGGTTATATTGCTGACAGGTTTGGACGAAAGACAAGCGGTCTCGTTGGCGTCGTGGGAATGCTTGGATACTACGCCGCCCTACTTTTCACCCGTTCTCCTTTGCTTTTAATCGGCGCGTTTGCTCTCAAAGGATTTGCAGTTGCATGTGTGAGCGGATCCATAGAAGCGATCTACATTGACAGCGTCTCTCAGGACCAGCTCGTAAGACTTAATGTCGTTGAGCGATTTGTTTTCTATGCCTCTTATGCCATCTCCGCTTGCGTGGGCGGTTTCATTTCGTCTGTCGGTGCATATCTCATTGGTCTTTCGGCAGATATCATCGCAATGGTGTTGACGTTGGTTGTCGTTGTCTGCATTCCTGAGATGCGAAGAGGGGACACTGCAGCGACACCTAAGCGTGGAATTAGCCCGAAGATGATCGGTGCCGCTATTGCGCGTAACGGCATTCTTCGTTCAGCGTTCATCATGGACTGCTCTCAGGCATTTGCTTTTGTCGCCCTGGAAGACTTTTTCTCACTGTTGCTTGCGGGTCGCGGAATGAATGCCGTCGCTTCGGGTGTGATCATTGCGGTCCAGCTCCTTGCCTCGGCCTCCATGGGGCTTATTGTGCCCAGTGTGATTGCTCATGTCGACAAGGGCCGTTTTGCGCGTATTTGCGGCATCGTGCGCCTTTCCCTGACTGCTCTGTTTTTGATTCCCTTTACTCCGGTCTATTTGCTGCCCGTGTTCTATGTACTGCAGACGGTCGCTTACTCGTTATTTGCGCCAATTAAATACTCAATTTTTCAAAATGCTGTCGATTCTTCGATGCGCTGTTCACTAATTTCGGTCCAAAGCCAGATGGTGGCGGTGGGCGCTATCCTTTTCTATCTGTTCAATGCTGCGTTGAGCAGCATCGCGGGCATTCGAGTCATATTGCTTGTAGCGCTCGGGATATCTTCTTTGGTGTATATCCCCGCGCTCTTTCGTCTTACAAGTCAAAGGCCATGAGTATTTGGGCACCGATAACTTATATATCAACGCAATAAACCCGAGCGCGAGGGCGTTTGGGTTTATTATTGAAGCGTATGTAACCTGGCGGCGCCACACCGCCTGTTAGTAGGGAGACACATGAACGTTCTGGTCGTCAACGCAGGATCTTCGACGCTTAAGTATCAGGTCATCGATACCAAGTCCCACAAGGTGTCCGCAAAGGGCTCCTGCGAGCGCGTCTGCTTTACCGGCGGTACCTTCACCCACGCTGCCAACGGTTCCAAGAAGGTGACCGAGAACATCGAGTTCCCCGACCACAAGGTCGCCATCGAGGTCGTCCTGAAGGACCTCGAGGCCAACGGCGTCAAGATCGAGGGCATCGGCCACCGCATCGTTCAGGGCGGTTGGTACTTTGGCGATTCCTCCCTCGTCGACGAGGACGTTCTCGCCAAGATTCGCGAGGTCGCTCCGCTCGCCCCGCTGCACAATAACCCCGAGGCCAACGTTATCGAGTACTGCCTGGAGCAGTATCCCGACCTGCCCAACGTCACGGTCTACGACACCGCTTTCCACTTCAACATGCCCGAGGTCGCCAAGACCTACGCCCTGCCCAAGGACGTTTGCGACAAACTGCACATCCGTAAGTACGGCGCCCACGGCACCAGCTATCGCTACATCTCCAAGAAGGTTGCCGAGATGACCAACGGCGAGGCCCGCAAGGTCGTTGTGTGCCACATCGGTTCCGGTGCCTCCCTGTGCGCCATCGAGGACGGCAAGTGCATGGATACAACCATGGGTCTCACCCCGCTCGACGGCGTCATGATGGGCACCCGCTGCGGCTCCATCGACCCGGCTACTGTGTGCTACCTGCAGCGCGAGGGCGGCTACACCTTCGACGAGGTCGACGAGATGATGAACAAGAAGTCCGGCCTTTTGGCTGTGACCGGCGGCAAGACCAACGACTGCCGCAACGTCGAGGAGCTCGCCGCTGCTGGTGACCCCGAGGCTCAGCTCGCCTTCGACATGTTTGTCTACAAGATTGCCGCCAAGGCTGCCGAGATGGCCACTTCTATGTGCGGTATGGACACCCTGGTCTTTACCGCCGGCATCGGCGAGCACGCTCCGGCTGTCCGCGCCGGCGTTGCCGACCGCTTGGCCTTTATGGGCGTCAAGATGGATCATGCCCGCAACGCCCTGCGTGGTGACGGCGCTTGGTGCCTGTCTGCCAAGGATTCCAAGGTCAAGATTTTCGTCATCCCCACGGACGAGGAGTTCATGATCGCTTCCGACGTCGAGCGCATCGTCAACGGCAAGTAATTGATGCAAGGGGAGGGGACTGGATGGCCTGGTGCCGTTCGGCCCCCTTTTATGCGCTTTGGGCGAAGAGTTTAATAGAGAATTATTGAACTCTGATAACTTCTTATTAAGGATACGGCCGCTTTATTGGTTTGCCGACCGTATTGTAATCACGAAGGAGTCTCATGAACGTACTTGTTGTCAACGCCGGCAGCTCGAGCCTTAAATATCAGCTTTTGGACACCGATACCCGCGAGGTTTTCGCCAAGGGTAACTGCGAGCGCATCGGCTCGGAGATGGGTATCTTTGGCCATTCCGAGAACGGTGGCGCCAAGCAGACCGAGGAGATTCCTTTCCCCGACCATCGCTCGGCTATCGCACGCGTGCTCGAGGAGCTCGAGAAGACCGACTTTGCGATCGATGGCATCGGCCACCGCATCGTTCAGGGCGGCTGGTACTTCGATGATTCCGCGGTCGTCGACGATGAGGTCATGGCTAAGATTCTCGAGGTGGCGCCGCTCGCCCCGCTGCACAACTACGGCGAGGCCGCAGCGATTGAGTATTGCCGCGAGAAGTATCCGGAGCTGCCCAACGTTGCCGTCTTCGATACCTCGTTCCACATGACCATGCCCGAGGTCGCCTACACCTACGCCCTGCCCAAGGACGTCTGCGACAAGTACCACGTGCGGAAGTACGGCGCCCACGGCACGAGTCACCGTTACGAGTGGATGATGGCCAAGGAGATCCTGGGCACGCGCTGCCACCGTCTGCTGTCGTGCCACCTGGGCAACGGCGCCTCGCTCGCCGCTATCGAGGACGGCGTGTGCCGCGACACCACGATGGGGCTCACGCCGCTTGACGGCCTGATGATGGGAACCCGCTGCGGCTCCATCGACCCGGCCACCGTGTGCTACCTGCAGCGTGAGGGCGGCTACAGCTACCAGGAAGTCGACGACATGATGAACAAGCAGTCTGGTCTGCTTGCTATCTCGGGTATCTCCAACGACGCCCGCGACATCCGCACGCGCGCCTCCGAGGGCGACGAGCGCTGCCTGCTCGCCTTCGATATGTTCGCCTACAAGGCCATGCAGCAGGCCGGCTCCATGATCGCTTCCATGGCGGGCGTGGACACCATCACCTTTACCGCCGGCATTGGCGAGAACGACTGGTCGATTCGCAAGGCCTTCTGCGACTGCTTTGAGTGGCTGGGCGTGCGCATCGACAACAACAAGAACCGCGAGGCCGTGGGCAATGGCCCGCAGGTCATCAGCGCCGCCGGCTCTTCCGTCACGGTCATGGTCATCCCCACCGACGAGGAATACATGATCGCCCACGACGTCGAGCGTCTGACCAAGAACAACTAACGCGCGCATTTGCAAGTAAACGAAAGGCCTCCAGAGCAACAGCTCGGGAGGCCTTTTTGCTGGCAGGCGGAAATTTCAGTCCCAAAGTGATCATCACCAGTAACGCCTGCACTCTCAGCAGCGACACCCATCCATTCAAATCCTCAGCTCTAGCTCGTAGCCAAGCCGCCGTCCACCCCAGATTCCCTGAGCATCACGTAGCGGCAGGGGCCCTACAGGGTAAAGCTCTGAAAACATTCCGCAGGACGGAGGAAGCCCCCGCCGCACGTAGTGCGCAGCGGGGGCTTCCGACATGTCCGAGGACGTTTTCAGAGCTTTACCCTGTAGGGCCCCGAGGGGGTATGTCTGCTACTCAGCCATCTGAGCCTGGACGGCGGTGATGGCTACGACACCCACGATGTCGTCGGCAGAGCAGCCGCGCGACAGATCGTTGACCGGCTTGGCGATGCCCTGCAGGATGGGGCCGTAGGCGTCGGCGCCGGCGAAGCGCTGGACCAGCTTGTAGCCGATGTTGCCGGCCTCGAGGTCGGGGAACACGAGCACGTTGGCCTTGCCGGCAACGGAGGAGCCGGGAGCCTTGAGCTGGGCGACGGTGGGGATAATAGCGGCATCGAGCTGCAGGTCGCCGTCGATGGCGAGCTCGGGAGCCTTCTCCTTGCAGAACTTCACAGCCTCCTGGACCTTCTTGGCGACCTCGCCGCCAGCGGAGCCCATGGTGGAGTAGGAGAGCATGGCCACGTGCGGCTCAACGTTGCCCATGAAGGTGGACCAGGAGTGAGCGGAGGCGATGGCGATCTCGGAGAGCTCGTCGGAGGACGGGTTGATGTTGAGGCCGCAGTCGGCGAAGATCAGCGTGCCGTCGGTGCCGAACTGCGGGGTGTCGGTGCACATCACGAAGAAGGCCGAGACCAGCTTGGTGCCCGGGGCGGTCTTGAGGATCTGCAGCGCGGGGCGCAGGGTGTCGGCGGTGGAGTGGCAGGCGCCGGAGACCAGGCCGTCGGCATCGCCCATCTTGACCATCATGGTGCCAAAGTAGGTAGCGTCCATCACCTGGGCGCGAGCCTGCTCGATGGTGACGCCCTTCTTGGCGCGGAGCTCGGCAAACTTCTGCGCGTACTCCTCGTGCTTCTCGGCATTGCGCGGATCGATGACGGTAGCGCCGGGAACGTTGATCTCGTCGGGGTTACCCAGGATGACGATCTTTGCCAGGCCCTCCTCGATGATCTTGGTGGCTGCGACGATGGTGCGCGGATCCTCGCCCTCGGGCAGGACGATCGTCTTAAGGTCGGCCTTGGCGGCAGACTTCATACGGTTTAGGAAATCGCTCATGTTACTCCTTACAAGCGTTTCGCTAAGCTCCAGGCGCCCGGCTGTTCACGAATAAACCCGCTGCTAGCGGGTTTACCTTTCAATTATGTTCGCCGCGGTGCTTGAGCTTTCCTTGTGTGGCAAGCTCATTATAGGACGCATTAGCGCTATAATCGCTCTGATAAATATGTCTCGAAGAATGTTCGAGAAAAGCCCAGCTAACGAGCCCGTGGCTTTTGACAAGGAGTATCGATGCAGATTACCTCAGGCCTGCCTGAAGGCTTTAACGCCGGCGCATACGACATGATTGTCGTCGGTGCCGGTTATGCCGGTGCCGTTTGTGCCCGCCGTCTCGCCGAGACCATCGGCTATCGTGTTGCCGTTCTGGAGCGCCGTAGCCACATTGCGGGTAACGCCTACGACTGCGCTGATGAGGCCGGAATCCTGGTCCACGAGTATGGTCCGCACATCTACCATACCTTTAATGAGCGCGTCCACAATTTCCTGTCGCGCTTTACCAAGTGGACGGACTACCAGCACAAGGTGCTTGCCAACATCAACGGCACCCTCATGCCCGTGCCTTTTAACCACGCGAGCCTCAAGCTCGCCTTTGGCGACGAGCGCGGCGAGGAGCTGTATCAGAAGCTCGTGGAGACCTTTGGCAAGGACGTCAAGGTGCCCATCATGGAGCTGCGCAAGAAGAACGACCCGGATCTTGCCGAGGTCGCCGATTACGTCTACGAGAACGTCTTTTTGCATTACACCATGAAGCAGTGGGGCCAGACGCCCGACCAGATCGATCCCTCGATCACCGGTCGCGTTCCCGTCTTTGTGGGCGACGATGACCGCTACTTCCCGCAAGCTCCCTTCCAGGGCATGCCGCAGGAGGGCTACACGGCGCTCTTTGAGCACATGCTCGACCACGACCTGATCGACGTGTTCTGCGACGTGGACGCCCGTGACCTCTTTGAAATCGACGAGACTACCGTCAAGATCGACGGCAAGGTCTATGGTGGCGAGATCGTCTACACCGGTCCGCTCGATGAGCTGTTCAATCTCGATCTGGGCGCGCTACCGTACCGCACGCTCGACATGAAGTTCGAGACGCTCGATATGGACCAGTTCCAGCCCGTGGGCACCGTCAACTACACCACGAGCGAGGACTACACGCGCATTACCGAGTTCAAGAACATGACCGGTCAGATCCTGCCCGGCAAGACCACCATCATGAAGGAGTACTCTAAGGCCTATACGCCCGGCTCGGACGAGACGCCGTACTACGCCATTCTTGAGCCCGAGAACCGTGAGCTCTATGAGCGCTATCTTGAGCGCGTCCAGAACCTGACGAACTTCCACCCGGTGGGTCGTCTGGCCGAGTATCGTTACTACGATATGGACGCTGTGACCAATTCCGCCCTCGATCTTTCGGATGAGATTATCGCCTGCCATGCATAAAGTCATAACATTCGGTATTCCCTCGTATAACGCCGCCAAGGACATGGACCATTGCATCACCTCCATCTTGGAGGGGAGCAATTACGCCACCGATATCGAGATTATCGTGGTGGACGACGGCTCCAAGGACGAGACGGCCGCCAAGGCCGACGAGTGGGAGGCCCGTTATCCTGGAATCATCCGCGCGGTGCACCAGGAGAATGGCGGTCACGGTATTGCCGTCCTTTCGGGTCTGCGCGAGGCGCAGGGCACCTACTACAAGGTTGTCGACTCGGATGACTGGCTCGACGCTGCGGCTCTTTCGACTATGCTGTCGATTCTGCGTGGCTTTGAAGAGCGCGATCAGCGCGTTGACCTGTTTATCTCGAACTACGTGTACGAGAAGGTTTACGAGGGCACGCATACCGCTATTGGCTACAAATTTGCCCTGCCGCGCAAAAAGATCTTTTCCTGGGATCAGATCGGTCATTTCCGCCTGGACCAGAACCTACTCATGCACAGCCTGTGCTATCGCACGGATGTGCTGCGCGAGTCCAACCTTCCCATGCCGCCGCACACGTTCTATGTGGACAACATCTACGCCTACGTGCCACTGCCGCGTTGCAAGACCATGTACTACGCCGACATCGACCTCTACCGCTACTTTATCGGCCGCGAAGGTCAGAGCGTCAACGAGGCAACGATGGTCAAGCGTCTGGACCAGCAGTTCCGTGTTACGCGTATCATGATGGAGTCGTACCACCTGTACAGCGATGTTGAGTCGTCGCGCCTGCGCTCGTACATGATGGGCTACTTCACCATGATGATGGCGATCTGCTCGGTGCTCACCAAGCTTTCCGAGGAAGATTGCGCCGACGAGCGCCTAAAGATGCTGTGGAATGATTTGAAGGCCTACGACGAGCGCATGTATCGTCGTGCCCGCTACGGCGTGGTCGGGTTCTTCACCAATCTGCGCGGACGGGCCGGAGACAAAACCACACTCGGCCTATACCGTCTTGCCTCAAAGATCTTCAAATTCAACTAGCTGCTGAGTAATCGCTGTTGATAGGTTGACTGGGCCCCTTGGCCTTTAGTTTGCTACTGCGAACAGTCCTGCTCGCACGGAAAGCACATTAAGTGCTTTCCGGCTCGTGCGGAACTTGTATCAAACTAAAGGCCAAGGGGCCTCTGCTATAAGAATCGATTGTCAGTTTATTTGAATTTGAAGATCTTCGACGCGCGGTACACAGGGGCCTGGGCTGAAAAGAATTAAGTTGGTAGTCGGTCGGAGGCGGGCGGGCATTACGTTTGTCGCGAGTTCCGCATGCAAAGAAGGCCACTTAATGTGGCCTTCGTCTCGCATAGGACTGTAGAGCAGCAAACGTAATGCCCGCCCGCCTCCGACCGACGGTCGAGCGAGGTTACTTCGCGGCGCCGGGGATGCCGTGGGAGGTTTTGGCGGTTTTGGCTCCGTTTACGATGGCGGTCTGTAGGGCCCTTACGGCGAGCATGCCCAGTAGGTCTAGGGGAACGGCGGCGCTTGCCTGGGCGCCCAGTTTGCCGCTGGCGAGGGTGTAGATGGTGTCGCCGTCGTTGGTGGTGTGCGTGGGACGGATGGCGTGTGCGTAGGCGTCTGCGGCCATCTGGGAGACCTTGGTGGCTTGTGCCTTAGTGAGTTCCACGTTGGTGACGATGCAGCTGATGGTGGTGTTGGTGCGGTCGAGCGGCATCTGCATGGATCCGGCGGCGGCAAAGGCTGCGAGTTCCATGTCGACGATCTGGTCGCTATCGGCTGCGGCGCGCATACCGGCGACCCACTCGCCGGTGAAGGGGTCGACGACGTTGCCGCAGGCGTTGACCGAGACCACGGCGCCCACCTTGACGGGGCCGAGCGCCACGGCAGCAGTTCCAAGGCCGGCCTTCATGCAGGTGGCAGGCCCCATGAGCTTGCCTACAGTGGCGCCGGTGCCGGCGCCCACGTTGCCCTGCTCGAGCGTGGCGGGGGTGTGGTCGAGCGCTTCGCGCACGGCGGCGATGCCGGCCTCAATGTCGGGGCGCACGGTCGGGTCGCCATAGGCGAGGTCGAAGATACAGCTGGAGCACACGATGGGCACCTGCGTGGGGCCGACGGGAAGGCCGATGCCGCGGCTCTCAAGCTCGCGAGCGACGCCGCTTGCAGCCTCGAGGCCAAAGGCCGATCCACCCGAAAGGCAGACGGCGTGGACCTTGTCGACGGTGTTCTCGGGTCGCAGCAGGTCGGTTTCGCGCGATGCTGGAGCACCGCCGCGAACGTCAACGCCGCCGGTGGCGCCCTCGGGTGCCACGATTACGGTGCAACCGGTGCCGGCCTCCTCGTCCGTATAGTTGCCATAGCAAAAGCCATCGACATCGCAGACGTCAATGGCCTCGAGCAGTGTATCCATGTTTAACTCCTATCGGTTTTCCGCCGCGCCTTGTGCCCGGTCGGGATCCGTACGGTACGCCAAAATTGTAGGCGCCGGGGGATACCCAGCGCCAGATGCAATTACGAGAGTTTTTGAATCGCGCGCGCGACGCGGGCGATGGGTAGGCCCACCACGTTATAGAAGTCGCCCGAAATATCGTGCACGAGCATGCGTCCTCCTGTGCCCTGAATGCCGTAGGCGCCGGCCTTGTCCATGGGCTCACCCGAGGCGACGTAGTGCTCGATCTGCTCGTCGGTGAGCTCGTAGAACGTCACGTCGGTCACATCGACAAAGGACAGGCTCTCGGCGGCATGCGGGGCGGCCGTATCGCCTGCCTTAACGATGCAGACGCCGGTTGCGACCTGGTGCGTGCGGCCCGAAAGCTCACGGAGCATGGTGCGCGCCTCGTCCTCGGTTGCCGGCTTGCCCAGAATCTTGCCGTCAAAGGTGACGATGGTGTCGGCCGCGACCGTCAGCTCATTGGGCTCGGCATGCTCGGCGGCAACGGCGGCGGCTTTTGCGCGTGCTAAGCGTTCAACGAGCGTAAGCGGGGCCTCGCCATCAAACGGCGTTTCGTCGATATCGGCAGGAATGATGCGAATGTCATAGCCCGCCTCGCGCATCAAGTCGATGCGGCGCGGTGATTGCGAAGCCAAAATCATAGCTGAATGCCCTCGGCAACCTTCTCGACGGCCTTGTCGCCGGCGAGCGTGCGCAGCAGCTCCAATGCAAAGGGGAGTGACTGTGCCATGCCGCTGGCAGTGATGATGTTGCCGTCTTGCGTGACCTTCTCGCCGGTATAGGCGCCTTCGGGGAAGCTTTTCTCAAAGCCAGGGAAGCACGTGGCATGGCGCCCCTCGAGCAGGTCGAGCTCGCCCAGGATAAACGGGGCGGCGCAGATGGCGGCGACGTGCTTGGTTGCGGCGAACTCGCGGACCACGTCGCAGACGCGCTGATCGGCGCGCAGGTTGGTAGCACCGGGTAGGCCGCCGGGCAGCACGACACAGTCGTATTCGTCAAAGTCGATCTCATCAAAGAGCGCATCGCAGGTCACGGGGATCTGCAGCGAACTTACGACCTCACGCGTGGGCATGATCGAGACGAGCGTGGCACGTACGCCGCCGCGACGCATGACATCGACCATGGTCAAGCATTCAATAGTTTCAAAGCCATCGGCGGCGAGAACGGCAACGCTGGGCATGAGGGTTCCTTTCATAGGCGGCATACAATTAGCCGTCTTATACCCCGAAGACCTCCGCTTGCCACGCTCGATTTCCCAATGATTTTTCTGAGCAATGATTAAGTGGCTAGTTGCGCTTAAGGTGGACGACGGTCTCGCAGTGGAAGGTTTGTGGGAACAGGTCGACTGGCGTGATCTTTACGGGGGAGAAGGTGCCTTCTTCGACAAAGCGTTTGAGATCGCGCGCCAGGGTGGCCGGGTCGCAGCTCACGTAGGCGACATCGCGAGCACTCGTGCTGGCGATAAGGTCGATCGCCTCGGGGGCGAGGCCTGCACGCGGCGGGTCGACCACCAAGACGTCGGCATCCTGGTCGGGGAACTCGCGCACCGCGTCTCCGCCAATGACGTCGACGTTATCGAGCTTGTTGATCTCCAGGTTACGGCGCAGGTCGCGCACGGCGGGGCCGTAGGCCTCGACGGCGGCGACAAAGTCGCAGCGGCGGGCGAGCGGCAGGGTAAAGGTGCCGGCACCGCAGTACAGGTCCACGGCAAGCTCGTCTTCCTGCGGGTCGAGCGCTTCCATGACAAGATCGATCAAAATCTCGGCACCCTTGGTGTTGACCTGGAAAAAAGACGGGGCAGACAAGCGCATCTGACCCTCGGCGATATTCTCGGTCCATGAGCCCTCTCCGGCGAGCATTTCGACCTTGGAGACACGACGGGCCTTCTTTTCGCCCTTGCCCATCACGCGCACGATGCTCGTGGGATGAGCGGCGTCCGCCAGCACGCGGGAGACCTGCGAGCGCGGAAAAGAGCCTGTGGGCGTCCAGAGTGCGACCTCGAGTGCCTTGGTGCGGCGCGATGCGCGAATGCCCACGCGTTCGAGCCCCAAGTCATGGCTGCCGCTTAGATAGTTGAGTGCGCCGACGACCGATTTGAGCGCCTTCGGGAAGCGCTTATCGAACAGCGGGCACGTATCGACGGTCACGATTTTGCTGGGGTCGACACCGTGCATGCCAAGGCGCACGCGACCGTTGACGACGGTCGGTTCGAGCTCGATTTTATTGCGGTAGCCCCAGTCGTCCTTGGTGTGGCAGATGGGCTGTACCAACTCATCGACCTGCTCAGGAGCGAACTTGCCGATGCGCTCGAGCGTGGAGCGCAGGTTTTGCTCCTTGGCGGCGAGCTGTGCCGTGCGTGAGAGATTGCCCCACGAGCAGCCGCCGCAGATGCCCACGAAGGGGCAGGGAGGCTGAATGCGATCGGGGCTTGGCTCCAGAATCTCGGTGGTGCGGGCACGCATGAACGACTTGCCGTCCTGTACGACCTCGGCCTCGACGGTGTCGCCTGCCACGGCGCCCTGCACAAAGACGGCCTTGCCGTTGTCGGCGTGCGCCAGCCCGTCGGCGCCGTAGGTCATCGATTCTATAGTGAGCTTCATATTCCTGCCTGTCATTCGCGTTGTTGTTCGCACCATGGTAGCAGGGAAAAGCGCCCCGCATCCGAGGCTTTCCTCAAATGCGGGGCGCTTCTACAAACTGCTTCTACAAACGACTATTTCGTCTTGCCGGTAATGAGCGTCTTAAGACCCAGGCCGATCAGACCCAGGCCCATGCGCACGCGGCCGGGGCGATGGCGCTCGATGGCCTTGGTCTTGCCAGCGGGCTTATCGCGACGGGCACTCGTCTCGGGTGCGGGCTTGGTGACCTGCGGCTCGGGCCGAGGTGCAGGTGCAGGCTCGGGCTCAATGACGGTCGCCTGGACCTCTTGGACCTTGGGTGCTACCGGCTGCGGCTCGGGCTCGGGGGCAGGTTTCGCCTCAATGACGGGCTCGGGCGCGGCCTCGGCGTTGCGATAGGCACGCTCCAGCAGGGCTTCCTGCGAGTTGAAGGGTTTCTCGCCCTCTGCACGTTCCACGGGAACCCAGGTGCCGTCGCTCGTGAGGCTGCGGGCCTTCACGTTGTCCCGCAGCTGCATACCCATGTACTCGTGTACCAGGGCGCGGCAGGTGGGGTCGAGCACGGGGAAGGCGATCTCCACGCGGTGCTCGGTGTTGCGTGTCATCATGTCTGCCGAGCTCAGATAGATCATGTCCGAGTCCACGCCAAAAGCGTAAACACGGGCGTGCTCCAAAAAGCGTCCGACGATGGAGCGGACATGCACGTTCTCGGTCTTGCCCGGAACACCGGGCTTGAGGCACGAGATGCCGCGGATGATCATGTCCACGCGCACGCCGGCACACGATGCCTCGGCGATCTTGTCGATAACCTCGCGGTCGGTCAGCGAGTTGAGCTTAAAGAACACGCGGGCGGGCTCGCCGGCAAGGGCGCGCTGGATCTCGCGGTCAAGCCCGCGCATGATGAGCGGTTTCAGTCCGACGGGCGCCACACCCAGGAAGCGGTAGTCGCCGCGCAGGTTGCCCAGCGACAGATTGCGGAAGAACAGGTTGGCGTCCTCGCCGATGCCGGGATGGGCGGTCATGAGCATAAAGTCGCTGTAGAGCTTGGCCGTCTTCTCGTTAAAGTTGCCGGTGCCCAAAAGCGTGAGGCGGGTGAGCGCCATGCCCTCGCGATAGGTGAGCTGGCAGATCTTGGAGTGGCATTTAAAGCCCTCGGAGCCGTAGATGACGGTGCAGCCGGCCTCTTCCAGGCGCTCGGCCCACTCGATGTTGTTCTGCTCGTCAAAGCGCGCGCGGAGCTCCATGAGCACCGTGACCTCTTTGCCGTTCTCGGCGGCATCGATCAGCGACTCGCACAGGCGGCTCTGCTTGGCCACGCGGTAGAGCGTGATGCGCAACGAGATGCACTCGGGGTCATAGGCGGCCTCGTGCACCAGGTCCAAGAACGGGTTCATGGCCTCATAGGGATAAAAGAGCAGCTTGTCGTGCTGCAGCACCTGCTCGCGGATGGAGCGGGTCATGTCGATGGTGGGGTTGGGCTGCGGCTTAAACGGCGTAAAGAGCAGCTCGTTGCGCAGGTGCTCGGGAATCTTGCCCTCAATGCCAAAGACGTAGCCCAGGTCGAGCGGGATATCGCAGGTAAAGACAGAGCGGCGCGAAAGCTCGAGCGCCTTGCGGATGGTCTTGAGCGTTGCCTTCTCGAGCGACCCCGAGACCGCGAGCACTACCGGCTGCAGACGCAGGCGCTTCTTGAGGATGCGCTTCATGTGCTGGCGGTAGTCCTCTTCCTCTTCGACGCCCTCGCCGTCCGGATCGATGTCGGCGTTGCGGGTGACGCGGATCAGCGCACGATCCAGCGGCTTATAGGAGCCAAAGCAGCTGTCCAGGCAGGCGAGGATGACGTCCTCGAGCAAGATGTAGGAGTAGGTGCCGGTGGGCGAGGGGATCTCGACCACGCGGTTCATCGAGGCGGGAATCTCGATAAGGCCCAGCAGGCTCTCCTCGTCGGTGGCGCCGTCCAGACCACAGGCCAGATAGAGCGCGCCATTGCGCAGGTTGGGGAAGGGGTGGCGCGGATCGATGACCAGCGGCGAGATGACCGGCGACACGTAGGCCTGGAAGTAGCGGGTTACAAAGGTGCGCTCCTCGGGCGTAAGCGAATCGATGCGGGCGCGGTGAACGCCCAAGGTGTCGAGCTTGCCCTCGATGCTCTTAAAGATGGACTCCCAACGGGTAAGGAGCCCGGGCATTTCGGCCATGACAGCATCGACCTGTTCGGAGGCGGTCATATTGCTCTTGTTGTCGACAGGTTGTTTTTTGAGCTCTGCCAGATCGGACAGGCCGCCCACGCGCACCATGAGAAACTCGTCGAGGTTGGACTCGAAAATCGACACGAACTTTAGACGCTCGAACAGCGGAACGGTCTCATCGAAGGCTTCGTCAAGCACGCGGTTGTCAAAGCGCAGCCAGCTAAGCTCTCGGTTTTGCGTGTACGAGAAGTCGCGCGGCGGTTTGCGCAGCTTTGCGGCGGCTTGCTTCTTTTCGATTTTGCTCGGCATATGCATCTGTCCGTTCAGTCCCCACAGAGGACGGTAGCCTAACACTTTTCACTATTGTCTCAATTTAGTCGACCGCTGGCACGGACGTATCGCGTGAACGGTATCTTTACCTACTTCTTACGCTGCCAAGGCATGCAACTAACTGTCCAACTCGTTTGGAAACAATCTATATCCATACTCAACTGGTGAGGATGTATGAATAAGAATGATTGCGAGCTGAATATAATCGAATCCAAATTGAATCATGGACAAACGACATATATATGCAGAAAACCGTTTTAGCTATGCAATTCCTAAACATGAAAATATTTGTGCAATCTAGCTTAATTCCTTAGAAAAAAGAACATTTACCTTTGAAAACCTGCTTTAGAGAACCGAAGTGCATCATGGGGGAATCATATGCGATATACCGTTCATCGCACTTTGCTGACCGTTCGGGGGCGAGGTGGAATTGCAGGTGGTTTTTGGATATAACTAGAGCTGTCAGCAAGCAGCGTCCCATACGGAGGGGCGCTGATACATTCGGCCAGTAAGGCCCGAAAGAAAGGTAGGAGGCCATGACGAAAGGTCTGCACGTGCCTTCCGAGATCGGCAAGCTCAGGAAGGTCTG
>NZ_JBDMHA010000008.1:0-10524 GCF_039752985.1 Collinsella aerofaciens
TATGTACCGTATGTAGGCTCACTGTGCGATAATTTGCGCAGCAATGAGTAAGGAGCCTCATATGAGTGATTTTGTCCTGACCTGTGAATCCGCCGCCGATCGAACTCGGGAGTTCTTTGAATCGCGCAATATCCCTGTCGTGTGTTTTCATTACGAGATCGACGATGTTGTCTATACGGACGATCTGTATCAGTCGATTACGCCGGACGAGTTTTTTGCCCAGATTGCCGCAGGCGCCATGCCCAAGACGTCTCAGGTGAGCGTGGGTGAGTACGAGGAGTTTTGGGAGCCGCTTGTTGCCGAGGGTAAAGACGTGCTGCACCTGACGTTGTCGTCGGGTATTTCGGGTACGTATGGCTCGGCTTGCGTTGCGGCGCAGATGCTCGCGGATCGCTATCCCCAGGGCGGCAAGGTGCGCGTCATCGATTCGCTGGCGGCGTCTTCGGGCTTTGGCCTGCTGGCGGAATGTGCCGCCGACGTGCGCGATAGCGGGGCTTCACTCGACGAGACGGCTGCCTGGATCGAGGAGCACAAGCTCAAACTGCACCACTGGTTCTTCTCGACCGATCTGTCGAGCTACCTGCGCGGCGGTCGCATTTCGGCTGCGAGCGCGATCATCGGCACGGCGCTTAAGATTTGCCCGCTTATGACAGTCGATTGCGAAGGTGGGCTGTCGCCACGTGAGAAGATTCGCACTAAGAAGCGCGCGATTTCCGAGATGGCTAAGACCATGATGGCACACGTGCAGGACGGTGCGGATTATTCGGGTAAGTGCGTCATGTCGCACTCGGCGTGCCGCGAGGATGCCGAGGCAGTTGCGGCGCTGATCGAGGAACAGATTCCGCAGCTTAAAGGCAAGATTGAGATCAATAACATCGGTACTCTGATTGGCTCGCATACCGGACCTGGTACGGTGGCGCTCTTCTTTATGGGCGACAAGCGCGTGAATTAGTTTGCCCCATCACATCGCTGCATGATTGCTCAAACGAAAACGGCCCGCCTCACGTTTGTGGGGCGGGCCTTGCTGTTGGGGTTAGCGTTTCTTTCCGCGGAAGAAGAAGCCGTGCAGTGACGGCTTGAGGCCGCGGTTGGCGCGATGCTCCTCGACGCGCTCGTGGATCGAAGCGACGCGCTCGATGACTTCGTCGGGAATCGGCACGTCGGGATTCATGTTCTCGACTTGGCTGACCTCGGCGGCGGAGACCTGGTCGATAATGGGCACATCGTCGTGCGAGATGACAGGTGTGGCGTCTTCCTTCATCTTGCGATAACGCTGCATCATGTCGGTCTGCAGCTGCTGGGCCGAAGGCGGCGTCCAGATGATGGCGTTGGCGCCGGCGGCGATGGTTTCACGGATGCTCTCGGGCGTCTTGCCGCCCGGCGCGATGAGCGGCAGGTTGGGATAGTGCTTGCGCAGCTCGCGTAGGACCTGGGGCGTGTTCTTGCCGGCGGCGATGTTGAGAATCTTGGCTCCAGCGCGCACCTTGGCGTGGGCATCGTCGTCGCAGCGAACGACCGTAGCGATGACGGGGATGTCGGCGATGTTGGTGATGTGCTCGACCATCTCGGCGGTGGCGGGGGAGTTGACCACACAGCCCGCCGCGCCCTGCATCTCGGAGACGGCTGCCATCTGAACGGAGCGCTTGCCGGTGGTGGTGCCACCGCCCACGCCTACGAAGACCGGGCACTCGGCGACGGTCAGCAGCGCCTGCGTAATGGCGGGCTGCGGCGTGAAGGGGTAAACGGCAAAGACGGCATCGGCGTTGGAGTTGCGGATGACCGCGACGTCGGTGGTGTAGATGAGCGATTTGATACGACGGCCGAAGAGCGTGAAGCCGCTGGCCTCCTCAATCTCGTCAGGCATGCGAAGGGCCGCCTTGCGCAGGCGCCCGTCGATGGGCAGCGGCTCCATGGGAAGCAGTCCGTTGGGGGTCACGGCTACCTGGGGTTCGGTGAACTCGTCTGCGAGCTCGACCTCGGAGAAATCGACCGAGGCGACGATGTCCTCGTGAACCTCGGCGGGCACATCGATGGGGGCTTGGTCGTTTGCCGCGGCAGGCGTGTCGAAGGAGCTGGTGCCGACGAAGGCGTCGACGCGCTCATTTAGATCGTTGAGGGTATCCATGGAAGCTCGATTCTATGTGATGACGGCCGGCGCGATGCAGCCGGAATTGCGAATGCTAAATCGTTTGACGAGTTGATTTTTCCCCGCCGCGCCATCCGTTAGACCGAAGGGCCGGCGAACGTGAAGGAGCTGTGGTGGCGGGTATTGAGGTGCTATCTTGAATGTCCCGTTTAAAAGAGAGGTGACGCGGTATGGAATTGACAGCAATGTTTAGCTCGATTGGCCTGTGCGTGGGCGCAATCGTTGCCGCCGCGGTCATCTACTTTGTGGTCACGGCCATTAAGGGCAAAAGGGCCGAACGCAAGGAGCGCACGACGCTTAAACAGCATCGCGACCAGCAGAGCAAACGCGCACGGAGATAGCTTGTTGAGTTTTGGATCCGTGCGCTAGCTGCGTTTTCGGATCAGGGCAATGTAGAAGCCCTCAAAGTCGCGGCTAGGCGGAATGGTGAGCGTGCCGGGCAGGCCGTTGGCGATGGCCGATACCTGACCCGCGGCAATGGCCTCGGTCAGGGCGTTGGACTCGATGCGCGGCTCCTCACCAGCTTCCTGGGCGCGGCGTGCCTCACTTTCGCTTGGCGTGCCGTCGAGGGGGATGAGCTCGCAGTCCATATGCTTGTCGAGGGCCTCTTGCAGGGCGTCCTCGTTTTCCTGCGGCAAGATCGAACAAGTCGAATAGACGAGCGTGCCGCCCGGTTTGAGGGCTCCCATGGCGCGGTCCAGAAGCGCACGCTGCGAGCGGGCACACTTGCTCAGCAACTGCTCGGTCAGGCCGCGCAGGCTTTTCTCGTTGCCGCTGATAACGGTGCCCGTGCCGGTGCAGGGAGCGTCGAGCAGGATGCGGTCAAAGCGGAAGAACTCGTCGAGCTCGCGTGCGTCGGTGCGCATGACGGGCACGTTTTTTGCGCCTTGGCGGTGGAGGTTGGCTTCGAGCTTCTCGGCGCGGGGAATGCTCATCTCGCAGGCGGTAAGGTGCGCCTGCCCCTGCGTGAGGGCGGCGATCTGCGTCGTCTTGCCGCCAGGGGCTGCGCACATGTCCAGGATGTCCTCGCCTGCCTGGGCGCCCAGGACCAACGGCGGCATCATAGACGACAGACTTTGCAAGTAGATCTTGCCGTCGCGGTAGATGTCGAGGTCCCATAGGTCGGAAACCTGTGCTTCGGGCAGGATGAAGGCGTCTGGGTACCAGGTGACGGGGTTGTGAGCGATGCCGGCGGCATCGAGCGCCGCAGCGATGTCCTCGGCGGTTGCCTTGAGCGTGTTTGCGCGCAGCGTGACCGGGCGTGTGGCCGCGGCGCCGAAGCCCTCGATCATGAGCTCGGCATCGGCGGGCGCATAGGCGCCGGCGACCGTGTCGACCATAAAGCGCGGCAGGTCGGCGGCGGAGTGTTGGGCGGCAAGCTGGTCGGAAAGCTCGGTAGCAGCAAACTGCCTGAGCTTGAGCTCGGCCTTGACCTGCTTTTTCTGCTTACGACGACGCGGCTTGGACATCCGTCTTTCCTTCCCATTCCATTACATGTCGAGTGTTTAGTACTGGCTCTCGTGCTTGCTGAAGAAGTCGAAGCGCGGGGGCAGCGGCTTTACGCGGTGCTCGCCGGGCTTCTCGCCCAGGCTCTCCACAAACTCATCCGTGGAGGCGAAGATGTTATCCCAGCTAAAGAAGGCGACCGGGTCAACGTCGAAGTACTCGCAGATGAGCTCGCAGCCGGCCGGCACAATACCGTGCATCAGGACGGTCGCCACGCGCAGCTCGGTAAAGGCGTCGACGAGCGCCTGCGTCATCGCGGCATTGGCCGGCTCGCCCTCGAGCTTGTTGGCGGCCTTGGAGGCATCGCTCCAGCGCTTGTTGGCGGCGCGCAGGTAGTCGTCGCACACGGCAAGCGCGCGGTGCGTCTCGAACTTGTACATAGCCTGCTCAAAGGCGAGAGCTGCCTGCTCGGCGGCTTCGACCACGGCGGCAGAGGCCGCACCGGCGGGGATGCAGCCGTTGCGATAGGGGCTCTCGTCGCCCTCCTTGACGGCGACGCCGTAGAAGCAGCTGCGGGCCAGGCGGTTGAAGACGCCGGTCAGCAGCGCGCTCTCCTTAAGGGCCGGATCGATAACGCGTTTGTCGTCGCAGGCGCGCACCTCGTTGCCGTCCTTGTCCTTGCCGGTCACACGCGTGTCATATGCCTTGGGGCTAAAGCTCACCGGCTTCTCGGACAGGCCGAGCGACAGCCAATGCGCACGCATCTGCTCGCAGGTGTAGTGGTTGAGCAGGTCGTCTGCCGGCGGGGGAGGCGTCTGCGAGGACGAGCTGGCCTTTTTGCCCATGTAGAGCAGGTGGTAGCAGGCGCTGACGGTGCTCTGCGTGAGGTCCCAGCCCAGGGCCTCCCACATGGCGGTCTGCGCGATGCAGTAGAAGTAGATGTTGTCCTGACCGATAAACTGGTAGATCTGAGCGTCATCAGAGCACCACCAGTCGCGCCAGTCGAGCGAGCTGTGCTGGTAGGTCGGCGCGGGCACCTGTGTGGAATCGGCGGCGGGCTCGCCCATGAGGGCGGCATCCTGGGCGGCGACGCCCTCGGTCACGCCGGCGGCCTTGGCATCGCGCGCGAGCACGGTACGCGTATAGCTGATGGGCGCCCACAGGCTCTCGGGCCAGCACCAGCAGGTGACGTCGGAGACGCCATCGACCTCGGGCACCGGAACGCCCCAATCGATGTTGCCGGTGATGCGGAAGGGCACGAGCGCCTTGCCGCTGCGGAAGCGTACGCCGCCGTTGGCGAGCACCGCGTGGGCGTCGTCGCGCTCCTTCCAGCTGGGGAAGGTGACGGTGAAGCTGCTCTTGTTGCCCTCGGGCTCCAGCACGGTGTGCTCGGGGAGCTGGTCCTCGACGGCATCGAAGGCCTCGCGGAACTTGTTCTGGATGTAGAGCTGAGCCGGCAGCAGCCACTCCTCCATGGTCTTGGAGACCACGGAGCGAACCTGCGGGTTCTGGGCGAGCTTGGCGGTATAGGTCTTCATAAAGTCGAGGTAGGCCGGCAGGTCGAAGTAGAGGTTGTCTACCGGGCGCAGCTCGGGTACCTCGCCGGTGAGCTGGCTCTTGGGCGCGATGAGCTCCTCGGGCTCAAACTGGTGGCCCAGATCGCACTCGTCGGCATAAGCCTTCTCGGACTTGCAGCCCTGGATGGGGCAGCGGCCGATCACCTGACGGCCGTTGAGGAACGTGCCGGCCTTGGCATCGTAGAACTGCAGCGTGGAGCGCTTGGAGATGGTGCCCTGCTCGTGCAGGCGCTTGATAATCTCGGCGGTCACCTCGTTGTGAATCTGCGCAGCCGGCTCAAGGCCCGAGCCGCCGTAGATATCGCAGCTGATATTGTAGTTGTTGAGGGTCGCGGCCTGGCGGGAGTGATTGGACTCGACATACTCGCTAATGGACTTGTCGTAGCCCTCGTTCTCCTTGAGCTTGCGGTAGCTCTCCATGATGGGCGAGCCATAGCAGTCGGTGCCCGAGGTGAAGATGACGTTCTCGCGGCCCAGGCGGTCGCGCAGGAAGCGGGCGAAGAAGTCGGCCGGGACAAAGACGCCGCCAACGTGGCCAAAGTGAAGGCCCTTGTTGCCATAGGGCTCGCCGGCGGTAACGATGGCGCGGCGAGGCCAGCTGGGACGGTCGTTCATGGAGTATTTGGATGCCATGGGACTCCTTCGCATATGGTGGGAGCGCAGCCGGGCGTGGGGCTCGGCGACGCGGTGGTCAATTCGTGCATATCGTTCGACATTATCGCACATGCGGACGGGTACGTGGCAGGGGCGCTATCCTAAGATGCTATGAATGAGATTTCCAACATACATGCGTTTGAGGACGAGGATTTTCTGCACGCTTGCTTCGTGTGGGGGATGGCCGTGCTTGTGGTGTTTGCCGTGTGCCTGGTGCCGGTGTTTATGCTGCTGGGCGGGCCTGCAGACTTGGATGCGGCTGACGCGGGCGGCTGGATGGCTGTCTTGGGCTGGATAGTCGGCTTGGCTGCGATCTCAATGGCGTCGTTCGCCGTGCACGAGCTGGTGCACGGTGTGTTTTTTAAGCTGCTGGCGCCTGCGGGCGCGAAGGTGACCTTTGGGGCGAATCGCGAGACGGCGATGATCTATGCCTGCGCCGAAGGCGTTGTGTATTCGCACCGGCGGTACATGGCGGTTTGCCTGGCGCCGACGGTTGTTGTGACGACAGCGTTTGCCCTGGGGTTTGCGTTTTCGGGCTATCCGCTGCTGTGCTATCTGGCTGCCGGCTTGCATTTGTCGGGCTGTGTAGGCGACTGGTATTACGTGCGGACCATTTTGCGCGACCGCCGCATTGTCGCCTGCGAGGATACGTCCTTTGGCGTGCGCTTTTTTGGGTGAGGAGATGTCGATGAAGCCGTTGTTGCTGCATGCGTGCTGTGCACCATGCTCGCTTGAGCCGGTTCGCCTGCTGCGCGAGGAGGGGTTTGAGCCCACGATTTGCTGGACCAACCCCAATATTCAACCGCGCGATGAATGGCAGCGCCGCTTGGACGAGCTGCGCCGGTGGTGTGCCGATGGCGACATCGAGCTCATCGAGGCAGGGGAGGACCGTGAGCGCTGGGAGACCGGCGTGGCACCGCTGGGTGCCGATCGGCCTCGTCGCTGTCGCGCGTGCTATGCCCTGCGCTTGGCCGAGGCATGCCGCGTGGCCCAGGAGCGCGGGTTTGAGTTTGTGGGCACGACGCTCGCCGTCTCGCCGTACCAGCTGTTCGATACCTGCAATGACGTGCTTGAGCGCTTGGCGGCGGCACATGGGCTCACCCCGGTGATTCGCGATTTTCGCCCGTATTACCCCGAGGCGACACGCCGTTCGCGCGAGCTTGGCATGTATCGGCAGAGCTACTGTGGTTGCCGCTTCTCGGCTGTCGAGGCAGCCATGGACCGCGCCCGCATCCGTGACGAGCGCAAAGCTGCCAAAAAGTAGTTCATTTGGGACGTCAGCCTGCTAGGATGTAGAGCGGACTTTAGCTATATAAGGAGTATCCGACGTGTCTATGCGTACCGATGATTTTGACTACAACCTTCCTGAGGAACTGATTGCCCAGGCTCCTGCCGAGCCGCGCGACTCCTGCCGCCTGCTGGTGGTGGATCGCAAAGGCTCCCAGGCGGGGAAGCCGCTGGAGCACGGCGGTACCGTTGAGCACCGCATCTTCCGCGACATCATCGACTATATCGAGCCGGGCGATGTGCTCGTCATCAACAAGACGCGTGTGATGCCGGCCCGCCTGATCGGTCGCAAAGCCGGCTCGGGTGGCGTGGTCGAGACGCTGCTGCTCAAGCGCCGTGAGGATGTTGACCCGCTGGGCCACGTTTGGGAGTGCCTGGTCAAGCCGGGTAAGCGCCTGAAGCCCGGTGCTCAGATTGAGTATCGCGCCGGTGGCGCCCATGCGCCCGAGGGGGCTCCCGTGGTGCTGACGGCCGAGGTCATCGACTTTGTCTCCGATAGCCGCGGAGGCCGTCTGGTGCGCTTTGAGCCGGCCGGCTGCAATGCCGCCGGCGAGCCGCGCACGCTCGACGAGGCCATTCATGCTGCCGGTCACGTGCCGCTGCCGCCCTACATTACCGATTACGAGGGCGATCCCGAGAAGTACCAGACCGTCTACGCCATGAAGGAGGAGCACTCGGCTGCCGCTCCTACGGCGGGTCTGCACTTTACCCCCGAGCTCATGGCCGCTATCGAGGCCAAGGGCGCGAAGTTTGCCGCCGTCGAGCTCGAGGTGGGTATTGATACCTTCCGTCTGGTGGAGGAGGACGACCCCACGCAGCACGTCATGCACACCGAGCGCTACCACGTGTCACAGGAGGTTGTCGACGCCGTGCATAAGGCGAAGGCCGAGGGGCACCGCGTGATCGCCGTCGGCACCACCGCAGTACGCTCGCTCGAGAGCGCCTTTGACGCTGAGGCACCGGTGTCCGATCCGGCCGTGACGGCGCGCTATTTTGAGGGCCGCGAGGATGGGGCCGATACGCTCGGCCGCGGCGACATCGTGGCGCGCGAGAACGCTACGACGCAGCTTTACCTCATGCCCGGCTCGACCTATCACGTGGTCGACGCGCTGATCACGAACTTCCACGTGCCGCGCTCCACGCTCATGATGCTCGTGAGCGCGCTTGCCACCCGCGACCAGATCATGGATGCCTACGCCGCCGCCATCGAGGAGCGCTACCGCTTCTTCAGCTTTGGCGATGCGATGCTCATTTGTTAGTTACGCGGTTCTACGAACCGCGTAACTGCTCGACGCTGCAAACGCCCCTAAGCGGCAATCTGACGTTCAATCGTCGGGCATGACCAGAAGGTCAATGCCCTCCTCTTTCACGTCACCTTGCTCGCTTAGGGGCGTTTTCGCTGTCCGCGCCAAAACATTGGCGTTGCCGTGGTTGTTGCTGTAGTCATTGGGGACGTTCTTGTTCGACTAGTCGTTTAAGAACGTCCCCAATGACTACCTTGCATCAATCTAATAAGTTGCGGTGAGATAGTTCTTGAATTGGCCTTTTTGAGGGCTAAACAGGAACTATCTCACCGCAACTGCGTTGAGCGTTTTTTGGCAGCTGGTTTACTTGCTTGCGAACAGCCAGACCAGGATGATCACCAGGATTGCGGCGACTATGCAGACGATGGCGCCGGTGAATTTGATGCGTGAGTCGCGGGTGCGCTCTCGTACGTCGTCTTCGGTGGCCTCCAGCTGGGCGACTTCTCGCTCGGTCTCGGTGTGTTCGGCTTTGTCTCGGGCCAAGGACCCTGCAAGCGACTCGGTGATCTCTGGGTGGTCGTGCACCTCGGTCGCCTGTTCGATGATCGACTGCGCATGTGCGGCATCTGCTTGGGCGTTGGCGATGGTCTGCTCCTGCTCGCGGCGTGCCTTGTCCTCCGCGGCGATCTTCTCGCGCAGTTCGCGCTGACGAGTCGCGGCGGCGGTCTTCGCCGTCTGCAGCTCGTCGCGCGCGGTATCGGCTTCGGTCGTCACGGCTTGGTGCGCGCGTTTTGCGTCGGCGATAGGGGCTTGAGCCTGCTCGACGGCCTGCTCGGCTGCGGCAAGCGAGTGCTCAAGGTCGGCGGTGATGCGCGGGACATCTTCTTCGGCTTTACGCAGGGCATCTGCCGTGTCGGAAATCTGCATCGAGAGCTCGCTGGTGCGCACCGTATAGTTGGCGGGATTTGCCGAGGGATTGCGTTGCAGCTCGGCATACTCATGACGCAGCGTCTCGAGCTGGGCGCGCGTGGCGTCGACGGTTTGTTGTGCGGCGGCAATGCCGGCGTCTCGCTCTGCCTTCACCTTGTCGCGGATGCGCTTGGAATCCTCAAGACGTCGAACGAGGCGGTTGCCGGTCTCGCGCGAGCTCGCCTCGCGGGCCTCCACGGCATCGAGCGCGGCCTTCAGGCGGAGCTCAATCGCGTCATCCTCTGTCTTCATTTGTTCGAGCTGACCCTTGAGCTCTGTCGCTTTGGAGGCGTGGGCATTACGGTCAATCTCGGCGGCCGCTGCAGTCTTTTGGGCCGTGGCGATCGCCTGGCGCTGGTCGGCGACAATCTGGTCGTAGCGGCCTGCGATATCCTGGCGCGTCTCGAGTTCCTCGGTCTGGTCAGCAATGCGCTGCTCAAGTTCGGCCAGGTGGGCACGGGCATCGGCAAGTGCCTTTTTCGCGGCGTTCATCTCGCGCATGGCCGAGGCGCCCTGGGCGATAAAGGTGCCCACGGCGTTCGCGGTGTTCGAGACGGCGGTCCCCAGATCGCGGCTCGCGGCGGGGGAGTGTGGGGCGGTCGGGCGAGCGGTGTCGGCGGCGTCCGCATCGGTAGCCTGCGGCGCGGCGATATTGCCGGTGCCGCCCTCGACCACAGAAAAGCCTGCTGCGTGCGGGTCGACCGCATCGGCGCCAATCGTGGGATGCTCGAGCTGCAGAAACGAGGGCATGGCGCTGCCCTGGTCGGCAACCGGAGTCTCGCCGGGTACGAAGGTCGAGGCTGCCTCGGCGGCCTCCTCTTCCTCGGCGTCAACGTCAGCGTCGGCCACGGCGTCTTTCATCGCTTTGACGGCATCCATCATGGAGTCCATGACGGCGTCGAGCTCTTCTTCCGAAGAAACCTCGATAGGGCCCGTAGCTTGCGGAGCGGCATCCTGTACGGGGTCGTCGTCCTGAGCGGGCGCATCGTCGTTTTGCTCGTCTGCATCTTCGGCGCCAGGGGTTTCCGCCGTAGCGCTTTCGTCCAAGAATGGGTCGTCGAGGTCAATATCATCGCAGGTCACAGCGTCAGCATCTGCGGTGACGTCTGCGGAATCATCAATATGCTGTTGAGTCTGGGGGTCCAGCTCGTCTGTCATAGGCATGTGCTCCTCATCGTTGTTTGTTACCCTATGATAAAGT
>NZ_JBDMHA010000008.1:10674-44721 GCF_039752985.1 Collinsella aerofaciens
GCTTTATTTTTCGCTTGAACCCGTTAAAGTTGCATTTCAGCTTTTGGCGCGTTTATTTGGATGCGCGCAGTCGGCGGGTGCGCCCGTCGCGATTTGAAAGGACTTTATATGGGACTTTTCACTGGTAAGACCGTGATCGTCACCGGCGGCGGCAAGGCCACGCTTAAGGACGGCTCCGCTGGCTCCATCGGTTACGGCATCGATATCGCTTTTGCCAAGGAGGGCGCGAACCTCGTTATCACCGGCCGCAACGTCGCCAAGCTCGAGGCCGCCAAGGAGTCCCTCGAGGCCGAGTACGGCGTCAAGGTTCTGCCTGTTCAGGCCGATGTCTCGGCTGGTCAGGACAACGAGGCCGTCGTCCAGAACGTCATCGACAAGGCCATTGAGGAGTTCGGCCGCATCGACGCCGTCGTCAACAACGCCCAGGCCAGCGCCTCGGGTGTGACCATCGCCGACCACACCATGGATCAGTTTAACCTGGCCATTTACTCCGGTCTGTATGCTACCTATCTGTACATGCAGAAGGCCTATCCGCACCTGAAGGAGACCAAGGGCTCCGTGGTCAACTTTGCCTCGGGCGCCGGCCTGTTTGGCAACTACGGCCAGTGCAGCTATGCCGCCGCCAAGGAGGGCATCCGCGGTCTGACTCGCGTTGCCGCCAACGAGTGGGGCAAGGACGGCATCAACGTCAATATCGTTTGTCCGCTTGCTTGGACCGCTGCGCTCGAGAACTTCCAGGATGCCTATCCCGAGGCGTTCAAGGCCAATGTCCACATGCCGCCGGCAGGCCACTACGGCGACGTCGAGAAGGAAATCGGCCGCGTGGTCGTTCAGCTCTGCGGTCCCGACTTTAAGTACATGAACGGCGAGACCGTCACCCTCGAGGGTGGCATGGGCCAGCGTCCCTAGGGGTTACGCGGTTCTACGAACCGCGTAACCAGTTGACGCTGCAAACCCGCCAGAGCGGCAATCTGCCTTTCAACTTCGGCGGCATGATCAAAAGATCAATGCCGCCTCGTTTCAAGGCACCTTGCTCGCTCTGGCGGGTTTTCGCTGTCGGTGCCAAAACATCGGCGTTTGCGTTGCTGGCGAAAAGTAGTCGTTGGGGACGTTCTTAAACGACTATGACCCCTTTGCACCAGTTTCTGTCGAGTCGGTGCTTCTTGCGGGTTGCCCGTATAATGGTTTGCGTATGAACCGCAACCAAGGAGTTCCAGTTTATGGACCAGAACCTTTTTAAATTCGACCTGATCGCCGAGGACCCGACGACGCACGCGCGTGCCGGCGTACTGCACACCCCGCACGGCGACATCGAGACGCCGATTTTTATGCCCGTGGGCACCAAGGCAAACGTCAAGGGCATTCCTACCGAGACTGTCAAGAAGCTCGGCGCCCAGATCGTGCTCGCCAATACCTATCATCTGTCCATGCGTCCCGGCGAGGACACCATCGCCGAGCTGGGCGGCCTGCACAAGTTCATGAACTGGCACGGCCCCATCCTCACCGACTCGGGCGGTTTCCAGGTCTTCAGCCACAACGATGCCGTCAAGCTCACCGATGAGGGCGTGCGCTTTATCGTCAACGATTACGACGGCCGCCACGTGTTTTGGACGCCCGAGGACAACATGGAAATCGCCATGAAACTCGGCTCCGATATCTGCATGCAGCTCGACCAGTGCCCGGGCTATCCCGCCACGCGCGCCTACGTTGAGCGCGCCGTTGAGCTGTCGAGCATGTGGGCCGAGCGCTGCTATAAGGCGCATACCCGTGATGACCAGGCGCTCTTTGGCATCGTTCAGGGCGGCATGCACCTGGATCTGCGCCTGCGTTCGCTGCGCCATCTGGAGGAGTGCGGCGACTTCCCGGGCTATGGTATCGGTGGCTATTCGGTGGGCGAGGATCACGAGACCATGTTCGAGACCCTGGCGCCGCTCGTGAGCGAGTACATGCCCAAGCATAAGCCGCGCTACCTGATGGGTGTCGGCAACCCCACCACGCTCGTGCGCGGCGTGGGCGTGGGCATCGATATGTTCGACTGTGTGCTGCCGACGCGCACCGGTCGCATGGGTACGGCGTTCTCCAGTGAAGGTCGCCTTAACTTCCGTAACGCTCGCTTTGCGCACGACGACGGCCCCATCGACCCCACCTGCACCTGCCCGGTGTGCACGGGCGGCTACAGCCGCGCGCTCATCCGTCACATGGTCACGCAGAAGGAGATGCTCGGCGGCATTCTGCTGTCGATGCACAACATCTACTACCTGCTCAACCTGATGCAGCGCGCCCGCCAGTCCATTATCGAGGGTCGTTACGGCGCGTTCGTGAGTGACTGGATGAACAGCCCTGCGGCGGTGGATTACTAAGAGCGACAGACACGCTTGCAGAGCGTGGGCACGGCAATGGTCGAGCGCCAGCCGGTCGTCACATTCGCTGACACCGGTTGCGCGACCGCTGATCGATAGCTTGCAAGTGCTTGATGCATCGTGGGTACCATACCGAATAGTTGATGTTCGGGCGGGTGTTTGACGCATGGCGTCGACCCCGCCCGCTTTTCTTTTTCTCGATAGGAGTACCCATGATTAAGAATGAGAACGTCGAGGGCGAGCCTGCCTACGACGAGACGTACCGCCGCGGCCCCGTGGTCATGCGCGGCCCCATGATTCCTAAGGACAACACCTACGCCAACCTGCTGGCGCCCGAGGAGTCGACTGACTGGCTGCACGCCGACCCCTGGCGCGTGCTGCGAATTCAGGCAGAGTTTGTCGATGGCTTTGGCGCGCTTGCCGAGCTCGGGCCCGCGGTGACCATCTTCGGCAGTGCCCGCACGCCCAAGACCGATCAGCTCTACAAGGCGGCGCGTACCGTCGGGCGCAAAATCGCCCAGCGCGGCGTGGCGGTTATCACCGGCGGCGGTCCCGGCGTCATGGAGGCAGCCAACAGGGGAGCGGCGAGCGCCAACGGCAAGTCGGTCGGCCTGGGTATCGAGCTTCCGCACGAGCAGGGGCTCAACAAATACGTGAACCTCGGCATGGACTTCCGCTACTTCTTTGTGCGCAAAACCATGTTCGTTAAGTACAGCTCGGGCGCCATCGTATTTCCCGGCGGCTTTGGCACGCTCGACGAGATGTTCGAGGTTCTCACGCTGGTGCAGACGCACAAGGTCAAGCGCATGCCGCTCGTGCTGGTGGGCAGCGAGTACTGGCAGGGCCTATTCGACTGGCTCAACGGCCCGGTGATGAGCGCCGGTATGATCAGCCCGCTCGATCCGGATCTGGTACACATTACCGACGACCTCAACGAAGCGGTCGACGTCGCCCTGAGCGGGCTGATGTAGAGCAATCGTGCCGCTGCGACATGAATATGCATGGCAATCTGATGCTATCTAACATCAGATTGCCATTTTTATTGGGTATACTGATGCAAAAGACGAGGGCGAGGAGGTCGCGTATGTCTACTGCAACGATTAAGCCCACGACGGTCCGCATCGAGGAGGGGCTTAAGGAGCAGGCGACTGAGTTTTTAGATTCGGTTGGCCTGAACCTTAATTCGTATCTCAACCTTGCTGTTCGGCAGCTTGTGAACCAGCGGAAGATTCCGTTTGAGATTGTGGGGCGGCCGGAGGTACCCAACGAGGCGACGAGGCGCGCTATGGTGATCGCCGAGGCTCGTGAGCTGGGGATTCTGCCAGACGACAGCCCGTCATTCGATAACGTTGATGAGTTGATGTCGTTCCTCGATGAGGATTAGACGATGTTTGAAATTAAGGTCGAGGCTCAGTTTAAGGCCGACTATAAGCGAGCGATGCAGAGCCACCCGCAGCTAAAAACCGAGTTTAAGGCGGCAGTTGCCGAGCTTGCGGCACACGGCGTGCTTCCGGCAGAGTACGGTGCCCACGAGCTCTCCAACCCGGGCGGCAATTACAACGGTCACATCGATTTTCATCTTTCCGATGGCCTGGTCGACGTGGTCGTTCTCTACCTGCCGCATAAAACCAATCCGGTGATTCGACTGGTAAGAATGGGTTCGCATCAAGAGTTATTTCAGGGCCCACTGAGCTAGCCACTCACTTCTAAGTTGCGGTGAAATAGGGATTGATTTGCGGCTTATAAGCCAAAAACAGTCCCTATTTCACCGCAAGTGATGGAGATGTTCCGTCTGTTGACGCGGCATCTGGCTTCCCCTTGTGGCTGACTTCGTCTAAGAGCTCCGCTGCGATCTCGCTGTTTTTGAACCTGATGCTGCAGTCTTCGTTCTTTGGGAAAGCTAGCAGCGGGATCGTTCCGTACCAGACAGTTTCTTCGTCAATTATCACTGCACACAAACGCCCTTCTGCTCTAATGGCATACTCGACGTTCATTTCGGCCAAAGTCTCTTTTGCATCTTCACGCGGAGTCGAGGCAAGGTAAATCTCAAGGGCAATCCCTCGGGCAATGGCATCTCTGATTGTATCGCCGAGCTTTGCGAGGCAGGCGGCGGATGCGTAGGGTGCGGCAATGAAGATGCTCTTGGCGGCACCGACGATGTCTTCAACTAGAGTCTCTATGGCATTAGCCGGTTCTATGAGAATGTTTTGATCGGACTGCTCGCTGCCTCCGGTCGCGTAGACTTCGTACCCGAGCTTGGCGTAGGTCTTGAGTCTCTTCTGGTACATGCGGGCGAGCATGGGTATCGACAGGTCAACGTAGTCGAATATCTCAACCCGCCGCTTGCCCTCGTGACTTCTATGCAGTCTGCCCGCCTGCTGCGTGATGCTGCCGTCCCACGATATCGGCGTGGCAATGAGTAGGGTATCAAGGTAGGACAGATCGAATCCCTCGCTCAGAAGGCTTTCGGTGGCGACGATGATTCGATGTTCATGCTCGAAGCAGGGAAGACTGTTCAGTATCGCTCTTCTTTCCTTGACGTCGATTTCTCCGGTCAGGAGAATGGGTTCGTGTCCTCGATCTTTAAACAGTCTGAACAGCTCCTCAGCATGCTTTTTCCTTTTAGACAGCACGAGCGGATGCCGACTGTTTGACGCGGCTTCAAGAGCGTCGTTGACAATCAATTCGTTTCTAGCTGCATGCGCGCACAGAAGGTCGAGAATCTGATTGAAGCTTGCACCTGGCTCGTAGGCGGGTAGTCGAATTCCGGTAAAACGAGGCCGTACGATGCGCTGGATGCCCTGCTGGATCGCTTGCGTTTTTGGATCGATGACATAGCGAAGCGGGCCGCAAAGCATGGAGAGCGCCCTCGTAAGGCCGTCGGAGCGCTCGGGCGTTGCGGAAAGGCCGTATACGTATTTGGCCGGGGCAGACTTGAGAACAAGCTCGAGCTGTGGCGCGGCGGCGTGGTGACATTCGTCGCAGATAATGAGGCCGTAATTACGAACAAGGTCCTTAACTATCGGCTCCCCGGTTTGAGGGTCTTTGCCAGACAGCGACTGGAACGAAGCGACGTCGACGAGGCCGCTTACGGCATTTTTGCCTCCTCCTATTTGTCCGATGACCGGAGGCTGCCTCTTGCTGATTCGTCCTTTTGGGGTTCGGACGGGTTCTCTGTTGTCCGTAATGTCGATAAATCGCTCGAGCTGGGATTTCCATTGGGTTATGAGTGCAGTCTTGGGAACGATGACGAGCGTTGGAAGACCAATGGCGGCAATAAGATAAGCCCCGATGACGGTTTTACCGAAGCCCGTCGGCGCTGACATGATTCCATCTTCGTACGAGAGCATCTGGTCAGCGGCGATTTGCTGTTCAGGGCGAAGGGCGCCTTTAAATGTCATCACAATTTGATTATCGGATTGGCGTTCGTCTAAATAGTGGGCAGTAACGCCGGTTTCTTGGAGCAGCTGCTCAAGCTTGGTTTTGCAGCCTCTGGGAATCGCGACACAGCCGCCTCTAAGCTCACTGAGGTCTATGAGCCGCGGTTTACCGAATACTGATTGATGCATAGATTGCGCGCGGAAGAATTCCGGGTTGGCGAATGTTGCGAGCCCGCGGATTTCCATCTGAGCCGCTGGACTCAGAGACTTCTCGGGGATGTACAGCATATCGGCTTGTGTGACGGGCAGCGATGAGGGAAAGTCTCGCGATGTGAGCGGTAGCCGCTTTCGTGGTTTTTGGGCATATCGTTTGGTTTTGTTTGCCACCGCAACTGTTGCTAGCCCGTGTGGGTTGTTTCCAGTGGCCTCGATCAAATTATGCACCGTCGAGCGCGGAATCAGCTGGATTTGGGACAGGTAGAGCCATTGGTCGGGAAAGGGCTCGAATTGCTCGTCTACAAATACGCTGTTTCCTTCACGTTGTGCCTTGCCTTGAAAGGGAAGTGCGATGAGGTTTCCAAAGCCTCCATCGGGGATAGTGACCTGAGCGGGGAGCATTCGATCAAAGGCCTCGAACGTGATTGTTTTATTAAGCGCCGCGGCTTCGGTTATGAGGTAACTTCCAAACTCTCTGGCAGCCTTTGCGTCGATTGGCTCGAGGAAGAAAAACCAGATGTGTGCGCCGTTGCCGGACCTTGAGCGCTCAACGGCGGCGTTAATGCCCCGTCGTTTTGCAACAAGCCGTACGGCATTTGTTGCCTCTTTCCAGTCCGCTTTGTCAAAATCGATGACGAGAACTTTCGTGTTGCAGTTCCTGTCGAGCACATATTGCCCGAGGACGTCACGGAATCGGTCGTCCTTGCCTTTAAAGTGAGCGATGATTGTGGCATCGCTTAATTCGGGGAAGACGCGATTTGTGCACTCCGCGCATCTGATTCTTTGTTGGGCTGCTTTGGGGCAAATTCCCGGTTTCCACTCATTTGCGCAAGCGGGCGTATAGCCGATGCCCCCGTCTTTTCTGCGATATCCATGAGCGTAAACATCTTTGCGGCAAGTAAAGAGACTGCGAAAGAGCTCGAGTTTGTCACGTGCTGGGCTCGCGCTGGTGACGATGCCCTCGATTTGCGCTCGTTCATCGAACAAAGCGCCAGCTTCTTCCCACTCTTCAAGAGTGACGTAGCGTACGTCTGAACCGTTGTTGCAAATGACGATTTGTCGGTGTTGGTCCGATATATGCGTGATCGTCTGATCGTATTTAAATTGTGCGGTCCCAAAGAGGGCGTATTGATGCATGGTGTTGCCCATTTGAATGCCGTCCTTGTACTGGAGTTGTTGAGACGAGGGTACGGCATTGCGGCTTTTTGGGATATCTAATTTCGATTCAAGTTCGCTAATGGCGAGGGATTATTCCGCGAGCGGCTTTCGGTCGATGTCAAAGCGCGCGACGGCCCTTGATAACCAGGATTTGCGGTCATGTGGGTAGCCGGAGGCATACAGAGCGTGCTTCATTCGGACCTGGTGGGCAAAAAATGGCAAATATGAGTACTGTTGCTTAGTTAGTACCATATTATTTGGAAAGTTTTTAAGACCAATTGACTGCGATTTAATATATACAACCCCCTAAACATGACGATTCGGGGCTTTATGGAGCTTGAAATCGGTGGAAGGGGGCAATTTCAGCGAGATTTTGCTGCTACTAAAATGGTGGCAGTACTCATATTTGGCATTTTTTGCCCACGGGGTATCGTTCGGGGCTAATCATAGCTCCCCAAACAGCTGGGAACGCGCCGATTGCCAGCAATATCTTGTATTTGGATGGCGCAGCAAAAAAGTTGCGGTGGAATAGGGTTTGATTGGCGGCTGATGAGCCAAAAACAGTCCCTATTTCACCGCAAGTGGTATGGGTGCTCTTAGCGGGTGGGCTGGTAGCGGGGGCAGTAGCTGATGGCGATGGCATCGACGCCTACGTGGGTGGCGATGGTGCAGCCGATGGGGCCGGTGCCGGCGTCTACGTAGTCCTGGCCCGCGAGCGCCTCGTTGACAAGTTCCTGCTCCTCGGCGGCGCCGGTCGTGAGCACGCGCACGCTTGAGCCCGGGTGCTCGGCCAAAAACGCGAGGCAGTCGGCCATGGTGTTGGCGACGATGCGCTTGGCGCCGCGGCCCTTCTTGATGGCCTTGATCTCGCCCGACTGCCACTCCGGCGAAACGGCCAGGCGAATATTGAGCATCTGCGTGAGCTGGCCGGCGAGCTTGGGCGCGCGGCCGTTCTTAACGAGGTTCTCGAGCGTGCGGGGAATCAGCAGCAGGTGCGCGTCGGGCAGGGTCGCGCGGATCTGTGCCTCGGTCTCGTCCAGGCTGCGGCCGTCCTCGCGCATGGCGAGCGCGTACTCCACCAGCAGGCCCTCGGCACCCGAGCCGGTGCGCGAATCGATGCAGCGCACGTCGAGCTCGTGGGTCTCGGCGACCAGGCATGCATTGGAATAGCAGGCGGACCACTCGCTGCACAGCGAGATAAAGATCGCGCTGTCGTGGCCATCGGCGCGCACGCGGTCAAACAGCGCCTTGAACTCGCCGGCACTCGGCTGCGAGGTATGCGGCAGCTGCTCGGAGCCGGCCATGCGGGCGACGTACTCCTGGGCGGTGATCTGTACCTGGTCGAGCAGGTCCTCGCCTTCGATAATCACATGCAGCGGAATGACGTAAATGCCGAGCTCTTGGGCGCGGGCGGGGGAGATGTCCGACGTGGAGTCGGTTATGATGGCAAAAGACATAATTGCACCTTTCGTTGGGGCGCGGCAGCGCCGCCTTCTGAGAGCAAAGTGCGACAAGTATAGTGGAGTCGTTCCACATTTATAGGTTCAATTGTTGAATAGTCAACAGTTTGAAGTGTCGGTGTGGAAATCGTCAACTGGGGAAGAGGGATGCCGATGGAGGCGCTGGAGATATGCAAGCGGCCGGTCGTGCTGTTTGATTTCGATGGCACGGTGGCAGATACGGGTCGAGCGGTGATGACCTCGACGCGCAAGACGTTGGCCGCGCGCGGGTTTTCGGAGGCGCAGATGGGTGACCTGCGTCGCATGATCGGGCCTCCGCTGTGGAAGAGCTTCCACGACTTTTACGGCTTTACACGCGAGGAGTCGCTTGTGGTGGCCGACGAGTACCGTGCCTTTTTTGATGAGCTGGGACCGGAAGAGTATCCCGTGTTCGATGGAATCCCCGAGCTGCTCGATGGCCTTGTCGCGCAGGGGCATCGCTTGGCCGTGGCGACGTCACGCATGGAGGCAAAGTGCATTGACATGGTGGACGAGCTGGGGCTTTCGCAGTTTGAGGCGGTGGTTGGCATGAATCCGCCGCAGGGGCGCGAGACCAAGGCCGATTCGGTCCGCGACGCGTTGGCGGCCTTGGGTGCGGCCGCGGGCGATGCCGTGATGATCGGCGATCGCTTTAACGACGTCGAGGGCGCGCACGCGATGAGCGTGCCGTGCATTGGTATCTATTCGGGCGCGGCGGCGCCGGGCGAGCACGAGGCGGCGGGTGCCGATGCAGTGGTGCACTCGGTGGCCGAGCTTGCTAAACTTTTCGCTATATAGGTATTTGATGTGAGGGGCGGGCACGCTCGCCGCTCATTGGTAAGGAGGTCGTCCATGAATCAGGTGGAGCAGAGCGTTGCCGAGTATGTCGACGAGGTCTGGGAGGATGTCGTCGCCGATATCGAGCAGCTGGTGAGTTATCCGTCCGTGGCAGTTTCTGCCGATGCGGAGCCCGGCGCGCCGTTTGGCCGCCCGGTCCGTGACGCGCTCGATTGCGCGCTCGGCATCGCGCAGAAGCTCGGCTATCAGACGAGCGACGACGAGGGCTATGTGGGAATCGCCGATATCCCGGGCCGCGGCGACAAACAGCTCGCGACTATCTGCCACGTGGACGTGGTTCCCGCCGGCCCTGGCTGGAACACCGACCCGTTCACCATGGAGCGCCGCGAGGGCTGGCTGCTCGGTCGCGGCGTGATTGACGACAAGGGCCCGGCGGTATTGTCACTCTACGCCGGCGCCTACTTGCTCAAGCACGGCATTGTTCCGCGCTACACCTTCCGCGCGCTGCTGGGCTGCGATGAGGAAGTGGGCATGTCCGACGTTCACCATTATCTGGAGAACAACGCAGACCCCGACTTTTTGTTTACGCCCGATGCCGAGTTCCCGGTCTGCAATGCCGAGAAGGGCCAGTTTGGGGCGACGTTCGTGAGCCCCAAGATCGACGGCGGGCGCATTGTGTCCTGGAGCGGTGCCGAGGCGAGCAACGCCATTCCGTCGCAGTCTATCTGCGAGCTCGCGATTGCCGCCGATGAGCTGCCGGCGCCGGTCGAGAACGCCGATCGCCTTGAGATCACGACACTCGATAACGGGCATGCGCAGATTTTTGCCCACGGCATTGGCGGTCATGCCTCGATGCCTGAGGGCACTATCAACGCTGTCGGCCTGATCGTGGCGTATCTGCGCGAGGCCGAGGACGCGTTTGGCGCCCGTGACAAGCGCCTGTTGACGCCCGCCGAGCACGAGTTTGTCAAGTTTTTGGCCTTTGTGCATGCGGACGCCTATGGCCGCGGCCTGGGTATCGATGCGACGAGTCCGGCGTTTGGCCCGCTTACCTGCAACGCTGGCGTCATCCGCGTGGCGGATGGCCATATCGAGCAGGTCATCGACGTGCGCTTCCCCGACAGCACGAGTGCCGATACCATCCGCGAGCAGCTCGATCCGCTCGTGGGCCGTTTCGGCGTGACGTGCCAGCTGGGTCGCGCGAAGGTGCCGTTCTCGGTCTCTGCCGATGATCCGGCCGTGAAGGCGCTTATCGATACCTATAACGAGTTCACCGGCAAGCATGCTGAACCCTTTGCCATGGGCGGCGGCACGTACGCGCGCAACTTTGCCCGCGCCGTCTCGTTTGGCCCCGAGGAGACCGGCCTGGAGCTGCCCTCGTGGGGCGGCCAGATGCACGGCCCCAACGAGTGCGCCAACGAGGAACAGCTCAAGCAGGCGCTTAAAATCTACATCGTGGCCATCCTGCGCCTCAACGAACTCGAACTTTAAGGTTTCGCGGTTTCCCAATCTAAGTTGCGGTGGAATAGTTCCTAGAATGGGCCATTTGATGGCCAAGCAGGAACTATTTCACCGCAACTTTGTTTTTATTGGTGTAAAAGGCGGGTCATGCTTGGTGGAGGGTTTGTTATTCGTTTGTAAAGGCCGTGCTGCGCTTGCGGTAAGGGTCTATCAAATGCCCGTAAGAAACCGCAGTTGGCGCGGGCACTGCCCGATCGAGGCCGTATCTTTCCAAACAGCAAAGCGGGCAGGGTGCCCGCGAATCGCATGTATGAAAGGAAGATCATGCTCGATCAGGCTTATTCTCGTCGTCAGTTCCTCGGCCTCGCTGGTGGTCTTGCCAGCATCGTCGGTCTCGGTCTCGTTGGGTGCGGCGGCTCCGGCGCTTCCGACGCCGCCGACAAGGGTAGCGCCGCTGCTGCCGAGTCCGTCTCCGGCGAGGTGACCTACGACGGTGCCTCTTCGTTCCAGGCTCTCGTCGAGGCCGCTGCCGAGAAGTTCATGGACGCCAACCCCGATGTCTCCGTCTCCGGCTCGGGTAACGGTTCGGGCAAGGGCCTGACCGCTGTCGCCGCCGGCACCGTCACCATCGGCAACTCCGACGTCTTCGCCGAGACCAAGCTCGAGGCCGACCAAGTCAAGAACCTCGTCGACCACGAGGTCGCCGTCGTGGGCATGGGCCCCGTCGTCTCCAAGAACGTCAAGGTCGACGACCTGTCCCTCGAGCAGCTCAAGGGTATCTTCTCCGGCCAGATTACCAACTGGAAGGAGGTCGGCGGCGACGACGCCACCATCGTCGTCCTCAACCGCAAGGCCGGCTCCGGTACCCGCGCCACCTTCGAGGCCGCCGTCTTTGGCGACGAGACCGTCGACTTTAAGGGCGACGCCGAGCTCGACAAGTCCGGCGACGTCCAGACTCAGATGGGCAGCACCGATAACGCCATCTCCTACCTCGACTTCTCGCACTTCGATGACTCCAAGTTCAACGCCATCAAGGTCGAGGGCGTGGAGCCCAAGAGCGCAAACGTCACCGACGACTCCTTCAAGATCTGGACTACCGAGCACATGTACTGCTCCAAGGACGCCGACGAGGCCACCAAGGCCTTCCTAGAGTTCATGCTTTCCGACGACGTCCAGGGCAAGCTCGTCGAGGAGCAGGGCTTCATCCCCGTCTCTGCCATGAAGGTCGTCAAGGACGCCAGCGGCAAGGTCTCTGCTAAATAGGTAATCGCCCCGGAAAGGTTTGCAATGGCAAAACAGCTGCCAAAGCGCGACCTTGAGAACGTGGGCCTGGGCGTCACGGGCGCGTGCGTAGCGCTCGTGACGCTTGTCGTTGCCGCGCTCATCTTTATGGTCGCCCAAAAGGGCCTCTCGGCTTTTGTCAAGGACGGCGTCTCGGTCGTCGAGTTTTTCACCGGCACCAAGTGGGACCTGGCCAACACAGCCGAAAACGGCCTGCCCTATACCGGCGCCCTGCCCCTGATCGTCACCTCGTTTGCGGTCATGGTACTCTCCACGCTTATCGCGCTGCCCATCGCCATCGGCTCTGCCATCTTTGCGGTCGAGATTAGCCCTAAGTTTGGCTCTAAGATCTTTCAGCCGCTCATTGAGCTTTTGACCGGCATCCCCTCGGTCGTCTTTGGCCTGATCGGTTTTCACGTGGTCGTCGGTCTTATGAAGAGCGTTTTCCACGTGAGCACGGGCCTGGGCATCTTGCCCGGCGCCATCGTGCTGGCGGTCATGATTCTGCCGACGATGACCACGCTTTCGGTCGATGGCCTGCGCGCCGTGCCCGACGGCTACCGACAGGGCTCGCTCGCGCTGGGCTACACCCGCTGGCAGACCATCTGGCACGTGGTGCTCAAGTCCGCCATGCCGTCGCTCATGACCGCGGTTATCTTGGGCATGACCCGCGCCTTTGGCGAGACGCTCGCCGTGCGCATGGTCATCGGCGGCATCGAGGCCATGCCGACGTCGCTGCTGTCGCCGGCTTCGACCATCACCACCACGCTCACCACGTCCATGGCGGTCTACGCCGAGGGCTCGGCCCAGGACGACGTCCTGTGGGCACTCGGTCTGCTGCTGATGGGCATGAGCCTCATCTTCATCCTGATCATCCATCTCATTGGCCGCAAGGGGGCGAAGGCTCGTGGCTAGCACGCGCATCCACATCGACGAGGCGAGGCTCGGGCGTGTCCAAAAGCAGGATCGCATCGCCACGGGCGTGCTGACGGCGATCGTCGCCATCGTCATGCTCATCGTCATCTCCATGGTGGCCTATATCCTGTTCGAGGGCATCTCGACGCTGTTCCAGCCGGGCTTTCTCACAGAGCCGTCGCGCGCCAACGGAACGCAGGGCGGCGTGCTCTACCAGCTGTTCGACTCGTTCTACCTGCTGCTGATCACTCTGATCATCTCGGTGCCCATCAGCCTAGGCGGAGCGGTCTTCCTGGTTGAGTACGCGCCGAACGGCCCTATCCGCGACATCGCCTCTACCGCCATCGAGACGCTGTCCTCGCTGCCTTCCATCGTCGTCGGCATGTTTGGCTTCCTGGTGTTCTCGGTGCAGCTGGGCTGGAAGTACTCCATCATCTCCGGCGCCGTCGCGCTCACCATGTTCAATATCCCCATTCTGGTGCGCGTGATTCAGCAGGCGCTCGAGGACGTGCCACAGGCCCAGCGCGATGCATGCCTGGCCATGGGCCTTACCCGCTGGGAGGCCACGCTGCACATCCTGATTCCCGAGGCCATGCCCGCCATCGTGACCGGCATCGTGCTTTCGGCCGGCCGCGTCTTTGGCGAGGCCGCGGCGCTGCTCTTTACCTCGGGCATGAGCTCGCCGGTGCGTCTGAACTTCTTGAGCTTTAACCTGTCGAGCCCCACCTGCGCCTGGAACGTGTTCCGCCCCGGTGAGTCGCTCGCCGTGCACATCTACAAGATCTATGGCGAGGGCAGCCCCGAGGCCCAGCAGATCGTTTGGGGCACCGCGGCGCTGCTGATGATTTGCGTGCTGCTGTTTAACGTAGTCGCCCGTATCGTGGGCAAACAACTGGCAAGGAAGATGACGGCCGAATGAGCGAGATAAATGCAACGCCCGCAACTGAGGCGGCATCGTCCGAGACCCAGGACTTTTTGTCGAGCGTGGGGGAGAGCGAGAAGCGCGTGCGCGCGAGCGGCAAGGCCGTGAGCGACGAGGTCGTGCTCTCCACCAAGGACGTCAACGTGTACTATGGCGACCACCATGCACTGCACAATACGTCGCTCGACTTTCACAAGGGCGAGATCACGGCGCTCATCGGGCCTTCGGGCTGCGGTAAGTCGACCTTCTTGCGTAGCCTCAACCTCATGAATCGCGAGATTCGCGGCTGCCGCGTGGAGGGCGAGATCAACTATCGCGGGCGCAACGTGAACACCAAGACCGAAAACACCTACGAGCTGCGCCGTTCCATTGGCATGGTGTTCCAGCAGCCCAACCCGTTCCGCAAGTCCATTCGCGACAACATCACGTTTGCGCCTAAGCGCCACGGCATCACCGACCGCGACGAGCTCGACCGCATGGTCGAGGAAAGCCTGCGCGGCGCGGCGCTTTGGGACGAGGTCAAAGACAAGCTCGACAAGAGCGCCTACGCGCTTTCGGGCGGCCAGCAGCAGCGTCTGTGCATCGCGCGCACGCTGGCGCTCAACCCCGACGTGATTCTGTTCGACGAGCCCTGCTCGGCGCTCGACCCCATCTCGACGCTGGCGATCGAGGACCTCATGTCATCGATCGTGGCCGACCGCGCCATCGTTATCGTGACGCACAACATGGAGCAGGCGTCGCGCGTGTCCAACCGCACGGCGTTCTTCTACATGGGCGATATGGTCGAGTACGACGAGACTGACGAGATTTTCCAACGGCCCAAGGATAAGCGGCTGAATGATTACCTCACCGGCATGTTCTCCTAGTCCGGGACATGCTTGAGGCCCGCGGCGGCCACGGTTGCCACGGGACTGATTGGAGAGGCGGGTCATCTCTTTTGGGAGATGGCCCGCCTTTTTGTGTCGTGTGCGGCCCGCCTTTTCGCTGCTATTATGGACAACGTTGAATTTCTACGAAGGAGCAGGGCATATGGCGATTCTTTTGGGATGCGATTCCGTCAGCCTAGAGTTTCCCACCAAGCATATTTTCGATAGCGTGACGCTCGGCGTGGGCGAGGGCGACCGTATTGGTATTGTCGGTAAAAACGGCGACGGCAAGTCGACGCTGCTGAGCGTGCTCGCCGGCACGCTGGAGCCCGACGACGGCCGCGTGACGCATCGTCGCGGCACCACGATCGGCCTGCTCGGCCAAAAGGACCAGCTTGTCGACACCGACACCGTGCACCATGCCGTCGTGGGCGACACGCCCGAGTATGAGTGGGCGTCGAGCCCCCGCACGCGCCAGATCCTCGCCGGTCTCATTAGCGATGTGCCCTGGGAGGGCACGGTGGGCGAGCTTTCGGGTGGCCAGCGCCGCCGCGTGGACCTCGCGCGCCTGTTGATCGGCGACTACGACGTGCTCATGCTCGACGAGCCCACTAACCATCTGGACATGCGCACCATCAACTGGCTTGCACGCCATCTTAAGGCTCGCTGGCAGCGCGGTCAGGGCGTCATGCTCGTGGTCACGCACGATCGCTGGTTCTTGGACGAGGTCTGCACCAGCATGTGGGAGGTCCACGACGGCCAGGTCGATCCCTTCGAGGGCGGCTACTCCGCATATATCCTGCAGCGCGTGGAGCGCGACCGCATGGCCGCGGTTACCGAGGAACGCCGTCGCAACATGGCGCGCAAGGAGCTCGCGTGGCTGAGCCGCGGCGCCCAGGCGCGTTCCACCAAGCCCAAGTTTCGCGTTGATGCCGCTCGCGAGCTGATCGCCGACGTGCCGCCCGTGCGTGACGAGCTGGAGCTCAAGCGCCTCGCCGTGAGCCGTCTGGGCAAGCAGGTTATCGATGTGGTCGACGTGGACGCCGGCTATGCGGATACCGATGGCGCGCCCAAGCAGGTGCTCTCTGACGTGACCTGGCTCATTGGTGCGGGCGACCGCTATGGCCTTTTGGGCGAGAACGGTGCCGGCAAGTCGACGCTGCTCGACGTGATCCAGGGCAAGATTGAACCCACGCGCGGCCGCGTGAAGATTGGCCAGACAGTGCGCTTTGGCGTGCTGTCGCAGCAGCTCGAGGAGCTCGAACCCTACATGGGCGACACGATCCGCGAGGTGCTCGGCAACTATAAGAAGTACTACGTCATCGACGGCAAGGAGACTTCGCCCGAGAAGCTCTGCGAGCGTCTGGGCTTTACGACGCAGCAGCTCTGGAGCCGCATCGGCGATCTTTCGGGCGGCCAGCGCCGTCGCCTGTCGCTGTTGCTGACGATTCTGGACGAGCCCAACGTGCTCATCCTGGACGAGCCGGGCAACGACCTGGATACCGACATGCTCGCGATTGTCGAGGACCTGCTGGACGGCTGGCCCGGCACGCTGATCCTGGTGACACACGATCGCTTTTTGATGGAGCGCGTGACCGACCAACAGTGGGCACTGCTCGATGGCCATCTGACGCATATGCCCGGCGGCGTGGACCAGTACCTGCGCCTGTGCAACGCTACCGCCGAGGGCGAGCCCGTGGGCGCGCCGAGCGCTAAGACCGGCACGTTCGACACCGGTGCGGCGGCTGCTGCCGACAAGCCCAAGTCGAGCGGTCAGCCCAACGGCCTTTCCAACGCCGAGCGTCAGAAGCTCCGCCGCGAGGTGAGCTCGCTCGAGCGCAAGATGGAGACGCAGCGCGCCCGCGTGGAGGAGGCCGAGGCCGCCATGGCCCAGGTCGATCCCACCAACTACACGGCGCTCGGCGAGCAGCAGGCAAAGATCGACGAGGCTCACGCCGCCATGGACGAGCTGGAGATGGCGTGGCTCGAGGCGAGCGAAAAGCTCGAGGGCGAGGAGTAGGCGAGAATGATCAAAGCCGCGTTTTTCGATATCGACGGCACGCTGCTGAGCTTTAAGACCCACCGGATTCCGGCGTCGGCGCAGCAGGTGCTCGACAGCTTTCGCGAGCAGGGGATTGCGTGCGTGATCGCCACGGGCCGTCCGACCTACCAGATGCCGGACTGGCTGTTCGACCTGGGCTGGGATGCGTACATTACGCTTTCGGGCCAGCACTGTTTTGATGCCAAGGGCGTCTACCGCAGCTGCCCGATCGATCCGGACGACGTTGCGGTGATTGTGGACCAGGTGGCGCAGGGGCGCTACGACTCACTGTGCATGCAGGGCGAGAACTCGTTTGTGAACCGCCTGTCCGAGCGCGTGGTGACGGCTGGCAGCAACGCGGGAATCGTCTACCACGAGGAGCCGTTTGAGCATGCCTTTGACGCGCCGGTCTATCAGTTCTGTGCCTTTGTTGACCCAGTTGACGAGCATATCGTGACCGATGCCGTGTCGCATTCGCTCACCACGCGCTGGTGCGACCTGTTCTGCGACATTATTCCGGCCAACGGCGGCAAGGACCTGGGTGTGGCGGCGACGCTGGAGCGCCTGGGCATCGACGCGAGTGAAGCGATTGCCTTTGGCGACGGCGAGAACGACCTGTCGATGTTCTCGGCCGTGGGCACAAGTGTGGCCATGGGCAACGCGCAGGACACGGTGAAAGCTGCGGCGACCTACGTGACGACCGCCGTGGACGACGATGGGATCTACAACGCCGCGAAGTACTTTGGACTGCTATAGCTGCGGCTCGGCACTTGGGGACACTCCTTGCGGGGCGTGTTCCCATTTTGTTTTCGTCCCGCTCGTTTTGTGAAACACGGCTAACTTTTAGGCAAAGTAGTAAGACATGGGCAACTTTTGCGGTAAAGTAAGCCGTGGAAAGTATCCAAAGGCTAACTAGCAATCATCGCGAAAGGCGGCCCATGGCCCTACGTGAATCCGGAGAAGACTATCTCGAATCGATCTACGTTCTGTCGGAACGCCAGGGCATCGTGCGCTCGATCGACGTTGCGGAGTACCTCGGCGTAACCAAGGCGAGCGTTTCCAAGGCCATGGCGACGCTGGAAAGCAACGGCTATGTCGAAATGGGCAAGCGCGACGTTCATCTGACGGAGCGTGGTCTGGAGGTCGCTCGCCAAATGTGGGAGCGTCACTGCTTTTTCGTGGGGCTGCTGGAGGATGCGGGTGTTTCGGCTGAGGTCGCGTCGCAAGAGGGCTGCCACATGGAGCACTGCCTGAGCGAGGAAAGCTTCGAGAAACTGAGGGCGATGCTGAACCGGGGCGAGGCGACGGGCCAAGCGGCGGAATCCTAACGAACCCCCAGTAGCGCGGAGTTCGCGCAAAGCGCGAACCAGCGACCGGGACCAGCGGTCCTTTCGGCCAAGTCCATTTCAGCAAAGGAACCCCGCCAGCAAGCGATGCCCAAGAACTGCCACCTACGTCACCGCAGGCCGGGGCCGGGTTTGGTTTTGAAAACACTCCACAGCGCGAGGCCCGCCTTTCCGTTGCTCCGCAGGAGCAGGAAAGACGGGCCTCATGCGCGAGGACGTTTTCAAAACCAAGCCCGGTCCCGGCCGGACAGCCCACGAACGCTACAGGTTCTTGACACCCATCGCGCGCATGGCATTCAGGATGGCGATAATCGCCACGCCCACGTCGCCGAACACAGCAAGCCACATGTTGGCGATGCCCAGTGCCGCAAGCACCAGAATCAGCAACTTAATGCCCAGCGCAAAGATGATGTTCTGCCAAACAATCGACATGGTCTTGCGCGCCACGCGGATCGCGCGGGAGATGTTGGACGGCTTGTCATCCATGAGCACGACGTCCGCCGCCTCAATTGCGGCGTCCGAGCCCATAGCGCCCATGGCGATGCCAACGTCTGCGCGGGTAAGCACGGGTGCGTCGTTGATACCGTCGCCTACAAAGGCGAGCTTGCCCTTGCCCGATTCTGCTGCAAGCAGCGCCTCGACACGCTCGACCTTATCACCCGGTAACAGCTGCGCGTGGAACTCGTCGAGACCGAGTTGCTTGGCTACAGACGCCGCAACCTCCTCACGGTCGCCCGTGAGCATGACGGTGCGCTTGACGCCGGCGGCGTGCAGGTCGCGAATCGTTTGCTCGGCATCGGTCTTTATGGTGTCGGCAATTACGATGTGGCCGGCGTACGTATCATCGACCAGCACGTGGAGGATGGTGCCGACGATCTCGCAATTGGGCGCTTCGATACCGGCCACAGCAAGCATCTTGGCATTGCCGACGATGACGCGCTTGCCGTCGATAATCGCCGTCACGCCATGGCCCGCGTCATTGGTGGAGTCGCTTACGCGTTTGGGATCGAGCTCGCCCTGGAAGGCGGTGCGTACCGAATGCGCGATGGGATGGTCGGAGAATGACTCGGCAAGGGCCGCGACTTCGAGCAGCGACTGCTCGGTATAGCCTGCCTCGGGGTGTACCGCCACGACCGAAAACGTGCCGTTGGTGAGCGTGCCGGTCTTGTCAAAGACGACGGTGTCCACATCCGCGAGCGTCTCGAGGTAGTTAGAGCCCTTGATGAGGACGCCCAGCTTGGATGCGCCACCGATGCCGCCAAAAAAGCTGAGCGGCACGCTGATCACGAGCGCGCATGGGCAACTGACGACGAGGAAGGTCAGGCCGCGCAGGATCCAGTCGGACCAGGCGCCGGTGACCAGGCCACCGCCGAGCGCGAGCACCGCGGCAGCGCCGGTGACGGCGGGCGTGTAGATGCGGGCAAAGCGCGTGATGAAGTTCTCAGTGCGTGCCTTCTTCTCACTAGCGTTTTCTACGAGCTCCAGGACGCGCGCGACGGTGGACTCGCCAAAGGGCTTGGTGGTGCGCACGTGGAGGAGACCCGTCATGTTGATGCAGCCGCTGATGATATCGTCTCCAGTTTTGGCCGGGCGGGGGACCGACTCTCCGGTAAGGGCGGCGGTATCGAGCTGTGTCTCGCCCTCGACGATGACGCCGTCGATAGGCACGCGCTCACCGGGCTTGACCACGATCACGGTGCCGACGGCGATGTCATCGGGGAAGACCTGCTCGAGTGTGCCGTCGGGCTGCTCGACGTTAGCGTAGTCGGGCGCGATGTCCATCATGGCACTGATCGACTTGCGGCTCTTGCCCACGGCGTACGCCTGAAACAGCTCGCCGACCTGGTAGAACAGCATGACGGCGGCGCCTTCGGCCATGTGCGGGTCGGTATCGGGGAAGAGCACCATGGCAAACGCGCCGATGGTCGCGACGGCCATGAGGAAGCTCTCGTCGAAGGCCTTGCCGCGGCGGATGTTATTGAATGCCTTTTGCAGTACGTCGTAGCCGGCAATCAAAAACGGCACGAGGAACAGCACAAAGCTGGCGTAGATGTCGCCCGGGGTGCCGAATGCGGCGGTAAGGGTGCCGAACTCATCGAGGGCGTACACCACGGCAAAAATGCCCAGCGCTACCAGGATGCGGTTGCGCTTATGCTCAAGGGACTCCTTCTTCTTGCGCCTCTTCTTTTTCTTTTTGGGATCGGCAGCTGCCATGATTCAAACCTCCCATTTGAATGTATGAACACTCGCTCATATAATTTCGCGAGCAAAGGCCGCAGCAAGCGCGGCCTTGCAGGTTGGCGTAAACCTTGGCTAGAGAATGATCTCGCAGTCCGGCTCGGCGTCGGCGGTGAACTCCACAACGCGGTCGAGGACCTCGTCGAACTCGGCGTCATCGGCCTCGAGCGTCAGCTTCTGGGTCATAAAGTTGACGGACACGGATTTGACGCCCTCGAGCTTGGCCAGCTCGTCCTGAAGCTCGCGCGCACAGTTGGCGCAATCGATCTCATCGAGCTTGTACTGCTTTTTCATGGTGGGTTCCTTTCCCGTTTTTGCGGCTTGGGTGCAGGCCGCGCTGGTACCGTGGTTGGCTGCTATTCGCAGATGTGGCTCATGCCCTGGTTGAGCATGGTGTAGACGTGGTCGTCGGCGAGCGAGTATAGGATATTGCGCCCGTCGCGCCGGAATTTAACCAGGTGCGACTGCTTGAGTGTGCGCAGCTGGTGCGACACCGCGGACTGCGAGGTTTCGGTCGCTTCGGCGATGTCTGCCACGCAGAGCTCGCGGCCCATGAGGGCGTAAAGGATCTTGATGCGCGTGGTGTCGCTGAAGACCTTGAACAGGTCGGCGAGGTCGTAGAGAAGCTCCTCGTCGGGAAGGTCCTCGGGCGAGCAGGTGGTGGGGATCGCGGGTTCGGTGGCCTCGATGTCGGGTTTCGTTTCATCAACGCGGATGCTCATTGCAATATCCTTTCATATGAACATGCGCTCATATAACTTGCTTTCGATTATATGAGTGTATGTTCATATGTCAATACAATTTGCGTTAATTTCGATGACTGCTTGCCGCCTCTGCGATTTTCTGTGGGTTGGGAGACATCGACGCAATGCTCGCCAACATATTTCGAGATGTTCGGCTAGCATGCTAAGAAAGCCACCTTGAGAAGCATTAGAACTGTTCATATTTGTACTTTATCGTGTCAAATACCGCGAGAATCAGTTCTTCCTCTACGGGAGTTTCTGCAGAATCAGTTTTATCTAAAGTTATATTGAGCATTGCTGCAGCCAATCTGGCACATCGGTGGCCGAATAAGTCGAAAAATGTAGGTGGACATCCGCAGAGATCGCCTTTAGAAGAGCGAATTCTCAATTAGATCAATAATCGTGTCGTCTTCCGTGCGGTTTTCATCGATTTTTGCGAACATGTCGCATTCCCAAGCCCCATTGATTTCCTCAGCAAGGGCCCCGACGTGTTGCATGTCGTCGGGTTCGGGCACATCGTTGATGCTCGGGTCATCAGCTTGCGGATATTGGCTTGCAATTTCGCGCTTGGCGGCCTCTTCTTCTTTGAGTGTCTCCAGGACGCGGCGACCGTATTCGAAGTAGCGCCGCAAGACAAATTGACGAAGAGTTTCTTGCAGGATGGCGAAGTTATCCGGGAGTCGACCGGGCCATATCTTCTCGCGAATGCGAATCGCTTCCATGACCCGTTTAAAAGCGGACTGCTTGAAAAACGAATGACGATTAACTGTGATAACGGCATATCCCATGTTTCGCAGCGTGTTTCGGCGCTCCTCGTCAATTGATTGCTGCTCGGGTTCGTCGTGGTAAAAGCCGTTGTATTCGATATCGGTCATCGAATTTTCGAGCAGCGCGTCGAGGTAGAAAACCGTCCGTCGCGTTAGGGCGGCGTATCTTTTGGGGACTGGGATCGGATAATCCGTTTTGATAGCGCGTATGGCTAAGCCACCCATTGACTTGGGCATTGTCAGCATCATGACAAACGCCGTTTCGAGTGGGGAGCGACAGCCTTCGTGTACATAAGAAAGTGCCTTAAGTGCTTTATTAGATCCACGATACCCCGGTGCCTCTGAAAAGAAGGCTCTGAGCTCTTCAACGCTGGTTAGGGCTGGGCGCTCGCGATATTGAGTTTCGTCGGACGTTCCAAGCGCGTAGGAGCCGCAGATTTCAAAGTAATACTCAACGAGCTCCGAAAGGTTGAGGTCGGCTGTTGCTTCTAACGCGCACAGCTTGATATCGACGATGTAGACGTTCGGCTCGAGTTCTAGGTAGCTTTCTGCATCAAACGTATAGCGCGTGCAGTGGCAGATGCAGCCCTTGCGGTGCCTTTTGGCATTATTGGAAAACGTCAGCACATGGATACGTTCAGAATCGACATTCTTTCTGTTGAGCCATGCTCGTGCCGCTTCCAGGTCGGACGTGGTCGGCGCAGACACCCTGATCTTTTCCATAGGTATGGGACCGGTCGCGTAGCTTGCGAGCGAGTTGGCTGTTTGGTATACAGCGCGTGCCGTGGTATGTGACAGAATGATTCCCATACGCGCATGATGGCATAGCGGACGCCGCATACGCCCGAAACTTCGGGCAACGGTATTGGGGCGCGGCTTATCTTCTGCGAACGGTGGGTTTTTGAGCTGTCGTATTGAGGGAGCAGCTTTGGCTGGGGAGGTTTCTGCCGGCTGCCCCTTTTTGATGAACTTTAGTTGCGGATTCGTAGCTTCTAAGCGTTTTTGCCGACCGCTCAGATGCCTCACCAACATAATTTGAGTTATTCGGCCTTATCCTATACAAATGGTGCGATCGCAACGTCCTATTCGAATTGATTCAGGTAGATTTATGGGGCTTGGTTGCGAAATTAAGGCGATTTTAGCTTCGATTGCGGTTCAAGGGGCCTTGACTAGTGGTTCAGCTGGCCGAACAACTCGAAAAATGTAGGTGGGCCAACCTGCCGACTATGTGAAGCACGCGTATTTGCTCGTTTTGATGAAAACTAGGGTGCAGCCATAAGGCTGCGCCCTAGTTTACTGCGTGTCGGTGTGCCCAGACGGATTGCGCTGTGCCTGGCAGGCGCTCCCGCAGATGGATCGGTTATTTCGCGAATAGGTTCTTGAGGTTGAACTCGGCTTGGACGGTGCGGAGCATGAGGTCGGTGTCGTCGAGGCCCAGGTGCTGCTCGTTGGCGTCGGCGGCGAGGGTGCCGCGGCGGCGGGCCCAGTTCTCGAGCGCGGCGGGCGCGGACTCGCGGGGGAGCGAGCGGACGTCGGCATCCAGGCTGCGGCAGATCTGGCGCGAGTCGATGACGATAATCTTGCCGGCGCGGCGTGCCTCGGCGTAACCGTCCAGATGAATTTTGAACCAGCTGTCCTCGAACGCGGCGTTATGCGCCATGTACGGGTATTTCTTCATAAGCTTGAGCAGCTGCTTCTGCAATTCCTTGTTCTCGCGGAACGGCTTTTTGCCGTCAATGTCGTCCCAGGTGATGTGGTGGATATTCGACAACGGCACATCCTCGCCGCGGTAGATGTCGGGCAGGCCACAGTAGTGTGCCTCGGCGTCATGCGGCACGGCGTCGCTGGTGAGATCCATGATCTCCCAGCCCACGTTGATGATATAGCCGCGCTCGGGTGCACGGCCGGTGGTCTCGATGTCGATACCGAGCACGGTGCCCTGGATGGGCTTGCGGGCGTAGGCCACGCCGAGCGCGTCGCGGTCGCCGCGGATCTCGCGCATGACCGACGCGGCGGTGCGCTTTTGCATCTTACCGATGGCGGCGCAGGTGTCGGCATCGGACAGGCCGCGCGAAAGCGTCGCGGGCGTCACGTTGCGCAGGCGTGCCTCGCCAATCTGGTCGCACAGGTCGCGGTTGCGGTCAGCCAGGTCGCGCACGGTGGCAAAGTCGAAGCTGGGGTCGCCCTCGGCGGTAAAGTACTCGGTTTCGAGCACCTTAAGGGCCTCCTCGCCCTTCTGGCGCTCGGACTCCATGGCGCCGTGATCGCCATAGATAAACATGGGAATAAACGGCTGGCGCTCGTATTCGAGTGCTTGTGAAACGTTCATATAACTGCTCCTTGGACGGGCCGCACCGCGCGGCTCGGGTTCATTGAGATGTGGCGAGATGATAGTTTACCATGGGCAACTATTGGCATCGCGCCTAGGACAACTACAATACCCTAGTTGACCGCTAGGACTTTTGCAATGCTGCCGAAAGACATGAAAGGTTCCATCCGTCATGGATTTGCTGATTGATATTCTGCTCGACGCCGGCAAGGACACGCTCTCGCTGGCGCCGTTTTTGTTGGTGACGTATCTTGCTCTCGAGACACTTGAGCACGTTGCGGGCGACCGCGTCAACGGCGCTATCAAGCGCGCCGGCGCTGCGGGTCCCGTGGCTGGCTCGCTGCTGGGCATTGTGCCGCAGTGCGGATTTTCGGCCATGGCAGCAACGCTGTACGCCGGTCGTGTCGTGACCTTGGGCACGTTGGTGGCGGTGTTCCTTTCGACCTCCGATGAGATGCTGCCGCTGTTGCTCGCCGAGCAGGTGCCCGTGCAGACCATGGCGATGCTTTTGGCTTCGAAGGCACTGATCGCGCTGGTCACGGGCTTTATCGTGGACGCGGCTATCCGCGGCCTTCGTCGTAATGCCCGCGCGCATGCGGCGATTCGCCGTACCGTGCTGGGGACCGCTGCCAATCCGGCTCATGTGAACTGCGCGCACGACGACCATACCGGGGGCGACATCATTGATGAAGTGGCCGAGGCGGGCGTGAGCGCCGACCACATCCACGAGTTGTGCGAGCGCGACCATTGCGGTTGCGATGATGATGAAGATGAACACGAGCGCGACCACGGACACAGCCATGACCACGGTCACGCAGGCGAGCATGAGCACCACCACGGCCATGGGCACGACCACGGTCACTCCCACGAAGGTGCGCCCGTCCTGTCGATTATCCGCAGCGCGATCTCGCACACCGTGCAGGTTTCGGTTTTTATTTTCCTGGTGACGCTGATTCTAGTTGCCGTGCTCGAGACCTTCGGAGAGTCCGCGATCGAGCAGTTCCTGCGTGGCAACGAGACGCTCGCCGTCTTGGGCTCGGCACTCGTCGGCCTGATCCCCAACTGCTCGGCCAGCGTGGTCATTACGCAGCTGTACCTGGAGGGCGCGCTACAGCTGGCGCCGATGCTCGCCGGCACGCTCATTTCCGCCGGCGTGGGCTATCTTGTCCTGTTCCGCACCAACCGCAGCGCTCGTGAAAACGCCGTGTTCCTGGTCATGATGTACGTCATCGGCGCCGGCTGGGGCCTTATCCTATCCGCCTTCGGCCTCTAAGTAGGCCTAAAAAATGGGCTTCAAATAGCCATGCTCGGCGCCTGCGCAATGCGGCGACGCATGGCATTTTGAAGCCCGTTTTTTGTTGAGCCATGGATTCCGAGCGCTCACACCGCTCAAAACAAAAAGGTAGATTTCCGGGCATGTCCCGAAAATCTACCTTGGTTAGCGCAGCAGCTCGGTGAGGTTGCGCTTAAAGCGGGCCCGGTCTTCGCTGGTAAATGCCGCCGGACCGCGAGTGCGACCGCCGGCGCGGCGCACCTTCTTTTCCTCGTGGCGAATAAACAGTTGCATGTCGATGGTCGCCTTATCGTAGACGCGCCCGCGCACGCCGATGGCGGCGGCATTGCGCCCGAGCACCATGCTCGCCAAGCCAATGTCCTGCGTCACGACTACGTCGCCCGCCTGCAGGCGTTCGACAATGGCAAAGTCGGCGCTGTCGGCGCCCACGCTCACATCGAGCGTCGTGACCCAAAATCCGCGTCGCGCATGCTCGACGTCGCGCGGATCGTCGCGGCGAATGTGGCGTTCCAGGTTCTGTGTGCTGTTGCCGGCGATAACGACGGCGACGCCCGCCCGCCGCGCGCAGTCAATTGACTCGCGCGTGACCGGGCAGGCGTCTGCATCAATAAAGAGCGTTCGCGGCATCTAGTGCACCAGTTTGCTAAATTGAATAGCGCGAACAATCAGCGTTACGCCAAACACCAGCAGTGCGGCGCCGCTAAAGATGACGAGCATCTTGGCCGACCACAGCGGATAGATAAACACGAACATGCCGGCGATGATGGAGAGCGCGCCGCTCAGGATGGCGAGGGCACGGTTGGACGAAAGCTCGGACTCCAGAATGGACATGACACCTTCGACGATCCAGCCAAAGCCGGCCACGATAACCACCATCGTGGTGAGCGTCGCGGTCGAGAAGGCCTGGTTGCGCAGGATTATGACGCCGCCCAAGATAATGAGTAGGTTGGAGATGATGCTCGTCACGCGCCAGCCGGTGGGCAGCAGTGGCTCGAAAACAGCGGTAAACAGCCTGATCGCGGCCGTGATCACAAAGTAGAAGCCCAAGACGGTCGCTAAGAAGACGAGGGACTTGGCGGGCGCAAACAGCAGTGCGATGCCGGCGACGAGCGCCAAGACGCCCGTGATGGCGTAAATCCAGCGCACGGCCTTGACGGCCTTGCCTGCCATGCTTTTCTCGTCAAATCCAAACTGGCTCGATTTTTGGTCATCATTCTTAAAGATGCCCATAATGTCTCCTTTCCGTGCGGCGTAAGCCTTGATCGTTACGACCAGTATCGCCTAAAGGCGCTGACGTATGGGTCGGGGAGGGTGAAACGTAACCCAAAGGCCCCGAATTGTTTCCGTTGTTCCCCACGTCGCGATTTTCTATTCAACAGGTGTAGAACATTGCAGCCCTGTTCGTTATTGCCTACGTTTTAGGTTAGATTTTCCTAAGAACAATTGCCCGAAATTGGGGGTCCCTATGAACGAAACAGTTCCCGCGGCGCCGTCTAGCGCGGAGTCGATGGCAAAGCAAGGTTGCGAAAAGCTCGGCCTGGACACGTTTGACGCGCTGGTCCGCCGCGCCCGTACGTGCCGTCGCTTTGACGAGTCCATGCGCGTGCCGCGCGAGTTTTTGCTCGAGCTGGCGGAACTGGCGCACCTGGCTCCCTGCGGCGCCAATGCTCAGCGTCTGCGTTTTCATGTGGTAAGCGGTTCCGAGGACTGCGCTCGCGTGTTTGACGAGCTTGCATGGGCCGGCGCGCTTAAGGACTGGTCGGGTCCTGCCGAGGGCGAGCGCCCGACCGGCTACATCGCGATTCTTGCCGAGCGCACCGTTCCGGGCAAGCCCGCCGCTCCTATTACCGAGGTCGACACGGGCATTGCCGCGCAGACGATGATGCTCGCCGCCCGCAGCGCCACGCCCGAGGTGGCTGCCTGCATGTTCAAGGCCTTTACGCCCCACGCGATCGATGCCATGGGGCTCGATAGCGACAAGTATGAGCTCAAGCTGATCATGGCGTTTGGCGTTCTGGCCGAGACGCAGGTGATTGATGCGATCGATTCCAACCCCGACGGCTCAATTAATTACTGGCGCGACGAGGCGCAGGTGCACCACGTACCCAAGCGCCCGCTTGCCGACGTACTGGTGTAGCTGAGCGTCACCGCGGTGTGATCTGGCGGTAAACCACCACAAAGGTACCTGTCCCCTTTGCGGTGGTGCGAGGGGAGGACGTGTGGCAGATTTGTATTTGGTGCGGCATGGGCAGACTGAGCTCAATGTGCAGAACATTTTGCAGGGTGGGCACGATTCGCCGCTTACGGCGCGCGGGCGCGAGCAGGCGCTGGCGACGCGCGCGGCGTTTGAGGCGCGTGGCGTGACCTTTGACCGTGTGTATTCCTCGCCGTTGGGCCGGGCGCGGCATACGGCTGAGCTAATTGCTGGTGAGGGCCGCTCGATAGAGCTGGTCGATGACCTGCGCGAGTGGCATTTGGGCTCGCTGGAGGGTACATCAAATCGCGAGATGCCGCCGCAGCCCTGGGGCGATTATCCGGTGGCCTTTGGTGGCGAGTCTGAAGGCGAGCTCCAGTCGCGCATGGTCGCGGCGCTGTCCCACATCATGGCCAGGCCGCAGCACGACTGTGTGCTGGCAGTCTCCCACGGCTCTTCCTGCCAGGAGTTTCTTGAGTATGTGACTGGCGGGGGAGAGCTACCCGACAACGGTGCCGTGCTTCATTTTGGCTATTGCGACGGTGCGTTTTCGCTCCTTGATTGGTAACGAACGAAAGGACCCCTATGAATAAAGACCTGTATCTGGTTCGTCATGGGCAGACAATATTCAACCTTAAGCGCATTATTCAGGGTTGGAGTGACTCGCCGCTCACGCAGCTGGGATGCGACCAGGCGGCACGTGCCGGCATGTTCTTACGTGCGCGCGGCATTGAACCCGATCATGCCTACACCTCCACACTTCATCGCACCGAGCAGACTATCGCCAACCTGTGGCCGGGCTTGGCGTACGAGCGCCTGGACGGTCTGCGTGAGTGGTTCTTTGGCGACTTTGAGGCCGAGCGCGTGATGCTTATGCCCGAGCGGCCGTGGCGAGATTTCTATCGTCAGTTTGGCGGCGAGGGCCAGATGCAGGTGCGCGAGCGCATGGCGGCGACTATAACCGATCTTATGCGACGTCCGGACCACGAGTGCGTGCTCGCGGTGAGCCACGGCTCGGCTATCAAGGAGTTTTTGGACCACGTGCGGGGCGCGGCGGCCGACGAGCGCGAACGCGTGCCGGGCAACTGCTCAGTGCTGCAGTTTGCGTTTGACGATGCGGCCGATACGTTTGAACTGGTCGAAGTCTTTACGCAGGAAGACTACGCGCGCGAGCTGGGGCTTGAACCGCTCGTGGCTACTGCGGGTCCGCAGCGCGGATAACGCGAGCGCGGCGGCACGGGTCGTCGGCATAACTTCTCGACGCAAAAGGGGCGGAGATGCATGTACCTGCTGCATCTCCGCCCCCTGTTTGTTGGGCTGCCGATTTTTGTGCTGGACGGTCTGGTCTTGCTAGAACCGCGCGACCTGGTGCGTGAGCAGACCCGTCGGAACCTGCGCCGCGCCGCCGCTGACCTGCGCGGCGGGGAAGAGCGCAGCTACGGCAAAGTTGAACGGCTCTTTGCCCGTGTAGGTGCCGGCGGCACGTGCATCGTCGGCCAGGAGCTGTGATGCCTCGACTAGTGCGACAGCGTAGGCAGGGTCGTCGGCCAGTGCCGGCTCCGGCGCCTGGTCGAGCATGGCGCGGATGGCCCCGACGGCGTCCTCGCGCTTGACCTCCCACACGCGGTGCGTAATGCCGGCGGGGTCGGTGACGGCATAGAGTGAAGCGCCCTCTTTTGCGGCGCCGAGGATGATATCCATGACGGGAGAGGCTTCGTAGACAAGCGTTACGGGACGGGGCTGTACCTTGAGGTCGGCGATTGCGCGCGCAGCGGCGGTCGTATCGGCGGCAACCGCGTCGCCGCCCGCCAGCGCACCAACCGGGCAGATCGCCACGACACCCGTCACACGTCCCGGCTCGCCCGAGCATTCGTACACGTAATACGCCGCACCCGGGTCCTTGAGCATCAGACCATCGGCAATGGCTCCGCGCAGAGCATCGTTGCCGCTCAGGATGCTGCCCATTGCAGGCAGCGCCTCGAGCACGCGGTCCTGAGCCGGGCGGATGCAGGGAAACGGAAGTGCTTTCATGGGCGGTCCTAACGCACGAGTCGGTTTGTTCGCGGCTTATTATGCCCCAACTTGGCCGCTCGCGTCCCAGAGCACGTTATCGGCGAGCGCGATTAGCACCTGCTGACAACGAACGATATCGGCGTGGGGCACATATTCGTTGGGCTTGTGCGCGAGCGCGAGCGACCCGGGACCGTAGCTCATGCAATTGCGGTTGTCTGTCTTGCCGGCAATGACGGCGGTGTCGGTGTAGCCGGTAAAGAAGCCGACGGTCGTGTCCGCGTCCGTCACGTCATCGGCGGCACGCTTGAGCGCTGCTAGAAGGGGAGAGTTCGGGTCGCGCTCGATGGCGGGGCGGTCGCCCGTCACGGTGTAGCTGCCATGGCAACCGGGAACGGCGGCTTCGGCGCCGGCGATGGCCTGCTCTACCATGCGCGTCGCGGCGGCCGTATCGGTCGGCGGGGTCAGTCGCATGTCGACCCAGGCTTTGGCGCGGTCGGGTACGACGTAGGGGCGATATCCGCCCTCGATTTGGCCAAACGTGATGGTCGAAGGCCCCAGCTCATCGTGCGCGGGCAGCGCCACAAACGCGCGACGGAGCGAACACACGACCTCGGCCATGGCGGCGACGGCATCCGCGCCCTTCCAAGGCTGGCTCGCATGCGCCGTGACGCCGGTCATCTCGATCTCGAACCACGTGCGACCCTTGTGCGCCACCTGGATCTGTCCGTCGGTGGGCTCGGTGTCCAGCACCCATTCACGCGAGCCGACCCAGCCAGCATCGATGGCTGCCTCTGAGCCGCGCATAAAATCTTCCTCGTCGACCGAGCAGATGAGCGAAAAGCCGCGGCGGGGCAGCGCGCCATCCGCCGCCACGCGCTCGAGCGTATGGACCAGTGCGGCAATGGCGCAGGCCAGGCCACTCTTCATGTCGCAGGCACCGCGGCCGTAGAGCTTGTCGTTACGCACAACCGCTCCGAGTGGCGGCGTGTTTGCGTCCCAGCCATCGCCCAAGGTAACGGTATCCATGTGGCAGATATAGACCAGCCGCGCCTCGTCGCTCAAACCGGGCACGGTGACCATGAGATTGCGGCGTCCGGTCAGCACCTCGAGTTCCTCAACCTGCACGGCATGGAGCACCGGATGGCTCAACCGCCCCAGTTGAGCCTCAACCAACGCTTTGATATAGCGTTCAATCTCGCCCTCATACGCACCTGGGTCGGAACTGTCGATCCGCACGAGTCCTTGCGTAAGCCGCCAAGCAAAATCTGTATCAACCATAGGCACCTCACAGATAGTTAGGTCAACATACAGATTGTATGCCAAGAAGCGGCTCAGTGCATTTAATGGAGCGCTCACAAAAATGGGGGCGCCTCTCGTGCGAAAGGCGCCCCCGCGGGCATTCAATGTCAGCGACGGGCAGGCCACATGGGGAACTGCCCGTCAGATCAGCCGGCGCTACTTGATCACGCGCACGCGATACATCGACGGAATCTGCTTGAGCGCCTCGATGGTGCTGCTGTCCAGGTGCTCATCGGTGTCGAACATGGTGTAGGCGTTCTCGCCGGCGGACTCGTTGGTCATACGCTGCACGTTGGCGTTGTCCTTGGCCAGGATGGCCGTGATCTGGCCGATCATGTTGGGCACGTTGGCGTGCAGGCAGGCAATGCGGCTTGCGGCGCGCGCCTTGCCCATGCTGCAGGCGGGGTAGTTGACGCTGTGCGCGATGTTGCCGTTCTCCAGGTAATCCTTGAGCTCGCTGATGGCCATGTCTGCGCAGTTGGCCTCGGCCTCGCCGGTGCCGGCGCCCGAGTGCGTGGTGATAAACGTATTGGGCATCTTGACGGTCTTGGGAGTGGCAAAGTCGCAGCTAAACCAGCTGAGCTTGCCTGCACGCAGGGCGGCGTCGACGGCGTCCTCGTCAATGATGGTCTCGCGTGCGTAGTTGATGAGCACGGCGTCCGGTGCCAGCAGGTTAATCTGCTCGGTGCTGATCATGCCGATGGTGTCGGCCTTGCTGGGCACGTGCACGGTGAGGTAGTCGCAGCCGCGGCAGAGATCCTCGAGCGTGCCCACGCGCTGCACCTCGCGGCTCAGCACCCACGCGTGCTCAACGGAAATGAACGGATCGTAGCCATAGACGTCCATGCCCAGATCGACGCAGGCGTTGGCGACCTTGGAGCCCACGTTGCCCAGGCCGATGACACCGATGCGCTTGCCCTTGAGCTCGCGGCCCACAAAGGCCTTCTTGGCCTTTTCGGCATCGACCTGAATCTCGGGGTCGTCGGCGTTGTCACGCACCCAGTTCATTGATTGCACCACGCCGCGGCTCGAGAGCACCAGCATGCCTAGGACGAGCTCCTTAACGGCGTTGCTGTTGGCGCCGGGGGAGTTAAAGACGACGACGCCCTTCTTGGCGTACTCCTCGACGGGGATGTTGTTGACGCCGGCGCCGCAGCGGGCGATGGCGCGGATGCCCTCGGGCAGCTCGTAGCCGTGCAGGTCGGTCGAGCGCATCAGAATGGCGTCGGCCTCTTCGGCGGTGCTCACAAACTCGTAGCCCTCACCAAACTCGACCTTGCCGTCCTTGGTAATGTCATCGATGGTTTTAATCTTGCGCATGGAAAACTCCTTAGCAGGTTTTGATCTATACAGGGTGGTCTGAGATGGCTGATCGGCCCGCGCGTTGCGGGCTAGTTAGATCGCGGGCTCAAACTAAGCTGCGCTTCGAAGTCCTTCATGTACGTGGCCAGCGCCTGTACGTCCTCCATGGTGACTGCGTTGTACACGCTGGCGCGCATGCCGCCGACGAGGCGATGGCCCTTGACGTTTTGGATCTGGTGCTCTGCCGCGCCCGCAACAAAGGCGGCGTCGAGGTCGGCGTCGCCGGTGCGGAACGTGACGTTGGCGATGGAGCGACTGTCTGTCTGCGCGGTGCCGTGGAATAGTTTGCTGTTCTCGAGCAAGTCGTAGAGCAGGTTGGCCTTGGCCCAGTTGCGCTCGGCCATGGCGGCAAGTCCGCCGGTCTGCTCCACCCAACGGAACACCTTGCCGCACACGTAGATGCCAAAGGTGTTGGGCGTGTTGAGCATGGAACCCTTGGCGGCCTGGGTCTTAAGGTCCAGGTACTGCGGCGTCTGCGCAAAGGCGGGGCCATCTGCGATGAGGTCGTCGCGCACGATGGCCACGGTCACGCCCGCGGCGCCGGCGTTTTTCTGCGCTCCGGCGTAAATGAGCCCGTAGCGCTCAACGTCGAGCGGCTGCGACAGGAAGCAGCTCGAGACATCGGCGACCAGCGGCACATCGCCACAACTGGGCAGCTCGTGGTACATGGTGCCAAAGATGGTGTTGTTCTGGCAGATGTAGACGTAGTCGAGCCCGTCGCCTGCGGCCTCGGCGGCAATGCGCGCATTGATGTCGGCCATGTCGGGGATGCGGTCGAAGTTGGTGTCCTCGGAGCTCGCGAGCAGCACGGCCTCACCGTACTTGGCGGCTTCTTTGTATGCCTTGTTGGCAAAGTTGCCGGTCACGACGTAGCCGGCGCGGCCACGGCGCATGAGGTTCATGGGGATGCCCGCAAACTGCAGCGTGGCGCCGCCCTGCAAAAACAGGACGCGGTAGTTGTCGGGGATGCTCAGCAGGCGGCGCAGAGTTGCCTCAGCGTCATCGATGATCTGCTGGTACATGCTAGATCGATGGCTCATCTCGAGCACGGACATGCCGCAACCGCGGTAGTCCATCATCTCGTCGGCGATCTCGGCGAGCACGCTTGTGGGCAGTGCGGCCGGGCCAGCTGAGAAGTTGTGCACACGTGCCATCTTCTAGTTCCCCCTCGTAGTCGTTTGAACGTTCGGGATACTTTAGCACAGTGCAGCGCCAGGCGCGACCGCATCACGGTAAAACTCGAGTGCGTCGCTATGATTTACAGGATGGTTACATGGGGGAGGGGTGCTTTACTCCTCAGGCAAATCCGAATCTGCGAGCGAAGGCATGAGGTTCCTAGGCGCTTGATCTCTTCGTCGCAAATTAGCCACTTCCTGGTCACTACGACGCCAGTGTGGCGATGACGGCTTCGTCGCCGGCGTATATGAGGGTGTTGCCGTCGGGGATGATCGTCTGGCCGTCGCGCTTAAGCATCACCACAATAAACGGGTGCTTGCCCTGCGGCACGTCGCGCAGACGCTGGCCGGCCAGGCGACCGTGGGGCGTCACGGTGACCTCGCGCAGCGTAACCTCGGCACGCTCTTCGA
>NZ_JBDMHA010000009.1:0-43857 GCF_039752985.1 Collinsella aerofaciens
ATACCCAGCTGCTCGAACTCGTCGCCCGAAGCCTCCTCCAGACCAGAGAGGAAGTCGTCGCCACCGTTCTTGACCTCGTCAAACTGCGTCGTAAGATCCTCGGTGATGAGCTCCTCAACCGAAGGACCTCCACAGCCGGAAAGCACGACCACGCATGCAACCAAGACGGCCATGAGGGGCGCAAGCAGCAGCTTCTTTTTCATGTTGTTCCTCCCAATGAGCGGCACCGCGCTTCCCGGACGCGGCACACGTTGTAATAAGTAAGCCCATACTATCCACTTATGAACACCCTCGGCAACGCGAAGGCGTGGTCGGTTCGTTTTAGCGTCCGAACGGTTTGCAAGCCCGCCCAACGTGCAATAAAACGCTTCCCCACGGTGCAATAAAAAAGGTGGCCGGATAACCCGACCACCCTTGCACATCCTTTGGATGCCGCAGCTTACTTGCGGACGACCTTGACGATGGCATCACCGGCAGCGACGGCGGACTCTGCCTCAACGGCAAGCTCGACGTCGGCGAACTCGGCGGTGTTGGACACGGCCACGACGACACAGTCCTTGTAACCGGCGGCAGCGATCTTGGCGCGGTCGATCTTGAGTATGGGCTGGCCGGCCTTCACGACGTCGTCGGCCTTGACGAAGCCCTCGAAGCCGTCACCGTTCATGTTGACGGTATCGACACCAACGTGCACCAGAACCTCGATGCCGCTATCGGACTGCAGACCCACGGCGTGACCCATGGTGACGGTCACCTTACCGTCGCAGGGAGCGTAGACCAGATCGTCCTCGGGCCACACGGCACAGCCCTTGCCCAGAACCTCGCCACCAAAGACGGGATCGGGCACGTCGGCCATCTTGATGACCTTGCCCTTGACGGGCGAGCACAGCACGTCGGCGCCAGCAGAAGCAGAGATGGAGGCCGGAGCAGCGACAGCCGCGGGCTCAGCCTTCTTCTTGAACATGTCAAACAGACCCATACGTTTTCTCCTCTTGATTAAGCGCAACGTTGTGCGCATGCCTACAGTAATTATAGTGCCAAATGGTTCAAATGCTAAGGTGGGGACTCGAATCGCGAGCCCTTCCCGGTAGTGCTCGTGGGACGAGCATCTCCTTTGCATTGCGGGTCGATAAGCCGAGTATCGTCTGCGCACGGGACGGGCAGAAGCGGGCGCACCAAACCCGATACTTCTTTTCGCTCTCGAGTCCTGCCGCCGCCCCGTCCCTGGCACTTCCTGATACCGACCGAAACGTGCCAAAATAAACCTATCCCTTTTTGGTAGGTTTGGCGAGTGTGGATTTTTGGACGCTTAACTAGCGAACGTGGATAATCTCCCACTTTGAGGCCGTCACCGAGCCAAAACGGGAGATTATCCGCTCTCATTTTGGATAACCCCCCCTGTACCAAGCCGAGCTCCATGGTCAAGTAATAACGACTTCTCGTCATTAGATTGTTTACATCAATTCTAATAACTATTTAATTCTTAAACTCGTTATTAGAATTGATATGATTAGCCTAATAACGAGTTTCCGGCACTAAAGATATGGAGGGCGCGATGCAAATCGAAGAGAACGGCCAGGGAACGCTCCGCAATAATCTATCGGGGAAATTGGCTTACTATTCGTTTTTTCCAACGCCCTTGCAATCATTGAGGCAGCTAAACCTCACCGAGGAAACCTATCGCACGCTTTCCGCATGCTCACGAAAGCTTGGAGAGCTTGAAGGCATGCTCTACTTTGTTCCCAACGCCGACATGTATCTGACAATGTACGTGCGCAAAGAAGCACTCCTTTCTTCGCAAATTGAAGGAACCCAGTGCACGTTTGACGACCTACTTAGTCCATCGCAAACACAACTCCATCATAAAGATGTCGCAGACGTCGTGAATTACGTCCGTGCTGTCGACCGCGGCGTAGAACTGCTCAAAAAGATGCCCTTGTGCACGAGACTTCTTAGGCAAGTTCATGCGGTCCTGCTGGACGGAGTGCGCGGAACGGAGAAGAATCCAGGCGAGCTGCGCTCCTCACAAAACTGGATTGGCCCCTCAGGCTGCACCATTGCAACCGCATCGTTTGTCCCTCCAAACATTGAAGATTTGAGTAACACGCTCCAGGACCTCGAACGCTTTATCAATGAGCCTCAAGTCGAAATGGATCCGATTGTGCGGGCGGCGCTCGTCCATTACCAATTTGAAACTGCCCATCCATTCCTAGACGGAAACGGTCGCCTGGGCAGGCTTCTCATTACACTTATGCTCATCAATGATGGCGTTCTTCATTCTTGCTTGTTCTATCCATCGTTCCAGTTCAAGAAAAACCGAAGCGAGTACTACCGGCAACTCACATCCGTAAGGGAGAGAGGCACTTACGAGGAATGGATAGAGTTTTTCTGCAACAGTCTTCTCGAGAGTGCGAAGGACTCGGTAGGGTCTTTAAAAAACCTTGTTGACCTCCATAACCGTTCCACAGCAACCATTACCGAAAATCTCGGAAGGACTGCTGCAAACGGGCAAAGGCTGTTGGGCATTCTTGAAGAGCACCCCATCGTCGACACCGCATTCATCGCTGCCCAACTCGATATCGGCAGGAGTACCGCGAGCTCGCTCGTCAAATCATTTGAAGAATTGGGTATCCTCCGTCCGCTCGACGAGTCAAGACAGAGATACCGGCAGTACGGGTATGAAGAGTATCTTTCGATTCTCAGGGAAGACGCCGAGCCGATTAGATAGGCATCGCAGCCCAGGCAAATTAAAGCGAGCGTGGATAATCTCCCACTTTGAGCCCGCACACAGGCCAAAAACGGGAGATTATCCACGCTCATTCCTGAGTAGTCATTTATGAACGTCCCCAATGACTAGTCCGGCAACGCCGATGTTTCGGCAACGACAGCGAGCGAGCCGCATTCGGAGCAAGACGACGCCGCAGGTAGAGAACGGACAGCGAGCGGGTCGCATTTGAGGCAAGGTGACGTGAAACGAAAGGGCGCTGACCTTCTGGTCGCGCCCTTGAAGTTGAACGTCAGATTGTCCAAATGCGGCCCGCGCAGCGTCGAGCAGTTACGGCGTTTGGTAAAACGCCGTAACTAACGTGCTCCGTACTGCTCGTAGTAGGCGTCGATGGCGGTCTTGAGCTCGTCATCGATGACGACCTTGCCGTCGATCTCGTGGTTATAGAGGGTCTCGACGACCTCGGCCATGGAGACGATGCTCGCGACGGGGAAACCGTACTTGGCCTCGATCTCCTTCTGGGCGGTGGTCACGCCACCCTTGCCGACCTCCATGCGGTTGAGGGACACGATCAGGCCCTTAATCTCGACATCGGCAGCAGCCTTGACCTTGGGATAGGTCTCGTCGATGGACTTACCGCTGGTGGTGACGTCCTCGACCATGACCACGCGGTCGCCGTCCTGGGGCTCATAGCCCAGCAGGTTACCCTTGTCGGCGCCGTGGTCCTTGGCCTCCTTGCGGTCGCAGCAGTACTTGACCTCCTTGCCGTACAGCTCGTGGTAGGCAATTGCGGTCACGACGGCCAGCGGAATACCCTTGTAGGCCGGTCCAAACAGCACATCAAAGTCGTCGCCAAAGTTATCGTGGATGGCTTGGGCGTAATACTCGCCCAGCTTCTTGAGCTGATAGCCCGTCACGTAAGCGCCGGCGTTCATAAAGAACGGGGACTGACGGCCGCTCTTGAGCGTAAAGCTGCCGAACTTAAGAACGTCGGACTCGACCATAAACTTGATGAACTCTTGCTTGTAAGCCTCCATGCGGGCTCCTCTCGTAATCGCGTACGTGCCTTCCAGTTTAGCGCAGGCGAAGCGTCGATGCGGGCGCGCTTTGGGGCCACGGCATTCTGTAAAGGCTTTGTCAGGGGAAATGGTTTTCCGAACAATGGGGTTGACATGTCAAACCCCCTCATCAAGAATACGGGCGGATTAAAAAGGGGTACGAGATACCCAAAGCGCGCTGCGCTCAGCCTTTAGGAGGTGTGCCATGGAAGGCAGTCCTAGTCGAAAAACCTGCATGTCGCCCTCGGCACGCCGCGAGGACTCCGCACACGCATAAACGCCACCGGCAGATCGCCAAAACCACCACAAAGGCGCGCTGCACCCTTTGTGGGCTCAAGAGCTTGACGTGAGCGACATCTAGGTTTTTTGAAGCAAATACGACACGTACGCTAACTCCCCTCAACAAGGAGGACCCTATGCTGATGCTCAAAACCGTCACGGTACTCGAAGCCATCTCCAAGCGCCGCCGCACGGCGCGCCCTGCCGCTCATACCGGCCTATCCAAGAACACCATATTCGCCGCCACCCATAGTGCCGAGGACGCCCTCGTACTGCTTGACGCCACGGCAAACGGCCTCACCGTCGAGCAGGCAACTGAGCGCCTGAACGCCGTCGGCCCCAACACCATCGAGGCAACGACCAAAACGCTCGCCCGCCGCATCGCCGACGCGTTCATCGATCCCTTCGCCGGCATCCTCGCCGCGCTCGCGCTGGTCTCGCTCTACATCGACGTGCTCGCCGTACCCGAGCCGCAGCGCGACCCCTCCACGGTCATCGTCATCGGCATCATGCTGCTGGTATCGGGCGGTATGAAGTTTATCCAGGAAGCCCGCAGCGGCAATGCGGCCGAGGCCCTCAAGGACCTGGTCTCCAACACTTGCACCGCCCTGCGCGACGGCGAGCGCATCGAGATCCCCTTCGACGAGCTCGTCCCCGGCGATGTAATCCGTCTCTCTGCCGGCGATATGGTGCCAGCAGACGCCCGCATCATCACCGCGCGCGACCTGTTTGTGATCGAGTCCGCACTCACCGGCGAGAGCGAGGCCGTCGAGAAGACCACCGCCGTCACCGTCGTCGAGGGCGCCGACGGCTCCGCACTGCCACTCTCTGCCTGCAAGAACATCGTCTTTACCGGCACCTCCGTGCAAAACGGCGCCGCCATGGCGCTTGTCGTTGCCACCGGCTCGGACACCTACCTGGGCGGCATCGCCAAGATGCTCAACGGGCGCGGCGAAAAAAGCGCGTTTGACCGCGGCGTCTCGAGCGTCTCCATGCTGCTGGTGCGCCTGATGCTCGTTATGGCGCCGGCCGTCTTTGCCATCAACGCCGCCACCAAGGGCAACGTCATCGACGCGCTGCTGTTCGCCACGAGCGTGGCCGTGGGCATCACGCCGCAGATGCTTCCCGTCATCGTGACCACGAGCCTGTCGCAGGGCGCCAAGGACCTCGCCCGTCGCCAGGTTATCGTCAAGGAGCTGCCGGCGATTCAAAACCTCGGAGCGATGGACGTCCTGTGCTGCGACAAGACCGGCACCCTCACCGAAGACCGCATCGTGCTCGAGCGCTACCTCAACACCGATGGCAACGAGGACGCGCGCGTGCTGCGCCATGCGTTTTTGAATAGCTTCTTCCAAACCGGCCTCAAAAACCTTATCGACCTGGCCGTAATCGACCGTGCCGATGTGACGCCCTCGACCGTCGTGCCCGATTCTATGCTGGACCAGAGTCTGCGCGACCGCTATACCAAGGTCGACGAGGTTCCCTTCGATTTCTCGCGCCGTCGCCTGAGCGTAGTTGTCGCCGACGCCCAAGGCAAAACCCAGATGGTTACCAAGGGCGCTGCCGAGGAAATGCTCGAGATCTGCTCCTTTGTCGAGATCGATGGCATCGCTCAGCCGCTCACCGACGAGAAGCTCGCCCAGATTCGCAAGCAGGTCGCCGGACTTAACGCCGAGGGCCTACGCGTAATTGCCGTGGCGCAGAAGACCAATCCGCGCTGCGTGGGCGAGTTTGGCATCGCCGACGAGTGCGACATGGTGCTGATGGGCTTTTTGGCCTTCCTCGACCCGCCCAAAGCAAGTGCCGCGGGCGCCGTCGCCACCCTCGAGGCCAAGGGCGTGGCGGTCAAGGTCCTAACCGGCGACAACGACCGCGTCGCCGCCACCGTCTGCGAGCAGATTGGTATCGATGCGAGCAACGTCTTGCTCGGCTCCGAGATCGATGCGCTCGATGACGCCGAACTTGCCAAGCGCGCCGAGAAAACCCACCTCTTCGCCAAGCTCTCGCCGCTGCAGAAGGCGCGCCTGGTACGTGTCATGCGCGAGATGCTCGGCCACACCGTGGGCTTTATGGGCGACGGCATCAACGACGCCGCCGCCATGCGTGCGAGCGATTGCGGCATCTCGGTCGATTCGGCCGTCGATATTGCCAAGGAATCCGCCGATATCATCTTGCTTCAGAAGGACCTGGGCGTGCTCGAGCGCGGCATCATCGAAGGCCGCCGCACTTACGGCAACCTGCTCAAGTACCTCAAGACCACGGTGAGCTCCAACTTTGGCAATGTGCTGTCCGTGACCGTCGCGAGCCTGTTCTTGCCGTTTTTGCCCATGAGCGCCCTGCAGCTGGTACTGCTGTCGCTGGTCTACGAGATCGTGTGCATCGCACTGCCGTGGGACACCGTCGATGACGCCTGGACTGCCCGCCCGCGTGCCTGGGACGCCGCATCCATCAAGGGCTTTATGCTCGAGCTGGGCCCCGTGAGCTCGCTGTTTGACATCGTGACCTTCGCCGCGCTCTTCTTTGTCGTGTGCCCCGCCGCCGTGGACGCAAGCTGGTCCGAGCTTGCCGCCGCGGGCGACGTCGCGGGTATGGCGACCTTTGCTGCGCTCTTCCAGAGCGGCTGGTTTGTCGAGTCCATGTGGTCGCAGACACTCGTGGTCCACATGTTGCGCTCCCCGCATCTGCCGAGCCCGCGCGACCACGCCGCGCCCGCATTGTGCGTTCTTACCGTGCTGGGCCTGGCGCTCGTCACCTGGCTGCCGGCAAGCCCCATCGCCGATGTGCTCGGCCTCATGCCGCTGCCCACGAGCTTTTTTGGGCTGCTCATTGGCATCGTTATCGCCTATATCGCGCTCACCCAGCTGGCAAAGTGCCGCTACATTGCCCGCCACGGCGAGCTGCTGTAGCAAGTAGACGGAAAACACCCTGCCAGCTGCCGTTGCCACTACCACAGCTGCCAACGCCGCTGCCGCTGCCTCTGCCGCCGCCGCAGTCTATCCCCCCAGCAGTTGCGGTGAAATAGTCCCTAAATTAAAGCCCCGTGACTTTAATTTAGGGACTATTCCACCGCAACTTATTGGGAGGTTAGCTAGTCCTTGGGTGTCCAGGACCAGAAGAAGTTGATAAGGGCCACACGCGAGGCGGTACCGGCCTTTTTGTTGATCGAGGAAATGTGGCGATAGAGCGTGGAGCGCGAAAGAAAGAGCGTTGTGGCGATGTCCTGAACGCTCTGGTCCGAAACGACCAAGACCTCAAGAATATCGCGCTCGCGCTCTGTAAGCCCAAAGGTGGCGACGAAGGCATCAAGGCGTTCATCGGACGTGAGCTCCGCTGCCTCCACGGGCTCGGGGTCGGAGCATGTGGGCGCAAGATCCCCACCAAGATCGTCGGTGGCAAGCGGCAGTCCGTCCCGCATCGCGGCATCATCGGCCCGTTGCCCCAACTGCCCCAGCAGCGTAATCGCAATGCCCACAAACATCACGAGCGCCGCACCGACCGCAGCCAGCACATTTTGACTCGAGATAATCGCCACTGCCGGCGCCGTCACGAACATCGAGCACACGTTGTTGACGACGCGACCCATGCACGGCCAAAAATATGACCAGCGCGCATAGAGCGAGACGGCGGCATATTTTGTGGTAAAGAACACCACGAAAAAGCCCAAGCCCAGATAAAAGATGATCGTGGCAGCAAGCTCGTTGCCGCCATTGCCATCGACGATGAGCACAAAGAACGAAAGCGTGGACAGTATGGCGGCACATGTCATGCCGATATTCATATACGAGCGGCCGTGCAGGTCAAATAGTGCGCCAGCGACCAACGAGCTCACGACAAGCAGCAGGCGCGGCCAATCGCCCAAATCGACGGCTCCGACAGCATGCAGGGTCGTGAAGCCCGCGTTGAGAGCGGCGAATACGCTGGAAAGATACGCCGTCGCCACGGTCAGGCGAACTACGGCGCGACGGAATGCCGCCTTTGCCTCGGGATCGTCATGCCACTTGGCGCCATATTCCAGAGCATCTACCGAAAGTGCGGCGGCGCGCGCCAAGCAGGGCGTTCGCGCAAAGCGCCTCGCAAAATTTGCATGAGCAGTCGATCCGCAGTAGCCCAGCGCGCAGCACGCCACCAAACCGCCGGTAATTACCACCTCAACCTGAACCGCCATAATCAACAGCAGCAATGCCGCCACCAGCAAAACGCCCGTGACGTCACTCGTCGCGTCAATGGCATGGGGACGGCGATAGTACAGAATGGGACGCACAAAAAAGCCAATCACGCTCGCGCCGATGACAAGGCTCTCATAAATAACGACCTCGTTCGGAGACACGAACTCGGCCATGCGCACATCAAAAAGATACTCGCACGCCAAAAACGTGAAGAAGAACAGCACCAGGCATATAATCTCCCGAATGCCCCGACGCAAATATGCGGTTGTGTCTCCCATGCCCCTCATGGTTAACCCCCAGCCGCTCAATTGTCTGGAAATCTATTTTAATAAAGAACCAGTCTCAATATCGAAGCCAGGCTTGAAATGCTGCAAATTTGACCCCAGCCGTTCACGTCACACCGCGGTTTTGAGCCTCATGGACCAGAAGGGGCACGCGCGGCCTCTAGCTCGGCAAGGAGTGTCTCCAACTGCCACTCATTTAAGTACGTCCCCAATGAGTGCCCAATGACTACCCGCGGCAAGGAGTGTCCCTATGTGTCGGATGAAAAATGGGCCATGTGTCCCAGTTGTGGAGACTCCTTGAGCCGTCTGGGTATCGCGAAGGATCGCGCACTCCCCCATCATCAAAAGTGACACACGCTACCAGTTGGTGGGAGGCAACCATGGGCTTCTTTGACAAGATGTTCGAGAAGAAAGAGTGCGCGATTTGCGGTACCGAGCTGGGACTTCTAGGTAAGACAAAAATCAATGAAGGCTACCTGTGCAAAGAGTGCGCCGGCAAGCTCTCCCCCTACTTTCACGGCTATCGCTCCAGCACCGCGGACGACATCCGCGAGCAACTCGCCTACCGCGAGGCCAACGCCGAGCGCCTGGCCTCGTTCAACCCCACGCGCACGCTTTCTGCCGGGCGCACCAATATTATGCTCGATGAGGACGCGGGCCTGTTGATCATCACTTCGCAGAGCCGCTGGCGCGACGCCAATCCCGACATCATCGAGTTCTCGCAGGTACTCGGCTGCGATATGGATATCGACGAGCATCGCACCGAGATCTATCGCGAGACCAAGGACGGCGAGCGCGAGAGCTACAATCCGCCGCGCTATGACCTGGATTACGACTTTAACCTGACCATTCACGTCAACACGCCGTACTTTACCGAGATCAACCTGCGCGTGAACGACTCCACCATCGATCAGCGCGGCTCCATCGAATACCGCGAGGCCAAGCGCCAGGCAACCGAGGTCCGCGACGCGCTGGTGCAGCTGCGCCAGGAGACGCGCGATAGCGTCGTGGCCGCCAAGGCCCCCAAGACCGCGGTCACCTGCCCCTTCTGCGGAGCCACCACCATTCCCGATGCCAGCGGGCGCTGCGAATACTGCGGCGGCGCCATCGGCGCATAGCCTCCGGCAGCGAAAGGACCGATCATGGCCTTCGAGAGCGTCAACTATCAATGCCCCGCGTGTGGCGGCCCCCTTCACTTTGCCAGTGCCGAGCAAAAGCTCGTCTGCGACTACTGTGACTCGCGCTTTGAAGTCGAAGAAGTCGAGGCCCTCTATCGCGAGCGCCAGGACAAGGCCGACGCCAAAGCCGATGCGGCAGCCGCAACGCCCAAGCCCGTCGCCGACGACGCGGTGCAGGAGCTCGCCCAAAACGCCGGCTACATCTGCTCGTCGTGCGGCGCCGAGCTCGTGTCCGACGGCACCGTCGCCGTCACCACCTGCCCGTACTGCGGCAACTCCGCCGTGGCGCCCGGCCAGCTCTCGGGCGACTTCTCGCCCGACCTAGTAATTCCGTTTAAGCTCGGGCGCGATGACGTCACGGCCGCACTCAAGGAACACTACAAGGGCAAGATCTTGCTGCCCAAGAGCTTTGTCACCGGCAGCCACATCGACGAAGTCCAAGGCGTCTACGTGCCGTTTTGGCTTTACGGCGCCCGCGTGGACGGCGAGGTGTGCTTTGATGCGACCAACGAGACCGTAACCGAGGAATCCGACCGCACCGTCACGACCACCGACCACTACGATGCCTACCGCAAGGGAAATATCTCGTTTAAGCGCGTGCCCGTCGACGGATCGTCCAAGATGCCCGACGGCCATATGGACGCCATCGAGCCGTTTGACTACGACGCGCTACGCCCGTTCTCGGTCGCGTATATGCCCGGCTACATCGCCAACCGCTACGACGAGGATTGTGAAACCTGCAAGGCGCGCGCCGAGCGCCGCATGGAGGAGAGCACGATCTCGGCCCTGCGCGAGACTGTTGTCGACGAATATGACGATGCCACGGTCGAAAGCAAGCAGCTCGACTACACCTGGGAAGACAGCGACTACGCCCTATTCCCCGTGTGGATGCTCTCTACCTCGTGGAACGGCAAGAGTTACCTGTTTGCTATGAACGGTCAAACCGGCCGCATGGTCGGCGAGCTTCCCTGCTCCAAGCCCAAGCTCGCCATCGCCTCGATGCTGTTCTTTGTGATTGGGTTTGTCCTCTCCCAGATTCTCTTTATGGGTGGGAATGCCTTCGATCCGGACTACCTCACCTTTGATGTCGAGGGCGTCCTCATCAACATCGTCGCGCCGCTGATCATCGTAATCATCGCAGACGTGCTGCTGGTGGGCCAGCTCAAGACGGCCAACGAGGCCACCCACGCCGATTGCTACTGTGGCGGGCTCGACCTGACCGAGAAGCACGACACCTTCAGCCACACCGAGACCACCGTTGTCATGAAGGGCAACAAGGACGATTAGCCATTCTGACCAATACCACCCGGCCTTTGACGAGAAAGGAAGATCACCATGGGACTCTTGAGAGCTGGATTGGGAGCTGCCGGCGGCGTCATGGCCGACCAGTGGAAAGAATTTATCTATTGCGAATCGATGCCCGCTGACGTCTTGGCTTGCAAAGGCAGCAAACGCACCGGCGGCCGCAGCTCCAACACGCGCGGCGAGGACAACGTCATCTCCAACGGCTCGGTCATCGCCGTCAACGACGGCCAGGGCATGCTCGTGGTGCAAAACGGCAAGATCATCGAGGTTGCGCTGGAGCCCGGCGAGTTTGTCTTTGACACCGGCAGCGAGCCGAGCGTCTTTAGCGGCAACCTGGGCGACTCCATCAAGGAGACGTTCGCCAATATCGGCAGCCGTTTTACCTTTGGCGGCGACGCGGGCAAGGACCAGCGCGTCTACTTTATCAACACCAAGGAGATCATCGGCAACAAGTACGGCACCGCCTCGCCTGTGCCCTTCCGCGTGGTCGACAACAACATTGGTCTGGACGTCGACATCTCCGTGCGCTGCAACGGCGAGTATTCGTACCGCATCACCAACCCGCTGCTGTTCTACACCAATGTGTGCGGCAACGTGACCGATAGCTACACGCGCGATAAGATCGACAGCCAGCTTAAGTCCGAGCTGCTCACCGCCCTGCAGCCCGCCTTTGCCAAGATCTCGGAGATGGGCATTCGCTACAGCGCCATCCCCGGTCACACCACCGAGCTCGCCCGCGCGCTCAACGAGGTCCTCTCGGCCGACTGGCGCGACCTGCGTGGTGTCGAGATCGTGAGCTTTGGCGTCAACTCCATCGCCGCCTCGCAAGAAGACGAGCAGATGATCAAGGACCTGCAGAAGGCCGCGGTCATGCGCGATCCCACCATGGCAGCCGCCAACATCGCCAGCGCCCAGAGCGATGCGATGCGCGCAGCAGCCGCCAACCCCAACGGCGCGATGGCAGGCTTCATGGGCATGGGCATGGCGGGCGGCATGGGCGGCATGAACGCCAGCCAGCTGTTCGCCGCCGGCCAGGCACAGCAGCAGGCCGCCCCGCAGCCGGCTCCGGCGTCCGCGCCCGCCCCGGCTCCCGCCGCCGCACCTGCGGCCGGCGCATGGACCTGCAGCTGCGGCGCCACCAACACCGGCAAGTTCTGCTCCGAGTGCGGCAGTCCCGCGCCCGCCCCGGCACCGGCCAAGTGGTTCTGCCCCAACTGCGGTAGCGAAAACGGTGGCAAGTTCTGCAGCAATTGCGGAACACCCAGGCCCTAGCCCCTCTACCTGGTAATTAGCGGGGGATCCGCCACCCCCGCATTTGCTTCTATGGGTTTCGTTCGATAAAGGAGGACACCATGAAGACAACGTTCAAAAAGTCCGTACTCGCATTTCTGACATGCGTTCTGGCGCTCGCCTTTGCCCTGACGGGCTGCAGCGGCGGCGGCAAAGACCCCAAGGCCAACTTCGTCGGCAGCTGGCAGTACTCGGGTGGAACCTTGGACGGCGAAGAGCTCACCGATGAGTACATGGATATGCTCAAGGAGTGGGGCCTCAACTGTATCCTGATCCTCGACGAAGACGGTACGGGCGTCCTCGACATGTTCCTTGAGGTCGCCGACCTGAAATGGGAGGCCAAGGACGCCACCACCGTAACGATTACCGCCGAAGATGAGTCGCACGACCTGAAGCTCAAAGACGACAAGCTCGTCCTTGAGGTGGACGGCGACAAGCTCATCTTTACCAAGTCCGACAAGGACCTGTCCGGCACGGTGAAGAAGGATCGCGAGGCGGCCGAGAAGGAAGAAGAGATCGATGAGGCAGTCGAAGACGACGACGTCCAGAGCATCGAAATCTCCCCCGCCGTCACCGTCGCCGATGACGACCTGTGCACCATCACCATCACCGAGAAGTTCAAGGACGACTGGGGCGACATCGGCTTTGTTGTTAACATCACCAACAAGAGCGACAAGGACCTGACCTTCTACGCTCCCTCCGGCAAGACCAATGTCAACGGCACCATGAAGGACCCCTGGTTCTCGGCTCACCTGATGCCCGGCACCAACGCCACTGAGGAATTCACATTCTCGAGCGGCGAGCTTGACAGCCTTGACGACCTGGTCAACACGACCATCGGCATCGACGCCTACCTGACCGATTCCTACGAGGACGTCGCCTCTTACAGCGCAACCATCGCGTAGCGGCATGTAACATCAGCCGCGGATTGGCGGACACATCCGCGCACACCAGGCGGGGCCGCAGGAGTTAATCCTGCGACCCCGCCGTTTTTATGCCGATGCGCGACGAGCTTTAGCGCTCCATGTTGGGAACGATGCTGCCCTCGGTCACCGCGTGCACGGCCAGGCGCATGATGTTGTCGTAGCCGGTCTTGCTCAGGATCTCCGAGATGCGACGCTTGATGGTGCCCTCACTCATAAACAGCTCGGCCGCGATCTCGCGACGGCTTTTGCCCTCGCAGGCAAGGCGCAAAATCGATAGCTCGACATCATCGAGTGCCGCCGTACCCGAAAAAATGCTCTCGGGCGGCTTGGGAAACGTGCAATAGCCCGCCAACGTGGAGCGCATCACGGCGAACAGCTCGTCGATACCGACATTCTTGTACACAAAGCTATCGACGCCCGCCTCGCGAGCCTGATCGACAAAGGTGATCTCGGGCATGCCGGTCATGATAATGATGCGGCACTCGGGCAGCTGCTCCTTGATGCGCGCCGCCGCCACGATGCCGTTGGAATCATGCTCGGTGCATACGTCCATCAGTATCATGTCCGGACGCTCCTTGAGCGCGACACCCAAGGCCTCGGAGGCATCGGCGATGGCGGAAACAACGGTCATATCGGGCTGGTCGCCAACGGAGCGCGCCAGGCTCTCGCGCAGGATGGCCTGGTCTTCGACGATTAACACGCGGATCATGAGCTTCTCCTTTGGGACGTGTCGTTGGCGTTAAGCGGGATGGACACCGCAAGCGTAAAGGGCGGGGCGGCGTGGACCTCCAGGCTACCACCCAGATCTTGCGCGACATGCCTCATACCTGGGATACCCGTTCCCTCGCGATACGATACGGGGGCCGGCGCGCCGTCATTAGAGATGGTCATGCGCGCAATGTCGCATCCGTTCGACTCCTCCTGCCACAGGTGCACATGGACCTGGTGGGCCTGCGCGTGCTTGGTGGCGTTGGTCGAGGCCTCGCGGATAATCTGCAAAAAGGCCGCCGCGACACGCGTGTCCTCGGGAAGCGACCCCTCTACATCAATCTGCACGCTCACCAGACCAAAGGCATGAATGATATCGCCAAGCTGCTCCGCCGGCTCGCTGTCGCCGCCGCTGCGTAAGTCGTCGGAGATTGTGCGCAGCAGCGGATCGATCTGCTCGAGCGATTCGTCGTCAAGGCGACCCTCCTCCAGATAGCGATGGAGGATGGACAGGCGCTGACCGATTACATCGTGCACGCGGGCGCGCATGCGCAGGTAGGCAGCATTGTCGGCGACCTTTTTGACCTCTTCGATCTGGGCTTGGAGCTCTTGGCCCGCAAGCTCAAGCAGGTGGTTGGCTTGCGCCAAGCGGTCATGAGCATGCGCGTACTCTGTCACATCAAGACCGATAATGCGCTCGAACGAACGGCCCGAAACCATAACACGATCGCACACAAATAGGCGAATCTCGGCGGGAGAGACCTCGACCACCGCCCGCGCCTCACCAAAGCGGTCCAGATTAATCCGCACACGGTTCCTGCTGCTTTCGGGCATTTGCATGCTAAGTTTGCGCAGGTCGTTCCATGTGCTGCCCATGTCGCGTAGATCGGTTGGCATATGAAGTTCCACCAGGTTTTTGCGCATGCAGCGGTTCATGAGCAGCGGACGGCCCCTCGGGTCTAGATACAGGATGCCTACGGGGATCACGTTGATGGTCTCGATCGTCGAGAACGTGGTGATATCCTCCTGGCGGTTACGGACGTCCATCAAGAGCGCCGCGATGGACCGGAACAGGAAGAACGCCCCCTCTGCGATAAGGACAACGGTCCACGCCGAGCCCATGGCAAAAACCACCGGCGGTGTAACGGCGACAACAAGCAGCAGCTCGACCAGCATGACGGGGCGACGATAGTGCACCATAAGTACCACGCCACAGGCAAAGATCGCGGCATTGAGCCACAACGCTCCGCCCATTGCCCTGGCGCAAACGCCAAGCGGCGCCACCAGATACGAGCCAGACGACGCGAATAAGATGAGCGCCGAAACCACCAGGTGAACCACGAGACTCGCCTCGTAGGCGCAAATCACCTTACGGTTATAGGACGAGCGGCGCGATGCGATGAGCGGGACGTGGATCGTCTGCAGACACGCAGCCAGGGCAAAGACAACATCGAGCGCAACGATTTGGGGAAGAACGAGCGAAATCTGCATCGTCACTCACCCGCCCTCGGCATCAAGACAATCATGTGCAGCTGGCCGGGCTCGCCCTCAAGGCGGTATGCCACGTTGCGCCCTTGCAGAGCGCTTTCGAGCTCTTGCGCAGCGAGCGTCTGCGAAAGATCTTCATCATCGTTGGAAAAAAGCGTGGCGCGCAGCTCGACACTGCATCGGTCATGGTCGCCCAAGTGATACATAAGCGCCGGATGGTCGGTGGTGTAGGCAAAAAACGCAAAGTCATACACGCAATCGTACAGGGCGCTTACCGTACTGGCGTGCAACGGGCGCCGTATGGCGATAATCGAGGCGCAATCGATATCGATGGTGCGCAGGTCACTTGCGAGCTCGTTGGCAATGAGCTGAATGCGGTCGCGGTCAAAACCGCTCTCCCCGTGCTGTGCCAACGTGAGCGACCCCTTGCGCTTGCAATAGGCGACGAGCACCTTGGCGCGTTGCAGCATGCGGTAACGCTCGTGCGAAGACGCTTCGTCGGTCAACGGCGGCAGCGAGCTCAGCAGGTCGTACATCCCTTCGAGCGCGCGGGCAAGCGCCTGGTCCACGTCTTGGACCAGCAAGGTCTCGGCCTCTTGATCTGCCAAATGCGTCTTAAGGTCGTAGTCGGCGGCGAGCAGCTCGTTTTGACGCTGCAGCTCCATACGACGATGTGCCAGTTCACGGTTAAGCTCGTTGAGCTCCGACACGTCTTGGGCAAGCAGGGCCGATCCGCCCAGCAGTGGAAAGGCGCGATACATTACATCGGGATCGGACGCCACGGTAAAGGCATGGGCGCGCCCGTGCTCCTGGGTCCGCAACTCCTCGCGCACGCCTACCGGCATTGGCTTTGACACCGGCGTGGCATAGACCTCCTGCAGATCGCGCGTTAGAACTTTGAGGTCAAGCGGCAAGGTGTCGAAGATGCCAGCGATGTCGTGATACGACGGAATGACACCGCAATCGAGACAGATTTCCATCGCCACCACGCACAGGACGCAATAGACGAGCGAAAAGTTGAGTCTCCATGCCCAAGGCACGCGCAACGCATACGAGATGGCAAAGAATGCGCCACCCAGCAGTACGAGCGCCGCCGTGCCCGAAAAACGCTGGATGCGAAAGGATGAGGACCGACCAACCAGGATAAAAAAGGCCACAAAGTTAAAGGCCGTCCACACAAGGACGGCGAAATAGCCCCAGCCGTAGGTGTAGTCGTTGCTCCAGGTGTCGCTTGTGCGGTCAAAGTGGAAGACCTGCTGGTGAAAATCGTTGGTGAGCACAAATCCGATAAGCAGGATGGCCACAATCCACAGCGCGGCGCAGTAGCGGCGACCCAGGCGGTGTTGCTCCAGGCCCGCAAGGCGCAGACCACACAACTGGTAGAGCAGTGGAATGAGCGTCATGGGCACGTAGTACAGGTACCACAGCACGGTGGCATAGAACGGCGTGAACGACTTGTACTTGAGAATGACTTCGATCATCCACAGGGCGCAGATGGTGGCGATGGCAACAAGACGGCGGCGCAACACATAGTCCAAACAGCGCAGATAGACCGATACGCCCCAAATCGAAAATGCAATTGCGGCGACAAGCAGCGGGAGAGAGCTCGAATGGACGAGCACATCCACGACCTCTTCGGACACCTCGCTATAGGCGGGCACGACGTTAGAAAGTTTGGGGTCGGAGGCGAACAGCGCCGGCAAGACTGCCAAAAGCATGAGGAACAGTGCGGTGATGGCGCCGGCGATAGCAAAGACGCGGTGACGATACGCCTGATGTGTTATGCCAACAAGGAATCGCGGCATGGCAAAGAGCGTGCCGCCCCTGGGATCCGCCACGGGAGCGGATCGGGCGGCCGCGTGGCCGATATGTCGCTCGCGGGTACCCATAGTGCTTTTAGTGTACCGACAGTTGGGTCGAAAAAGCGGGCCACATGTCCCAAAATCCGCAGACGGCAAGGCGCCCGGTGAGCACATACTCGCCGGGCGCCTTGGTTAGGAGGCTATGAAGTTGAGTGTCTCAGCTTCCTTAGGAAAGGTCCTCACCATTCGTTTCAATGACGTGCTTGTACCAGTCGAAGCTCTTCTTCTTGGAGCGCTTGAGGGTGCCGTTGCCGGCATCGTCGCGGTCGACGTAGATAAAGCCGTAGCGCTTGGACATCTCGCCCGTGCCGGCAGACACCAGGTCAATCGGGCCCCAGGTGGTGTAGCCCAGCAGGTCAACGCCGTCCTCGGTCACCGCATCACGCATTGCGGCAATATGCTGACGCAGGTAGTCGATACGGTAGTCGTCGTTGATGGAGCCATCCTCCTCGACAACGTCCCTGGCGCCCAGGCCGTTCTCAACCACAAACAGCGGCTTCTGATAACGGTCGTACAGGTCGTTGAGCGTAATACGGAAGCCCAGCGGATCGATGACCCAGCCCCACTGGCTCTCCTGCAGGTAGGGATTCTTGGCGCCGGCGAAGGCGTTGCCCTGGGTGCGCTCGACATCGGGGTTATCGGCACCGGCGGAGCAACGGGTGCTGTAATAACTAAAGCTGATGAAGTCGACGGTGTTGGCGGCCAGGATCTCGCGGTCCTCGTCGGTCATGCCCACATCGATACCCAGACGCTCGAGCTTCTTGACGGCATAGGCCGGGTAGTAGCCGCGGCTCTGGACGTCGACGAAGAAGTAGTTGTCCTGATTGTCGAGCTGCGCCTGGCGCACATCGCCCGGACGGCAGCTGTAGGGGTAGTAGCTACCTGCAGCGAGCATGCAGCCAATCTTGACCTCGGGGTCGATCTCGTGGGCGATCTTGGTTGCCCAAGCGCTGGCGACGAGCTCGTTGTGGGCGGCCAGGTACTCGACGGCCTCCTTGTTCTCACCCTCCTCAAAGACCAGTCAGGCGCCCATAAACGGCAGGTGCAAGATCATATTGATCTCGTTGAAGGTAAGCCAGTACTTCACCAGGCCCTTGTAGCGGGTAAAGATCGTGGCCGCGAGGTTCTTGTAGAAGTCGATGAGCTTGCGGTTGCGCCAGCCGCCGTACTCCTTGATGAGGTGAATCGGGCAGTCGAAGTGCGTGATGGTCACGAGCGGCTCGATGCCGTGCGCCTGGCACTCGCGGAACACGTCCTCATAGAAGGCCAGGCCGGCCTCGTTGGGCTCGGTCTCGTCACCGTTGGGGAAGATGCGGGTCCACGCCAGACTCATACGGAAGGTCTTAAAGCCCATCTCGGCAAAGAGGGCGATGTCTTCCTTGTAGTGGTGGTAGAAATCGATGCCAGTCTGCGCGGGATAGTAATAGCCGTCCTCGAAGTCGAGCATCTTGCGCTGGCCGGAGACCACCGCGTAGCGCTCGGGGCCGTGCGGAGCCACATCCACGTTGGCCAAGCCGCGGCCGTCCACGTCGTAGGCGCCCTCGCACTGGTTAGCAGCCGTCGCGCCGCCCCACAGGAAGTCATTACGGAAAGCCATGCATCGATCCTTTCATACGCTGTTGTCATAGGCTCAGTATCCCTACAAACAACGCGTCGCTCAACGGCAACGACGCAGGCCGATACTTCTTTTCACGCGCGGGTGCTCGGCAGCCGCCCCGTCTGACACTTTTTGATACCCGCTGCACGCCTAACCGCCACAAAGGGGCACCTTTGTGGCGGTTAGGGGCGCTTTGTCTCGATCTGTAACAGTTAGGCCGCCAAAACCGGGCCTGGTGTTACAGACCGAGATTTTCGGGCAGGCCCTGCAGTTTGTCTAAATCTGTAACAGGTAGAAACGATTTAGCCCGCTAGATGTTACAGATCGAGACGGAAGATTCTAGTCGCAGGCGATGTCGAGGTTCTTGCCGATGAGGCCTACGTAGCCGCCCTCTCCGGCGGGATATTTGACTGAATAGGAAAAAAAGGAAAAAATAGGAAAAAAAGGAAAGGAGACTTATGACTGAAACCATCTTCTCCCCCTCATTTGGAAATCGCCCGTCCTATCTGGTGGGGCGCGGGAACGTGATTTCGACATTCATCTCCGGTCTTGAGCAGGAGCCGGGCAATCGCGACCGAGCCATGCTCATGCTTGGACAGCGAGGCAGCGGCAAGACGGTTCTTCTGTGGGAACTTGCCGACCGCGCACGCAAGCTCGGCTTTGTTGTCGCCACGCCCACCGTGGCCTCCGAGGATATGCTCGAGCGCATTGTTGAGAAAATCCAGGAAGCAGGCGAGCCGTACGTCAATAAACGCCGCCTTCCCAAACTCACGAGCGGCAGTCTAAGTGTTTTTGGGTTCTCGGCAGGCCTCGAGTTCACACGAGACGTGCAGGAGACCAAGAGCTTTCAGTTCAAACTCACACAGCTCGCGCGCAAACTGACCGAGCAGGGACACGGCACCCTCATCCTCATCGACGAGCTCCAAGCAAATTCACCCGAGATCAGACAGCTCGTCACCGCCTATCAAGAGCTCGTCGGCGAGGGACTCAACGTCGCGCTCGTCATGGCGGGCCTCCCGGGAGCAGTCTCCGCGACACTCAACGACCGCGTACTGACATTTCTCAACCGCGCATGCAAAGTCACGCTCGAACCGCTTTCAGTCGGAGATGTCGATGCATATTATCAACGGGCTTTCGAAGAGCTCAACCTTGATATTCCAGGCGATCTTCGCCTCCGTGCCGCTCGTGCAACCCAAGGTTCGCCCTATATGCTGCAGCTCATCGGCTACAACATCGCCAATCGCTGCGAGGCCGGAAAACGCGTAACGCCAGAGCAAGTCGACGGAGCTATCGAAGCGTCAAAGGCCGATTTCGAAAACGATGTTTGTGAAACGACGCTCGCCGCGCTATCGGACCAAGACGTCGCGTTTCTCGACGCAATGATTGATGACGAAGACGCCGTTTCGCGCATTTCCGATGTTGCGAAGCGCATGTCAGTCACACCCGACTATGCGCAAAAGTATCGCCGTCGCCTCATCGACGCCGGCGTTATCGAACAAGCGCGCCGCGGTTACGTGCGTTTCGCTGTTCCATATATGGCTGACTATCTGCGCAGCCAGCTCTAGGCAGCCACCACAATGGGGACAGGCGCCTTTGTGGTGGATTGGGCCCGGTTTGTCTCGATCTGTAACAGTTAGGCCGCCAAAATCGGGCCTGGTGTTACAGATCGAGATTTTCGGGCGGCCTCTACGGTATGTCTCGATCTGTAACAGGTAGAAACGATTTAGCCCGCTAGATGTTACAGATCGAGACGAAAGGTTCTAGTCCACGGCGATGTCGAGGTTCTTGCCGATGAGACCTACGTAGCCGCCCTCGGCAGCCTTGGGGCTGTCAGCATGGCAGAGAACCCACTTGTCGGCCTTCCAGTAGCAGTAGCTGTCGCCAGCCGTGGGCATGTCGGCTGCAGCCTCGGGGCGCGGGCCGTTGGTGCCGGCGGGCAGCGCCACTATCACCTGGAAGCCGCCGTCGTCGACCATGCAGGGCGTGTAGTGAAGCGTGGTGTTGAAAACCTCAACAAGCGTGCCGGCCGGCACGCGGAACGCCTTGACGCACGCGGTATCGAGCTTGCCGTCCTCGATCTCCCAGCGATGCGCCACGAGCAGGATAAAGTCGCGAGCGCCCAGGTTAAACTCGCTGGCGCGGTGATACTCCAGGCAGTTGAGCTGCGTGTTGTGGCCGTTGCACCAGCCCAGCTGGAAGGGGCGGCCGCCAAACATGAGAAAGCCCAGCTTATCGGCATCCTTAACGCCCTCGAGCTCGGGCGCGGAGGCCACATACTTGCTGCCATCGGGGATGGGCGTGGAGGCAAGCGCCTCGAGCACGGGCGACGTAAGCTCGGACGGAACGTTATCCCAAACGTTGCCATAGGACTTGAACTCGGGATCAGAGACAGAGTAGATATGCATGTTCGCTCCTGTTCGTTTGTGTGACAGTATGAACATTCTAGAACAATCTCATTCTGTTTTGAGCACTCGGTATAAAAAAGCGCTCCGCAAAGAGCGGGAGCGCTTCTGGCACAAACGTTATTCCTGCAAGCGGCCTTACGCCTGTTGATAGTGCAGGTGATTCTCGTCGATATCGGCCAGGTCGCGGTCGAGGTAGCGGCGCGCGAGCCAGTTTGCCATGGGGAGGTTCTGGTCCAGGTAGTTACCGCACTCCTCGGGAGCGGCACCGGGGACATCGCCCTCAAAGCCGGCGACAAACTCGAACAGCTCACGCACGAGCGGCAGAATCTCCTCACTCGTCAGCTCACCAAACACGACGAGGTAAAAGCCCGTGCGGCAGCCCATGGGGCCAAAGTAGACAATGCGGCTCGACCACTCGGCATGATTGCGAAGGAACGTCGCGCCCAAGTGCTCGGTGGTGTGGCACTCGGCCGTGTTCATAACCGGCTCCTTATTGGGCGTGGTCAGGCGCAGGTCAAAGGTGGTGACGGCGGCGCCGGTCGCCGGATCGCGGTCGATGCGGCTCACATACACGCCGGGCTCAAGCAGCAGATGGTCAACGGAAAAACTCGCGATGCGCTCCATGGCAGGTCCTCTCGATAGTCAATTTGGGACGGGGCTCTTTTAGCTGGTTTGAATGGTCGCACCAATCATACCAGTCAAAAAAGCCCCGTCCCAAATGAGCTACCCGGGACGGGGATCAATGAGTTTTAAATCCCCGTCCCAGAAAAATCATTCTAGGTAATCTAGAAGGACTTTTCCGCTCTGGGGTCTGGCGCCGTTCCGACTAGATCTCGCGCACGCTTTGGCGCTCGACAAAATAGGTCGATACGGCCGTCTTGCAGGTATAGCTCTTGGGATTGCGGATGTTGCCCACCAGGCGGCGCACCGCGATCTCGCCCACCTCGTGCTTGGGAACGTGCACCGTGGTGAGCGGCGGGTTGGAAAAGGCGCCCAACGACAGGTCGTCAAAGCCGATGATCGAGACATCCTCGGGCACGCGAATACCGTGCTCGTTGAGCGCGCGCATGGCACCCACGGCGAGCACGTCGTTTTCGGCAAAGAAAGCCGTCGGCAGGTCGTTGTGCGAGACGCTGTCGAGCCACGCGCCCATATCGCGATAAGCGCCCTCGAGCGTGGTGCCCAGCGTGACACGCCATGCCGGATTGGCCTCGAGGCCCGCATCCTCAAGCGCTTGGCGATAGCCGCGCTCGCGGTCCTTAAAGTTGCGGATGCGAAGGTCGCCCGCCAGATAGCCGATTTGCTTGTGACCTTTCTCGATAAGGTAGTCCACGGCACGCAGCACCGAATCGGTGTTGGCGATGACTACGGCATCGAAGTACTGGCGATCGCTCCAGCCGTCGAGCACAATCAGGTGGGCGGCAGCGTCGGCGAACAGGGCGTAGTCCTCCTCGCCCAGCTCGGTACCCATCAGCACGATGGCGGCCGACGGGTCGGCGATCAGGCCCTCGACCTGCGGGCGCACGGCGTCCAGGTCGCTAAAGTCGAGCGAGACAAAGCTCGTGCTCATGCCGTGGCGACGCGCCTGGCGCTCCACGCCCTCGATGACCGCGGGATGGAAGGTGCTCTCGTCCAGGATGGCGCCCGTCTTGCGCGCAAGCACAAACTGGATGCTCTCGAGCTGCGTCGACTGCTGATAGCCAAGCGACTGCGCGCACTCCAGGATGACCTTGGCGGTCTCCTCGCTCACGCTGCGCTTGCGGTTGAGCGCGTTGGACACGGTTGCGGGCGAAAAGCCGGTAATGCGGCTGATCTCGCGGACGCTTGCTTTAGCCATCGTTCCCCCTAGCATCGGTCGCGGCCGAGCATCGTGGCTTGACCGCCCCGTGGCTCGGCAACTAAACGACCGCAAATTCAATCTAAACAGAAGAGTAAATGTTTATTAGCTAGTTTAGCCTGTTGTCAAGCAAAGTGGCGCGACTATTCCCCCAACGGGCGCATTTGTCCATCTTAACGTTATTACGCAAGGTCTTCGCCATTGCTTGCTATTACGCGTCGGTACCATTCGAAGCTTTTCTTTTTACGTCTCTCAAACGAGCCCGCACCGCTATCGTCTCGATCGACATAGATAAACCCGTAGCGCTTACGCATCTGTCCTGTGGCGACCGAAACCAAATCGATCGGGCCCCAACAGGTATATCCCATGAGTTCCACCCCGTCGAGCTCGACGGTCTCCCTCATCGCCTCGATGTGGGCCCGCAGGTATTCAACTCGATAGTCGTCTTCTATTTCACCCGAATCTTCCGGCACATCAGGAGCACCCAAACCGTTTTCGACGATGAACAGCGGCTTTTGATAGCGATCCCAGATTTCATTCATGGTGACGCGCAGCCCTTTGGGGTCGATAAACCTCCCCCAAGGCTCCTGTTTTAGATACGGATTAGGCGCCGAGCGAAGAAGGTTCGAATCGAACTGACCTTCCGCATGCGCTTTTGCGACGCGCGTCGAGTAATACGAAAACGAGACGAAATCGACCAGGTTTGCAGCCAGTACTTCGCGGTCATCATCCCGATAGGGCACCTCAAAACCATGGCGGGCGTATTCCTTGAGAACATAGCTCGGGTACGCACCGCGCACCTGGACGTCGGTAAACATGTAATGGCTGCGATTCTCAGCCTGCGCAGCCAGCACATCGTCCGGATCACATGTAGCCGGATAGAAGACACCTGCGTTGAGCATGCAACCGATCTTCGCCCCGGGGCACAGTTCATGACACGCCCCGACCGCACGGGCACTCGCAACCAATACATGGTGCACGGCCGTGTGAACCGTTGCATAGCGATTCTCCCCTTGCTCGAAGATGATCCCCGCCGCCATAAAGCACGCCTGCGTCATGATGTTGATCTCGTTAAAGGTCAGCCAATAATTGACCAATCCCCGATAGCGCTCGAACACGGTACGCGAATATCGATCGAACAGGTCGACCAACCTGCGATCGCGCCATCCGCCATACGCATCGACGAGATGCATGGGGACATCATAGTGGTTGAGCGTCACCAAAGGCTCAATGCCATGCGCGCGGCACGTCCTAAAAACATCCTCGTAAAAGGCAAGGCCTTCTTCATTGGGCTCGGCTTCGTCTCCTTTGGGAAAAATGCGGCTCCAGGCGATCGATAAGCGCAGGCATTTAAAACCCATCTGGGCAAACAGTTCAATATCCTGCTTGTACCTATGGTAAAAATCAATGCCTTTGCGAGCGGGATAGAAGCTGTCGGGTGCCAACGCACGCGGATCAAGGTCTCCCCGCATGACGTCCATGCGTTGATCGCCAAACGGCAGCATGTCGGAATTGGCTAAACCGCGACCGCCTTCGTTCCATCCTCCCTCGCACTGGTTTGCAGCCAGAGCCCCGCCCCATAAAAAATCTTCTCTAAACATTATGGTGTCGTCCTTTCTATCAAATTCCCGGCCCACGCTGTCGAACGCAACGGACTCGGCAAGTGCCGCGCAACAGCACAGTACCGTTGCGCGGCCAAGGGGTCGGACCGCGCAACGGCTGGGGAGCATATTTGTGCAGTAGCCTCTTATGCCTCGACGGATTCAACAGCCTCAGAATCGCCGCTCTTGGACTTCAACGGCATCTTCTCCTGTCCTTCAAATCCAAAAACCATCGCCAACGCAAACGTCACGGCACCGCCAGCAAGACACCCGATGGTGCCGGGGATGATATCCTGAGCAAACATGAGCACGTTCATCCATGGGAAACCAACGCCAGTGAAGATATAGACGTTGGCATGAAGAAGGCTTACCAGCAGACCACCGACAGCACCACCAATCATGTTCCAGGCAAGAGCTTTCTTGTCGCGAAACAGGATGCCGTAGATGATGGGCTCACTCACGCGACCGAAGGCATAGGTGATGAACAAGTTCCAGCCCGTGGCTCGATTCTCCTTGTCCTTAGCGCGCAGGCCATAGGCGAGCGCGATGGCAAGCGTGGTGTAGGCTACAACCGCGGCGCCGGGGTATAAGATGGCGTCGTAACCGTTCTGGAGCGCGGCGGGCAATATGGCGGTATAGATCGGCACGTGCATGCCGGTGGCGATGATCAGATTCCAGAATGCGCCGATAACCGCGGTCGCAGCGGGACCGGCAACAGAGGCGAGCCAAATGATGAAATCGGCCACAAGGCCCATGACAAATTGGACGGCAGGGCCGCAGAGGCACAGCGCGACCGGCAACATCACGAGCACCGTACCCACGGGTACGATCAGAACGCGCAACATATCAGGCGAGATCTTCTTAAAGAAGCGCTCAACATAGGACTGGGCCCAGGTGATCAAGATGACCGGAAGAACAGCCTGGGTGTAGTTGACGAGCTGCATGGGGATGCCGAAGACGCTGAAAGGCTTTCCGTCCTCAACAATAGCGAGCATGTCGGGGTAAATCATCACAACGGCGATGAGCAGTGCCAGCACAGGACTCGTTTTGAACTTCTTAGCCGAGCTATAGGCGGCAAACACCGGGAAGTAGTAATACGCCGCATCGCCCACCAGGGAAAGGATCCGATACAGGTCGCTCGTTTCGGACATAAAACCGGCGCCTTCGGGCCCAAACAGAATAACGAGCATCTTGAAGATACCGGCGACACAAAAGATCGGAAGGATCGGGGTGATAGCGCCGCTCACGGCATCGAGCAGCTGATTGAAGAGGTGCTTGGGCGCCAAGCGCTCCTTCCAGCTAAGCTGAGGGCCATCGAGTTCCTCGTCAATCGATACCGTGACCTCGAATCCGCCCTGCTTACAAACCTCGTCGTAGACCTTGTCGACCGTGGGCCCGATCACCAGCTGCACCTGCCCTCCGGCGTGCACGACGCTGATGATAGACGAGATGTCCTCAAGCTTCTCATCATTCGAGAGGCTTTCATCCTTGAGGCTGAAGCGCAGGCGCGTCATGCAATGCGTAACCGAAGCCACGTTTTCCGCCCCGCCCACAGTGGAGAGAATCTGCTCTGCCACCTTTTTGTAATTTGCCATCATTGGCTCCTTTGCACAATCTTGGCTTACTGTTCGAATCGGCAAAGGTCATGCCCCGAATGGCTACGGGTTACAATCCTTTTTTGGAGATGATCCGGTTGAGATGGATCATCAGATAGAGTTCCTCCTCCTCGGAGAGCGTGGCGTCCCACGTTTCACGACAATAGGAACCGATATGCTTCACGCACTCTGCCAACTGCGGAAACTCCTCACGAAAGTTCTTGTACATCTGCATGTTGGCGCTGTTCAGCGACTCGCCGGCTTGAATGCGCTTGAACAGGTACCGCAGATGCGTGGCGAAGCGGGTGAAATCAAAGGAATCGCGGTCGACAATAATGCGGAAATCGCTTTCGAGAATCTCGATAACGTCCTCGAGCATATCGTCGAACTGCTTTGTGGGCTCGGCCGTGGCTTTGACGGCTTCAACAACCCGTGCGTTCACGAGATTCATCGCAATACTGGCAATCTCATCCTTGGGAAGCCGCTCTCCGAGCTCCTTCTCGAGTCGCATGACGATAAACTGGGCAGCCTTGTATTCCTTCGGATACGTCTCCCGCACTTCATAGGCAAGAGGCATCGCGATGCGGACCCCCTTTTGGGCTCGCGCAACGGCAAACGACAGGTGATCAGCCATGAACAGCGTCGCATTGGTCGAGAGGTCGTAGGGCAGTTCGTTGGCAACGATGTCCATAACTTTCGCCGCAAACATCACGATATCCGAGGGAAGATCCCTCATGACATCTTGTCCTTTAGGATCAATGTCGTAAAACGTATGCTCGATTTTAGAAAGAGGGAGCTCTCGAGGAAAATCTCCGCCGAAACCGACGCCCCTGCCCATGGCGATGACATCTCGCCCCTGTCCGTCACGGCAAAGAACCGCGTTGTTGTTAAGCTTTTTAATTGCAAGCATGGTGAACCTCCTTTCAAGAACACTCACAGAAAAAGGCATGATAGCCAATAGCAGTGCTATTGCGGTCATGCCTTACGTAACAATCCGTGTTGTATTGCTCTTGGGCATGCCTCCACACAGGAGTAACAATCCAAGATGCAAAATGCATTATAGCGCTCTCCCCGCCCCGGGGACCATCGGGCTGGCGAACGGTAGATGTCGGCCCGCCAGCGGCCACATCGAGCAGATGGGCGTGCTTCGATCCCGAGCCTAGCCTAGGATGCGGGCCATGCGCGCCTTGAACTCGGACAGAAAGCGCGGGGCGTCCACGGTGAGTGCCACAAGCGCGCTCTTGTCGGGGTCGGACAGGCGATGCTCGTCGCAGATAGTGCGGCCGCGATACTCGCCGAGCAGGTCGACGCGCAAGTTGCAACCAAGTGCGCCCACGAGCGTGGGATCAATCGCCACGGCAACGGCAAGCGGATCGTGCAGCGCGCAGCCGCCCAGGTAAGGGGCGTTCATCTCGTACGAGCCAATGTAGTGCTCGACCATACTCGCAAATGCGCAGCCCGCCATGGTGCCCGAGCCCGTCCAACCGGCAATGTCGCGGCGCGTCAGCACCACGCGATGCGTCACGTCAAGACCAACCATGGTGAGTTTGCGGCCCGAGCGCAGCACGGCGTCAGCGGCCTCGGGGTCGCTCGCCATGTTGGCCTCGGCACCGGCGCTCACGTTGCCGGGCACGGTCAGGGCGCCACCCATCACCACCACGCGGCCGATAGACATCATCGCCGCCGCGTCGCGCTCAAGGGCGAGCGCCAGGTTGGAGAGCGGACCGGTCGCCACATAGACCAAGTCGGGACCATAGGTACGCGCGGCATCAATCAGGTAATCGACCGCCGCATTGCCATCGGCCGACGTCGCGCCCACCGGCTCGTACGGCGAGGCGGGCACGCTTGCGCCGCCGATGCCGTTCTTGCCGTGGATAAGCGTGGTGGACGCCGGCGGCGTGTAGGGTTCGGTCGCCTTCACGGGACGATCGGCGCCCAGGTACACCGGCACCTCGGGACGACCCAACAGGTCGAGCACCGCCAGGCAGTTGTGCGCCGACTGCTCGACGCGCACGTTGCCAAAGCACGTGGTGATGCCCACGAGTTCCACCTCGGGGCTCGCGATGGCATAGGCAAGCGCCATCGCATCATCCACACCCATATCCAGATCAAGGATCAGCTTCTTGGTTGCCATTGTTCTACTCCGCTTCTCCGTCTACATCCAAACCGTCTAAACCAAACTTGTGCTCGACTTCCGCACGCGTGGGAATTGATTGCTGAGCGCCCAGGCGCGACACCGTCACCGCCGAGGCGCGAGCGCCCGCCGCCATGCACTCAAAGAGCGGCAGGCCCTCCAGGCGAGCCGCGGCAAGCGCACCGATAAATGTATCGCCCGCGGCCGTCGTATCGACCAACGTGCTCGAGAGCGCCGGCATGCGCAGCGGCTCGCCGTCATCGCCGAGCGTAACCGACCCGGCGCCGCCCAACGTGATGACCGCAGCTCCGGCACCCTTGGCGAGCAGGGCATTGAGCGCCGCGACGCAGCTCGCATCATCCGCGGGCAAGATGCCCGTCAGCACCTGGCACTCAGTCTCGTTGGGACAGACCAGGTCGACCGCAGGCCAGGCCTCCGCAGGCAACTCGCAGGCAGGCGCCGGATTAAAGACCGTATGGAACCCGAGCTCGTGAGCGCAAACAAGCGCCTCGGCCGTCGTCGCAAGGTCACATTCGCCCTGGGCGATAAAGACGCTTCCGGCAGCCGGGGCAATATCGCTGGCGTCTCCGTCGAGCTCATCGGCTACCAGACGCCTCAGCGCGCGGGCAACATCCTCGCCCGCGAGCGCATGGTTGGCACCCGGCGACAGCACGATGCGGTTGTCACCCTCGCAGCGAATGATGGTCGCCGTTCCCGTCTCCACGTCATCGCGACGCGCTACAAAGACACAGTCCACGCCGGCGTCTTGGAGCCCCGCCACGAGCGACGTGCCAAATGCGTCGCAGCCGACCGCGCCGATCATATGCGTGTGCGCGCCCATGCGCGCAGCAGCGACGGCCTGGTTGGCGCCTTTGCCGCCGGCGTTGGTGATAAACCCGCTGCCGCCAACGGTCTCGCCCGCACGCGGCATGCGCTCGCACGCCACCGAAAGGTCCATGTTCATGCTGCCGAACACCGCAACGATGCCGCTATCTGCCATGGAAACCTCCTCGTCCGCGGGCTCTGCACCCGCCGTTGGCCGTCAATCGTGCGCTCTCGCGCCTCTATAACTTTAGTTCACTTTGATGTGGACGCGCGCTTGAGCTTGCGCCGGCAGCAAGCATTCACAGGAGCAGGCGGTTACAATGAAGACGTGCTGATTATTCTCGTCATTGGATGATGTTTTATGGAACAATTCCCACAATCGAGCCCACGCGGACCGCGCCGCGCGCCCGATAACCAGGCGCCGCACGAACGCCCGCGCGCCGACCGCCGCACCGGCGAGTCGCGACGCGGCCCGAGCCCGCATCGAACGCCCACCAACAAGGACGCCCATGCAGCCAAGACCAACACCGGCGCCACACACTCGTCCGCTACCGACAAGCAGGCACCCGCTCGTCCCAAGTCCCGCTACATTCCTGCGCTCGACGGCCTGCGCACGCTTGCCGTCGTCGCGGTGGTGCTCTATCACCTCAACCTCACGTGGGCTCAGGGCGGCCTGCTCGGCGTCACGATCTTCTTTGTGCTTTCGGGCTATCTGATCACGCGCTTGCTGCTCAACGAAGTCGCTAAGACCGGCCGCATCGACCTTAAGAGCTTCTGGATTCGCCGCATCCGTCGCCTGGTCCCCGCCGTGGTAACGGTAGTGTTCGTGACCTGCGCGCTGTGTACCATCTTTAACCACGTGATGCTCACCAAGATGCGCCCCGACATCCTGCCGTCGCTGCTGTTCTTCAACAACTGGTGGCAGATTGCCCAAAACGTCTCGTACTTCAATGCCCTGGGCGACCCCTCACCGCTCACGCACTTTTGGTCGCTTGCCATCGAGGAACAGTTCTACCTAATTTGGCCGCCACTGCTGTTTGCCATGGTATCCATGCATGTGAGCAAGCCCAACACGCGCCGCGTGGTTCTGGGCCTTGCCGCGGTATCTGCCCTCGCCATGATGGCGCTCTATAACCCCGCCGCCGACCCCAGCCGCGTGTACTACGGCACCGACACCCGTGTGTTCTCGCTGCTGCTGGGTGCCTGGATGGCCTTTATCCCCGATCGCGACCTGGCGCCGGTGCGTCTCGCTCGTCGTTTGGGGCTCAATCGCCTGGCCGGCGCCGCCAAGCACGGCAAGAACGCCGAGGGCAAGCCTGGCGAGAAGGCCGACGAATCAGCCGAGACCGCCCCGGCACAGCCGAGCGCCCTCGTGCGCTTTTGGTCCTCGCCCGCATCCATCGATGTGTTGGGCGTCGTGGGCCTGGTTGGCCTTGCCGCCATGGTCGCGCTCACCAACGGCTACACCGCGTTCCAGTATCGCGGAGGCACGCTGCTGTGCTCGATCCTCACGCTCATGGTCATTGCCGCCTGCGTGCAGCCCCAGGGAATGGTTGCCCGCGCGCTGTCCGCCGAGCCGCTCGTGTGGGTTGGCAAGCGCTCGTACAGCATCTACCTGTGGCACTATCCGCTGCTGTTGCTCATGAACCCAGTCGCCAACATCAACGATACACCGTGGTGGCAGTACATTTTGCAGGTGCTGCTGGTGGTCGCCGTGGCCGAATGCTCATATCGCTTTATCGAGACGCCGTTTAGAAAGGGCGCCTTTGGGCGCACCGTATCCGAGTTCCGCGACGGCACCGCCACGCCCGCCAACTGGGTGCGCGCGCACGTCCCTGTCTGCGCAGCCTGCGCCGTTGTGTTGGTCGTTGCGCTGGGCGGCCTGATCTTTGTGCCCGAGACGTCTGCGCTGAGCGGCGAGGGCGCCGAAGTTCTGAACAAGGAAGCCAAGAATACCGCACCCACCGACCAGCAGGCGGCCGACGACACCGACAAGGACAACGACGGCTTCCCCGATGGCTCCTACGATCTGCTTATGATCGGCGACTCCGTGTCGCTGCGTGCCGTGGACACTTTTGACGGCGTTTTCCCGCACAGCCATATCGATGCCGAAAAGGGCCGCCAGTTTGATGCGGGCCGTGCGACATTTGAGGGCTATATCCAGCAGAACCTTGCCGGCAAGATCGTGGTCTTTGCACTGGGCACCAACGGCTTGGTAACCGACGACCAGATCGACGCCATCATGGCCGATGCAGGAGATAAGCGTATTGTGGTGTTTGTGAACACGCGCAGCCCGCAGCCGTGGGTTGGCTCTACCAACCAGGCCATCGCCAACGCCGCTACGCGCTACAAGAACGTGCGCGTTATCGATTGGTACGGATACAGCGCTAACCGCAACGACCTGTTCGATGGCGATGGCACGCACCTATCGACCACTGGCGTGACTGAGTACCTCAACTTGATCCACGATGCCGTCAAGAAGGACCTGCCCGTACACCCCGAGGATCACGTCAACGATCCGCAGCCGGCAGCCGTCAAGTCTGCCACCGACGCGCTCGTCAATGCGCTCGCTCTCAAGCCGCACAAGTTGGGCACCGACAAGTAACCTGCAGCGCAAACTTCCCACATCCGGAGGGGGCGTCTGCCGTGGCAGACGCCCCCTCCGGCAGTTAGGGACGTTCCTTATGTGCCGGTACCTAGGGACACTCCTGGCGCAGCCAATGAAGACCTCTACGGATGAATTCCAGGCCGCTCCGTCGCTCCAGACATCGTTTCCGCGCCTCGCGCCTGCCCCAAACAATCAAAACAAGCCCTTTTCGCCGCACCCTCAAAGGTCTGTGGGCAAAAAAGGGCAAATATGAGTACTGTTACCATTTTAGTAGCAGGCAAAACCACCCAAAATGACGTCCGAGCGAACCCTACAACCCCCTAAGACAGCCAACCTGACTGGTTTAAGGCGTATTGGAGCCAATTTTAATGAACATACTATAGGTTATGTTTATTATCTTCTTGAATGTAAATGCTATTCACTTAGCAACAGTACTCATATTTGGCATTTTTTGCCCACTGCCATATAACTAACACCCTATAGCAGACAAAAACAGGCCGCAGCCCATCGCTGCGGCCTGTTTGGAGTCCAAAAGAGGCGCTAAGCGCTGTAACCCATCGCCTGCAGAACAAACATGACGACCGTGAGCACCGTAATCACACCGATAGTCGCCCAAGTGAGCACATTCCACACGCGGCCGTTGCGGTTAGTGCCCATAATGTGACGGTCAGCGGCAATAACCACCTGGAACACCAGAACCACGGGCAGTAGCACGCCATTGATGACCTGCGAGGTCATCATAATCTGGAACAGATCGACGCCGGGCATAAGCACCAGCACGGCAGAGATACCGATGATGGCCGTAATGATGCCGCGATAGACCGGAGCCTCGTCCCAGCTGCGGTCGGCACCGCGCTCCCAGCCAAATGCCTCACAGATAGCGCTCGACGTAACGCCCGGCAGCACGCAGGCGGCCAAGAAGCTCGCCGCGACCAGGCCCGAGGCAAACAGTACCGTGGACCACTGACCCGCAATAGGCTCCAACGCGCGGGCAGCATCGGCGGCATCGCTAATCTGAATACCCGCCGGGAACAACACCGTACCGGTCGTGATGATAATAAAGCCGGCAATGACATCGGCGGCAAGCGAGCCGCTCACGGTATCGATGCGCTGCAGCACGATATCGTCCTCGCCCGCGTTCTTATCGACCACGTTGTTCTGCGCCAAGAAAATCATCCACGGCGCGATGGTGGTACCGATCGTTGCGACCACGAGCGACACGTAGTTGGGATCATTTTGAATGTTAGGCACGACCAGGTCGACCGCGACCTCGCCCCAGTTGGGGCCGGCCATAAACGCGGCGACGACGTAGGTCACGAACACGCAGCTTACCAGCAGCAAAATCTTCTCGATGCGCTGGAAACTGCCCGACATGGTAAGCATCCACACCAGCAGCGCCACGAGCGGCACCGAGATGCTCGCCGGCACGCCAAACAGAGCAAGGCCACTCGCGATACCCGCGAACTCCGAGATGGTCACCGCCGTGTTGGCGATCAACAGCGCCGCCATGGCCAACACGCTCTTGCGCACGCCAAAGCGCTCGCGAATGAGCGACGCCAGGCCCTTACCCGTGACGCATCCGCAGCGCGCCGCGGTCTCCTGCGTCACGATAAGCAGCACGGTCATGACGGGAAGCATCCAGAGCATCTTGTAGCCATAGCTGGCACCCGCGCTGGAATACGTTGCAATGCCGCCGGCGTCATTGCCCGAAAGCGCCGCCAGCAGACCGGGACCCATAGCGCCAAAGATGGCCGCGATGGTCAACTTTTGCTTGGTGCCCGACTTTTGCTTGGTATTTTGCACGCGACCACCTAACCCATGACCGACATGGTGAGCAGCACCGCAGCGGCGCAGTACGCTACGCACGAGATCATGACGGCAATAACGTTCATGGCAGTGCCCGACGTGTTGAGGTCATGCTCGTCACGCCAGAACAGCACCATCAGGTAAATCACGGCGCTCATGTTGCCAACCAGGCAAATGATGGCAGCGATATTAAAGCACCCGGTAAAGAGTTGCTCCTCAAACATGGGCGCATCGGGGAACGCAGCGGTGCGCACCAGCTGGGCGCACAGGTAGGTCACGAGTGACAGAATCAGGCCCATGCCCGTGCTCTGGAAGAAGAACCCCAGATACGGCTTGGGCTCGTCGTCGTGACCGTCATACTCCAGGAAGTAGTTCTTGACGAACGACACCATGCGCGAGGCCGCCAGCAGTACGAGTGGCATGGCGCACATGGGGAACACCACCAGATGCGCGGAGCCGAGCGCCGTTCCCAGCACGGTCGCCATGATGCACGACGCGATGCCCCATACAACAACCCAGTACTGGCGATGCACGAACCAGCTGAGCACGTTCGTCGAGTCGTCCGACGCGCTATCGCCCGAGCCGACACCGGCGATCTGCAGGTCCTCCTGATGCTCCTCAGCGATAACGTCCATGGCGTCGTCGAAGGTCACGATACCCAGGATATGACGGTTCTCGTCGCAGACAGGGATGGCAACCAGGTCGTACTTGGTCATCTCGTCCGTTACGTCTTCCTGGTCCTCGTCGGGCGACACATAGACCAGGTCGCGATAGGCCAGCTGACCCAGCGTGGCGTCGCGGTCGGCTACGATCAGCGTGCGCAGCGAAAGCACGCCGGTCAGCATGCCGCTCGGATCCTCGGTATAGACGTAGTAAACGCTCTCGAAGTCCTCGTCGAGCTCGCGAATCGCCTCGATGGCGTCACCGACCGTCGCCGTGGCGGGCAGGGAGACAAACTCCGAGGTCATGATGCGGCCGGCGGTGTTGTCCTCATACCCCAGCAGGTTACGAATCGCCTTCTCCTCCTTGACGCCCATCAGGCGCAGAAGCTTCTCGGCCTTCTCGTAATCGAGCTCGTCGATCAGATCGGCGGCGTCGTCCGGGTCCATCATGGCCAGCATCGACGATGCGTCGGTGTCGGACAGGCCCTCGAGCATCTCGGTCATAAGCTCGTCGTCATCGAACTCCGAGATGGCCTCGGCGGCCTGGGCAGTATCGAGCTGCGCAAACACCTGCGCACGCAGGCGCGGGTCGAGCTGCTCGATAATGTCGGCGATGTCGGCAGGGTGCAGCTCGCCGAGCGTCTTGTGCGACACCGAGAGTTGAATGTTCTTGGTCGAGCGGTCGAGCAGGTCCATGTAGGACCAAGCGATGATGTCCTCACTGAGCGGCTTGCCCAGGTGCTTCATAAAGCCTTCGACGATATGCTCGAGCGCGGGGCTGATGGCGCGTAGCAGACCGCGGGCACCGACCTCGGCGCCCAGCAGGCGCAGCTGGTTTTCGCCCGACATGGAAAACTTGATGTCGTTGACGCGCACGACCTTCATGCCCTGCGTGTCGACGATCTGCTTGTTGAGCACGTCGCGCGCCAGCAGGAGCTCGGTCGGCTGCAGGTACGAAAAACGGATTTCGGTGGCCGACGTCTTAAGGTGTACGCCCGTCTCGTCGATACGGTCGACCCATTTGCGCCAGCTGATCATAAACGGCGTCTTGCCGGGGCCGCGGAACGCGAGCGACGTCACGTGCGGAAAAACTTCGCCGGTAGCAATGCCAAAATCGTTGACCACGCCGAGCTTTTCGCCGTCGACGTCCAAGACCGGCAATTTGAGCATCTCACTCAGATAATTCAATGGTGCTCCCCATCATTATTCCCCCGGACGCGGCCGCGCGTGCGGCGTCCGGGGGCTTCTGGATATGTATACGCATGCGCGGGCGGCACGCCGCTCGACGCTTACACCCCGTGCATGCGCAGAAAGCACCTGCATGGGGTCATCGACTGTATGGTCGAGGTTTGGATTTCACCTGTAACCTTTCTCTTGACCCTCATTAACCGCAGTAACTATAGCATCAGCATCGCCCTGCGGCATCGAATTTATGCGCTGCACATTGCAGGCATACCAAACGCTGACGCATCCGTGACATAGCCGTTGGGGACGTTCTTAAACGACTACCCAATGACTACTCTGTGGTGTCGTCGTCCTCGGCAAGTTGGGGGAACACGGCGTCCTTGGGCATGGTGACCTTCGTCAGCGAGGTGAGCTTTTTGCTCAGCGACGTGTCCGTCTTGACCAGGTCGCTGAGCGTCACGATCTTGTAGCCGTCGGCAATGAGGCCGTCGATAATCTGCGGCAGCGCCTCGAGCGTCTGCTCGGCGCATTCGTCTCTATCGGTGAGCAGCACGATATTGCCCGGCGTCACCGAATCGAGCACCGTCGAGACCTGCTCGTCGGCACCGTTGAGCAGCCAGTCGCCCGAGTCAATATTCCACGAGACCACGGCGGAGACCAGGTCCATCGCATCAATCCAGTTTTGTTCGTCAAAGGCAGCGTAGGGAGCACGCAGCAGCATCGTCTTCACGCCGGTCGCCGACTTAATCGCATCGGTGCCTTTCGTGATCTGTTCGCGTACCGCCTCACGGTCCTGACCCTTGAGCGAATCGTCGCTGTAGCTGTTGGATCCGATCTCGCACCCGGCGTCGACAATCGCCTTGGCCGTGGCAGGCGAGGCCTCGGCCGCATCGCCCGAAAGGAAGAACGTCGCGGTGACGCCCTTTTCCTTGAGCACCTGCAAGATCTGTTTGGTGGCGCCGCTCGGACCCTCGTCAAACGTCAGTGCCACGTACTTTTTGTTGCCCTTGGGCGCCACGCTGGCGCACGCAACAACGCAATCGGTGGCGGGCACAACCTCGCCGCGGTCTTGCGTCTTGCCTGACCGCTCACCAACCCACACCTCGGATCGGCCCTGGACACCCCATGTCTGCACATACTCGATAGCGCCCGTGCCCTCGACCTTGAGCTTGGGCTCGATAACCGTAGCCTGAACCTCGTGCTTCTCGTAAGTGTTACGGCCATCCTTGACCGTCACCTTCTCGCCGCCCTCGAGTTCGCGGCTATCCCATTTGCCCTGCTTCACGCGCTTGCCGTCGACCTTCACCGACAGCTTTTCGCCCCCATGGCGCTTGAGCACGCTGTCATCGACGGCCAGCAGGTCGCCTGCGTCGTAGGTGTCAGTCAACTCCTGGTCGTCGATGAGATTCTGCAGCGTAGAGCCCACACGCACCGCGGTCTTCTGGCCGTTGAGCTCCACGTCCACACTGCGGTTGACGTAGCCCACGACGGCAGCGATAAACAGCACGAGCGCGCAACCCACGGCGATGAGCGCGTAGGGCAGGCGAGACGAACGACGGGGCGTACGGCTGTTGCCGATGCGCGCACTGCGGTCGCTAAAGCCGCGGCTATGGTTGAGATACATCGCGCCGGGCTTACGGTGACGCTTGCGCTGACCGCTGGGCAGCTGCCCCAGGTCGCGGCGCGCCGTCGGACGCGCACCCGAACGCCCGTTTAAGTTGGATCCGTTTTGGCGCATGTGCCCTCCCCCATAAACACAGCAAGCCGGAGCAACAGGTCTCCGGCTTGCCTCCCATCATTTGGTACGTCGCTATTTTGTAGCTTTTGACGAGCCTCCGCTCGCCTTTTGGTATTCGTCCTTAAAGGCCTTGAACATGCCGCGCGTCTTGCCGAGCTGCTTGCCCAGTGCGCGACTGCCCTTGTCCACGGCAACCGATCCCTTGTCGTCGAGCACCTTGGCGCCCTTTTTGACCTTGTCGCCCACCACGACGCTGGCCTCGGCGGCCTTGGCAGCCGCACCGCCCGAATACCCGAGCGACTTGACCTCGTCCGAGACGACCATCGCGCCGTTCTCGTAGCCGCGCAGCATCGTCGGCGGCACCTGCGTGTCACCAACCAAAACACTCGAAGCAGCACCGGCGGTCACATAGAATGCCTGCACGATGCCCGAGCGCGGCTTGAACTCAACGTCCGAGCAATAGCCCACGACGTCGCCCGATTCCGTGCGCACGTCCATACCGACCCAGATGATGCAATCGTCCAGGTTGATGTCGAGGCGCTTGGCCGCAGCGGTATCGTAGGTGCCCTTGACGTCGTCAACCGCGATGGCGCCCTCGTAGACACCAATGGCGTCGAGCGCTACGAATCGGTCGGGACGCTCGATCATACCCGCGATATCGGACTGGCGGACCATAAAGCCGACCACGCGCGTACCGCCCGGGGTAAAGACCGGAAAGTGAATCTTTCCGAGCTTTTTAGGGCTGCGCGGTGTGCCGTCCTTTTTGGTACGCTTGTCCTCAGTAGGCTTGCGATAGATCTTGGCGCCGACAAAATCCCCGGCGCGCATTATGCCTCGGTCGAGGGCTCCGCAGCCTCGGTATCAGCCTCGACGGCGTTCTCGACCACGACGTCGGCGGCAGGCGTCACGTTGCCGCCCGAAATGGCGTCGTTGAGCTGCTCGCGCAGCTGGTCCATGCGCTCGCGGGCCAGGTCGACCTTGGCGCGCAGGTCGTCGGTCTTGGCGTCGACCATCGGGCCAAAGTCATTCACCGCAGCACGGGCCTCCTCGGCGCTGTGCTCGTAGGTGTCGCGCATATTGTCCCAGGCGTCGTTGGCGATATCGGCAGCCATGGCGCGGGTCTCGGCGCCCGAGCGCGGGGCCAGAGCAACGCCGACAATAGCGCCGGCAGCGGCACCAAAAAGTGCGCCGGAGACAAAGCTGAAAGTCTTACCCATGATCATTCCTCTCCTGCGGGCACGTCGGTGCCCACCGTTTGAATGCTGTCCATTATACCCGCAGCGCATCACTTGCCGCTCCGCTCATCTGCGTACGGCAAAGGCGCAGGTACGTGATGGTGATAAACGCGTAGGCCTACTCCTGGGGCATAGCCGGCATGGCCACCGTGGCACCCGGGTCCTCGCCGGCGCCGTCCACGAGCGGCAGGCCGCCCTCATGCGCAGGTCCTGCCGGAACCGTCGCAGCACCGCCAAAGACGGCAGCGGAGGCCTCGTGGTCCTCGGCAACCGCGCCCTCGGTATCAATCGCCACCTGGGGCTCGTCGTCAAAGTTGGGGACGCCCTGGGGCTCGGCGGGAACGGGCTCGGCGGTCGCATCGGCAACGAGCTCGGCGTCGACCGGCACATCGCCCTCGTCAGCGCCCTCGTCCTCGGCAGCATCTTCGCCGTTCGCAGCGGCGACGGCCTCGTGAGGATCCTTGCCCTCGGCCTCGGCGCGCATGCCCAACACCAGGTTGCGCAGACCCGCGACCGTGCCTTCCACGTCGGGGGCAGGCTGGTCGGCGTGCAGGTACGCCCAGTCCATCATAAAGGTGGCCGACGACAGCGCACCAATGGCCAGCGCGTCATCGGGGCACGAAAGCTCAACCTCAAAGACGCGCTCGTCGTGCTCGCTTACGCGCGTGCGGCCGCACGAGATGCTACCGGCAAGACCGGTCTCGTTCATGAGCTCAACCGTCACGTGCTCCAGCAGGTGGCAGAGCTCGGTCTGGCCCATGCAGTCCTGGAACTCGCGACCGGAATCACCCAGGCACAGGTGCTTGGCAATCGCCGGCACCAGGTAATACACGCGCGCCGTAGCCTCGATATCCTCCGAGGTCATGAGCGGCATGCCGGGGTTCACCAGCACGTGCGCGCAGATCTTGTCCTCGCTGACGGTGACCTTAAGGATGTTGAACAGGCCTGCCATAACTCTCCCCTACTCTTCCTTGCCCTACTCGTCGCCATCGTGCGGATCCACAGAGCCCGCACCCGACGCCGCCGGCTTCTCTGCCGAAGACTCGGAATCCTTCTTATCGGTTTCGGCCGGAGCGATCACGCGAATGAGCGAGATGCGCTGGCCACGCATCGACTGCACTTTAAACTTGTACCCCGCGACCTCAAACACCTCTCCGATGTCGGGCACCGAGTCGCAAAGCTCCAAAATCCAGCCGGCGATGGTCTCATAATCATCGCTTTCCTCGAGCGGCCAACCAAGCTCAATCGCGTCATCGCACGAAAAACGCCCATCGACGAGCCACTCGCGGCGCGAAAGGCGCGTGAGATACTTGTTGTCGGGGTCGAACTCGTCCTCGATCTCGCCGACGATCTCCTCGACGATATCCTCGATGGTGATAATGCCGGCCGTGCCGCCGTACTCGTCCACGACCACCACGATCTGGTCGTGCGAGGTCTGCATCTCGGACAGTAGCGGCAGGATGTCCTTGGTGTCGGGCACAAAGGTGGCGTCGCGCAAAAAGCCGGCGATGGGCTGGTCACCCTTGCCGTCGAGCGCGGGTTGGATCAGGTCCTTGATGTGCGCAATGCCGGCGACGTTGTCGGGATCCTCGTGATAGACGGGGATGCGGCTGAAGCCGGTCTGGCGCATGGTGGACAGCACGTCGGCGACCGTCTCGTCGTCCTCGCACATGGTGGTGTCCACGCGCGGCACCATGACCTCGCGGGCAACGGTATCGCCCAAGTCAAAGATCTCGTGGATCATACGCTTTTCCTCGTCGAGCAGGTCGTCCTGCTCCGAGACCATGTACTTGATCTCTTCTTCCGAGACGTTTTGGCGGTCGTCGGCGCTCTTGATGCGCAGGATGCGGGCCAGGCCATCGGAGCAGGCGCCGGTCAGCCACACGAGCGGACGGGCGATCTTTTGGAAAAACGACAACGGTCCCACGACCTGCTTGGACACGCCCTCGGCATTGGCCAGGCCGATGCGCTTGGGGACGAGCTCGCCGATCACGATGGACACGAAGGCGACCGCGACGGTGATGATGACCGGCGCCAGGCCGCGCGCGATGGCGGAGAGCGGCGCGATGCCAAAGCTCATGAGCCACGTGGCGAGCGGGTCGGACAGACTCGTCGAGGCGACGGCGGACGAGGCGAAGCCCACGAGCGTAATGGCAACCTGGATGGTGGCGAGCAGCTGGTCGGAGTCGGCAGCCAGCTTAATGGCACGCTCGGCGCGCTTGTCGCCTTCCTCGGCCTCGTGCTCCAACACGGCGCGCTTGGCCGTGGTGAGCGCCATCTCGGACATAGAGAAGTAGCCGTTGATGAGGGTCAAAACGAGGGTGGTGATAAGGGAGATGGTTATGTCCATCGGGAGTTTCTCGAACCTCCAAGATTCGGGACGTCAGGTTAAAACGTTGATGGCGGATACGGCAATTGCACCGGCGCCCAAACGAGAACGCGGGCGCGCAGGCGTGGTCGCTAGATTACGAAGAGGATCACCGCCATGAACTGGAAGATGCTGCCGGCGAGCACCCACAGGTGAAACACGCTGTGCAGATAGCGCACGTTTTTGGCGATATAGAACGGCACGCCCGCGGTGTAGCACACGCCGCCGACGGCGAGCAGGGCAAGTGCCACGGGGTTGAGCAGCGCAACAAGTTCGGGCAGCTTAAAGACAACGAGCCAGCCCATCAGCAGGTAGACCAGGCCGCTTACCCAATGCGGCTGGCGCTCGCGTAGGAAGCACTCGAGGGCGATGCCGATGATGGCGATGGCCCATACGGCAAAGAACAGCACAGCGCCGCCGTCGTTTGCGAGCGTGATGAGGCAAAACGGCGTATAGCTGCCGGCTATGAGCAGGTAGATGCAGCTGTGATCGATGATGCGAAACACGCGCTTGGCGCGAGCGGGCTGAATCGCGTGGTAGAGCGTGGAGGCCAGATATTCGAGAATAATGCTGACGCCATAGACAATCGCCGCGGCCATATGGGCCGGGCCTCCGCCGCGCAGGGCGGCGAATACGATCAGGAGCACCAGGCCCGCGATACCCAGCAGGCAGCCGACACCATGGGTGACGGAGTTCATGATCTCCTCGCCCGCCGTGTAGTGTGGAACGGCCGCGGTCTTGGGTCGCGGCTTAGAACTGTCGCTCGAATCGGACATGCCGGTTACATCCTCCAACGTAAAGAGTTCTCAACACTATATCAAAGCGTCTGGGTGCGTGCGAAATTTGCACCATACGTGACCCTTTGTTTACCCATTCTTTGCCTGTTGACGCATCAACGGCGAACGTCCATAATGCGCTTGCATTAAATGTTGATGTATTAACATCTTATAGGAGAATACCGCATGGCTCAAAACGCACGTTCCCATCGAAAGCTCAAGATAGCCGGCATCGTTGCACTAGTGGTTGTCGTTGCGCTGCTCGGATTTGCCGGCAACTTTCTGTTTGACTTCGCGCTGAATCCCCGCGCGCCATACACCATGAAGATGATGCAGGATAGCAAGAACGACAAAGAAGGTGAGCAGCCGGATGCCGAGGATACCGAGGCGCGGGCGTGGTTTAAGGAGAACCGCGAGAGCAGCAGCCTCACCGCGGACGATGGGACCGAGCTTGCCGCCTGGTATTTTGCTGCGTCGGAGAGCGCACACGACTACGCCGTCTGCCTGCATGGATATACCAACGAGCCCATCGGTATGGCCCGATACGTCAAGCGATTCCACGACCGCGGCATGAACGTACTCGCACCCGCCGCCCGCGCCCACGAGCGCTCCGGCGGCGACTATATCGGCATGGGCTGGCCCGAACGCCTCGACATCGTCGCATGGATCGAGCGAATCGTTCAGGCTGACCCCAAGGCGCGCATCCTGGTCTTTGGCGAATCCATGGGCGCGGCGACCGCCATGAACGTCGCGGGGGAATCTCTGCCCGCAAACGTGAAATGCATTATCGAGGACTGCGGTTATACGAGTGTTTGGGACGAGTTTTCTCTGCAGCTCAAGGACGTGTTCGGCCTGCCCAGCTTTCCCTTGCTCGATGTAGCAAACTTGGTGTGCAACGTGCGCGCGGGCTACGACTTTCATAAGGCGAGCAGCGTGGAACAGCTCAAGCGCGCGACGGTTCCCATGCTGTTTATCCACGGTGACCAAGACACCTTTGTGCCGTACAGCATGCTCGACCAAAACTACGACGCGTGCGCCAGCAAGGTCAAGCAAAAGCTCACCGTCCATGGCGCCACCCACGCCAAGAGCGCGCAGGTCGACCCCGAACTCTACTGGAACACGGTCGACGACTTCCTCGACGAGTATTTTTAGGCAAAAAGCAACGTCTGGGGTTTTGTTGCCAAAAATCGGTTTGTGGTCGGCGCTATTCGATTTTCCTCGCACTTCCAAAAAGCCGCCCGTGGGCGCTGTGCTCACGGGCGGCTTTTGCTCAACTTACGCTACAAAGGCGCTTATTTTGTCCAATAGCTAGGCGCTACTTGACCTCGATAAGCTCGTACTTGCTCGTGCCCAGGCCGATCTTCTCGGCATGCGCGATGCACACGCGCCAGTCGGTGTCGGGATGCGTGATGCAGAAGGGATCCTTGGCCTGCTCGCCCTCCAGATGCTCGTGGTTGTGCTCCATCTTGGCCGCGCTATCGGTGAGCTCGGTGTTTGGCAGCGGCTCGGATGCCATGACGGCATCGGCGCAGGCCTGGTCGATGGCGACCGGGTCGAAGCTCGCGAACATGCCGATGTCGTTGACGATAGGCGTATCGTTTTCGGGATGGCAATCGCAATTGGGGCTGATATCCATGGCAAGCGAGATATGGAAGCTCGGGCGACCGTCGACGACGGCCTTGGTGTACTCGGCGATCTTGCAGTTGAGCACGTCGGCCGCGGCGTCATAGCCGGGCTTGATGCAGTCCTGGTTGCATGCCGCAATGCAGCGACCGCAGCCCACGCAGCGATCGTGGTCGATGGTGGCCACGTGCACCGTGCGGGTGTTGCCGTTGGCAAGCTCGCGCTCGCGGGTGTCGTTGAACGAGACAGCGTCGTGCGCGCAGATCTTTTCGCAGGCACGGCAGCCAACGCAGTGCTCGGTCGAGACGTTCGGCTTGCCGGCGGCATGCTGCTCCATCTTGCCGGCGCGGCTGCCGCCGCCCATGCCCAGGTTCTTCATGGCGCCGCCAAAGCCGGCCTGCTCATGACCCTTAAAGTGGGTGAGGCTGATCACGATATCGGCATCCATGAGCGCCTGACCGATCTTGGCCTCGTGCACGTACTCGCCGCCCTCGACCGGAACAAGCGCCTCGTCGGTGCCCTTGAGGCCGTCGGCAATGATGATCTGGCAACCCGTAGCATACGGGGTAAAGCCGTTCTGGTAGGCGGTATCGATG
>NZ_JBDMHA010000010.1:0-40608 GCF_039752985.1 Collinsella aerofaciens
CCGTGCACTACGATGACCCGGCCGAGATCGGCCCCGACCGCATCGCCGATGCCGTGGCGGCCCGCGCCGTCTACGGCTCGCCGTGCATCGTGATCGACCTGGGCACGACGACCAATATCGAGGTCATCGACGCGCGCGGCACCTTTGTCGGCGGCGTTATCGCGCCGGGGCTGGCCCTCGGCGCCCGCTCGCTCTCGGCGGCAGCAGCGCGCCTACCCCAGGTTGAGCCCTCGGCGCCGACGCACGTCATCGGCCGCAACACGCGCGAGGCCATGCGCTCGGGTGTGGTTTTGGGCGAGGTGGCGCGCATCGACGGCATGCTCGACATGGTGCTTGCCGAGATGCGTGCGACCAAGGCCGCGGGGGAAGGCAGCGTGCCCATCGTCATTACTGGCGACGATGCCAAGGCGCTTGCGGCCCTGGTCGGTCATAGCCTGACGGTCGATGACGCGTTGACGCTGCGGGGTCTCGCCGAGCTCTACCACATCAACCAAAAGCCCCGCCGCGTGTAAAAGTGAGGGCGCCGGTGGGACAAACGCCCCCACCTTTCACCTGCTACAATAGGTCAAACTATTGCGATTTCGGAGGTGTCTGCCATGTCGGACGATCTTCATCAAACCGCGTCGGGCAAGCGCCGCGACGTTATTAGCTGGGATGAGTTCTTTATGAGTGTGGCTATCGCCGCGCAGCGCCGCAGCAAGGACCCCAACACGCAGGTGGGCGCGTGCATTGCCAGCACCAACCACCGCATCCTTTCGGTGGGCTACAACGGTACGCCCTCGGCGCTCAACGACGACTTTTTCCCGTGGGGCACAAGCGACGACCCGTTGCAGGATAAGCACAACTACGTGGTGCATGCCGAGGCAAACGCCGTGCTCAACTACCGCGGCTCGCTCAAAGATCTTGAGGGTTCCACAGTCTACGTCACGCTGTTCCCGTGCCACGACTGTGCCAAGATTTTGGCTCAGGTGGGCGTGGGCGAGGTCGTCTACCTGGACAACAAGTACGCCGACACCGATGACGGCCGTATCAGCCGCCGCATTCTCGACTCCTGTGGCATCAGCTACCGCCAGGTTATCGTCGATGTTCACATCGGCACCGAGGGGCAGGCTCAGCAGTAGCGCGTGGCAACGCCAGCTGGCGGCAAAACAGCCGAAAGAGACCCGTCCCAAATTGACTGCTCGTGAAAGTCGTGTCCGCACGCATGGCTGGCGCCTAAGCGGGTACATGGCTGTAGTAACATAGCCCCTGTCCGCGGGCGTGCCCGCGTTATTGTGAGAAAGGAGCCCCTGTGGCTGTTAACGAAGAGCTGCTTAAGAAGGTTCTTGAAGAGATTCGCCCCAACCTGCAGGCCGATGGCGGCGATATGGAGTATGTGGGCGTCGACGACGAGGGTGTCGTCAAACTGGAGCTGCAGGGCGCTTGCGCCGGCTGCCCCATGAGCTCGCTGACCCTGTCCATGGGTATTGAGCGCATCCTGAAGGAGCATGTGCCCGGCGTTACCCGTGTCGAGCAGGTCAATGCCTCCGGCGAGACCGACGACCTGTACGACGAGTACGCGCCGTTTTAAGATGCGAAAGCTGCGGACGGCATACTCCGCATAGACGTTACGCCCAAATATGCGGCTGCGAGCGCAAGGCCCGCGGCCGCATTTGTATGTAGGGAGCAGGGGGATCGATATGCTCAACGACCTCTACCATATGCTTGATCCCGTCGCGATCTCGGCGGGCCCCATCACCATCTACTGGTACGGCCTGGCCTACGTGGTCGGCGCTCTGCTCACGGCGGTCGTCATGTACCGCACACAGCGTCGCTGGGGCTTTAACATCACGATTGACGACCTGACGAGTGTCGTGGTCGGCGTGGTCTTTGGCCTCATTATCGGTGCGCGCCTGTTCTACGTCGTCTTTTACGGTGATGGCTACTACTGGGCGCACCCGCTCGAGATCTTTGCCACCAACGAGGGCGGCATGAGCTTCCATGGCGGCTTGGTGGGCGGCATTATCGGCGGCATCATCGTGTGCCGCATGTATAAGCTCGATGCCTGGACTTTGGCAGACCTTGCCGTCATAGGCGCGCCGCTGGCCTTGTGCCTGGGCCGTTGTGCCAACTTTGTCAATGGTGAGCTGTGGGGCAAGCCGACCGATCTACCCTGGGGTGTGGTCTTCGGTGGCACCGCGGGGGATATGCCGCGTCACCCCTCCCAGCTCTATGAGGCATTTCTTGAGGGCATCGTGCTCTTTTGCATTTTGCAGGTGCTTAGCCGAAAAAAGCCGCTGCTGCCCCAGGGCACGTTTATGGGCGTCTTTGTGATGGGTTACGGCATCGTTCGCTTCCTCATTGAGTTTGTGCGCGTGCCCGATGCCCAGCTGGGCTATCTGCTGGGCGGCGTCATCACGATGGGTCAGCTGCTGAGTCTTCCGCTCGTAATCGCGGGCCTGGCGCTCATCATCTTTGCTCGTCGCCGCAACCAGCCCCAGCGCGTCTACCTGGACGCCTAACCACCAAAACCACCACAAAGGGGACAGGCACCTTTGTGGTGGTTTTGCCGAGTTTGATAGGTTTCTAGAAAGGCTTTCGGACTGTGAAGGATTCCGACCTCTCCACAACGGCTGCGCGCGATGCCGCTCGCATCGTCTGGTTTAAGCGCTACCCCGCCAAGCAGACACTCATCGCTTTTTTGCTTGCGCTGTTGGCGACCACGGCGTTTTCCATCGATCCTGCCCCGGTGTCGAGCAACGCAGTCTTGGCGATTGACCCCAAAGCCTCGGGCATGCTGTACGTGTGCTACGAGGTACTCCTCTCGTTTGCCGGCCATACCGACGCGGTCATGCTGCTTGCACTTGCCTGCCTGCTCACCTTGCCGTTTCGCTACGTGTTCTTTGGCCGTGGCGACACCTGGCGCCCATCGATCATTCTGCCGTCGCTGTTCTTCGCCATCTGCATGGTGTTTGGCCGCAGCTACGATCTCACCGACTCGGCCGAGATTGTCCTTGGCGACAAAGCCCGCATCATCTGCGCCTGGATTGGCGGCGCGGGCTGGATGCTCTTGGCGGTCGTTGCCTTCTACCTTGCCTTTGAGTGTCTAGATTGGCTGAGCTCTCGGCGCATTCCGTTTTCCGAAGCGCACTTTGGCCGCGTATGGCGTGTGACTCACGCCGTGCTCTCGGTCCATCCCTTTGCCGGGCCCTTCCTGGTGCTTATGATCGCCTGGGCGCCCACGCTCATCGCTTCGCTGCCTGGCCTTTTTATGGGAGATACGGGCGCGCAGATTCGCCAGTGGTTCAACTATCCCAACGGCACGAGCGACTACCTGCGCCTACTCAACCCCAACGTGCTGCTCAACGGGCATCATCCCGTAGTGCACACGGCCATTATCGGCTCGTGCGTTCAGCTGGGGCTTTCGCTGTTCAACAGCGCTAACGCGGGTCTTGCCATCTACACCTGTGCTCAGTTCGTCATCACGGCTGCCTGCATGGCCTATTCCATTTCGTCGCTGCGCAAACTGGGCGTGAGCCTGCCGGTTCGCGGTGCGATCCTGCTGTTCTTTGCGTTTATGCCGATGTTCTCTAACTACGCGGCGTTGCTCACCAAAGACGTGCTCTTTGCCGACGCGTTCTTGGTGCTGCTGGTACAGACCGTCAAGCTCGTGGCATGTGGCTTGCCCCGTCGCGATGCCAATGCCGAGCGAGCGGGCGAGAAAGCCCCCGTGCTCTTTGCGCGCCACGACTGGCTGCTGCTCGCTCTGGGCGCCATGGGTTCCACGTTTCTGCGCAACGGCGGCCTGGTGTTTCCCCTGGCGGCATGCGTAATCGCGGCGGGGTTTTGCGTATGGGACGTGCATGTGGCTCGTCGTGCAGCCAAGCAGACTGGTGCTGCGCCTTCGGGCGCCATCCCGCGTTTCCGCTGGGTTGGCGTTCTCGCGGTGCTCGCGCTCTGCCTTGCCTCTAATATGTACTTCACCAAGGTCTTTATGCCGGCGCACGATATCACGCCTGGTTCCAAGCGCGAAATCCTTTCGATTCCGTTCCAGCAGACGGCTCGTTTCGTCCAAAAGCACGACGGCCTCAACTCGGGCGTCAACCCCACGGTTAAGGAGGACGGCACCATCGTGGAGGCTCCTTGCGACGGCTTGGTGACCGACGAAGAGCGTGCCGTGATCGACCGTGTACTCAAGTACGAGAATCTGGGCCGCCGTTACAACCCGGATAAGTCGGACGCCGTCAAAAATTGCTTTAACGAGTACGCCTCGCAAGAGGACATCAAGGCCTATTTTGAGGTATGGGCCCAGATGTTCAAAAAGGATCCCGAGTGCTATATCTCGGCGCTCATCAATAACTACTACGGCTACTTTTATCCGAGTGCCCGCGATGCGTGGGTCTACAGCACGGCGCGCAGTGCCGAGATTATGGCGAAGCCCGATAACCTTAAGTACTTCGACTTCCATCCGGTCGATAGCAAGGTTGTGCGCTGGTGCGACCACCTGATCAACCTATACCGTGTGGCGGTGCAGCGCATCCCGTTTATCTCGCTCACCATGAGCTCGGCCACCTATGTGTGGATCATGATCGCCGTGGTGGTCTATCTGCTACGTCGTCATTCGTGGCGCGGGCTGGCCATTTGGGTGCCGCTGCTGGGCGTGCTCGCCGTGTGCCTGATTGGCCCGTGCAACGGCTCGACTTACATGCGCTACCTGTATCCGGTCATCGCCTGCATGCCCTTCGCCATCGGCGCCACCGTCACCCGCAGCGACTTCCTCTGGTCCTAACTTGGTGCATTGGGGTCAGGTTTCTTTGCACCAAAGGGGTCATCATCACGACGCCTTCATTTTGGGGTTTATCTCGCAGGCCCGTAGGTATATCATAACGACGTTTGTTTATATTGCCCGAGCATCTGCGCTGGGCTTTAGGTCGAAACCGATAGGAGACACGTATGTCCGGACACTCTAAGTGGGCCACAACCAAGCATCGTAAGGGCGCGCAGGACGCCAAGCGTTCCGCCCTCTTCTCCAAGCTCAGCCGCAACATCACCGTTGCTGCCCGTCTCGGCGGTGACCCGCTGCCCGAGAACAACGCCAGCCTCGCCGCTGCTGTTGCCAAGGCTAAGGCTCAGTCCATGCCTAAGGACAAGATCAAGTCCGCTATCGACAAGGCTTTTGGTTCGGGTGCTGACGCTGCCGTCTACGAGAACATCGTGTACGAGGGCTACGGTCCCGCCGGTGTCGCCGTCTACGTCGACTGCCTGACCGACAACCGCAACCGTACCGCCGCTGATGTCCGTTCCGCCTTCTCCCACGCTGGTGGCAACTTGGGCACCTCCGGCTCCGTCGCCTTCCAGTTTGAGCGCAAGGGCCAGATCGTCGTCGCCAAGGAGATCTTGGACGAGAACGCCAAGAAGGAGACCATGATCGCCAACGGTGCTGCCGGTGACGAGGATGAGTTCATGATGGCCATCGCCGAGGCCGGTGGCGAGGACTACGAGGATGCCGGCGAGGAGTGGATCGTCTGGACTGCTGCCAACGAGGTCATGGCTGTCTCCAAGGCGCTCGAGGAGCAGGGCGTCCAGGTCAAGGGCTCCGAGACCACCATGGTCCCGACCACCCCGACCGAGGTCTCCGGCGCCGACGCCAAGAAGGTTCAGCGCCTCATCGACCGTCTTGAGGAGCTCGACGACGTCCAGGATGTTTACAGCACCATGGACATGACCGACGAGGTCATCGCTGCCCTCGAGGAGGAGTAGCGCCCGCACGGGTTAAGCCGTGCATATCTGGGCATAATGAAGCGAGCATGCAAGCCTCGTGGAATAGATGAGCCGGATCCGCGTGCGTAGAGCACCGGACCCGGCTCTTTTATAATGATGCGAACCGTTTTGCATTTCGAGAGCCGAGATTTGAAGGGAGCGCCACGTGCGCGTACTCAAACGAGCCCTAGCGATCGTGTATCTTGCCGCCGCCATCGTGGCGCTGGGTACGCTTGTCTGCCAGTTTTGGGGGCCGTATACGTATCGCTTTATGCTGCTGATGCGCGACCCCATGCCGCGCATTGTCGTGACGGCATGCGGCGGAGTTGTGGCGATCGGCGTGCTGGTAAGCTTCTTCCGCCTGATGTTTGCTCGTCGCGAGCCGTCCTGCGTGCATCCGGCGGGGGAGCGCAATATCGAGGTCACGCTCGCGGCGCTTTCTTCGTGCGCCAGGGCTGCTGCAGAGCGCGACGATCGCGTGATGATCGAGCATGTCGAGGCCCGCGTCCAAGGTTCCGACGATTCGCACGTCCGTTTTAAGGTCGAGGCTATCGCGCTTGACGATAAGGACGTGGCATCTCTGGCTACCGCGATGCAGCAGCGCATCGAGGAAGCTTGCGACACCATGCTTGGCACGCCGGGTACGACCACGCGCGTCCGTTTTTTGCCGTCCAAGACTACCGTCCAGACCGTGGAGGTTTCCGGTGAGTGATACCAATCAAGATAAGACCGCTCGTACGCCGCGCCTGACGATTGACCAGAGCGCCACGCCGGCGAGCGAACCTGTTGATTCCAAAGCAGAGGCAACTGAGTTACAAGACGCGGCAGCCGCGGATTTTGACGAGGCTATGGGTCTCATCAAGGGTACGGGCGCTGCCATCTGGAGCTATGCTGTGCGTCATCCCAACACCACGCTCGGTGCCGTCGCTGGCTTTATCCTCGCCGTGTTGGTGCTCACGCTCGGCCTGTGGGACACGCTCGTCATTGCATTCTTCGTGCTGATCGGCGCCGTGATCGGCCAAATTCGCGACGGCGAGAACGGGATCGTCAACTTCTTCGGCCGTCTGTTTAGCGGCCGCTAATATGTATTCGACTGTCGCATCCGCGGCAGGCATAAGGAGGAACCATGGCTTTTAATACGAAGGTCGATGTAGCCGATACCGAGCTCGAGGAGAACGAAGCGGTCGTCGCCGAAGCCGAGGATGTGACGCTCGAGGACGAGGCTCTCGTCGAGGCCGAGTCCGATGTGGATGAGGATGACGAGGAAGCGGACGAGTCCGAGGACTCGCTGACCTATTCCAACGGTGTGATCGAGAAGATCGTCGCCATGGCCACCCGCGAGGTGCCGCACGTCCTGGGCATGAAGGGTAACCTTATGCACTTTGTGCAGGAGCAGTTTGGTGCCGAGAATCTGACCAAGGGCGTGACGGTTGAGGTCACCGATGACAATCGCGTGGTCGTCAACATCTCCGTCATTATCGAGTACGGCGCCTATGCGCCCGCGATCTTCGACGATGTCAAGGCACGTGTCACCGAGCGCCTTGCCGCGATGACCGGCCTTGAGGTGGCGGGCGTCAACCTGCGCATCGAGGACGTCATCACCCCCGAGGAGTACGAGCACCGCACCAGCCAGCACGAGTAACCTTCCAAAAAGGGACAGGTTTGTTTTGGCAGGCTTTATCTGCGAAAACGTTAAACGGCCGACCGCGCAAGCAAAAGCGTGGCCGGCCGTTATTTGTATGCCCCCCGATGTGGGCATACCGCTCGTCTAACTAGGGGTTGCAATCGTCGCGTTCCGCGTTACCCTAATGGGCGCATTGTTTCCAAATTGTTAACGAGGGGTTGCCGTAATGGCCGACGAGCACGAAACAGAAAGCAAGGCATGGGCGATTGAGGCCGCCGCGGCAGAGGCGGCATCGCGTGCTGCCGAGGAGGTGCATCGTCCTCCCGTGGTGCCGATGGAGCGCGTGGTTGATCGCACCGATATCGAGCGCGGCGAGCGTGTCGGTCAAAAGCGCAGCCAGGAGCCGGGCTTCCCGAGCTTTTTTGCCGAGCTCAATCTGGGCCTGATTCTTACGGCCTTTGCCATCGTTGCGTTTAAAACCCCTAATCACTTTGCTTTTGGCGGCACCTCGGGCGTGTCGGTCATTCTGTCCACGCTGTTCCCGACCCTGCCCGTCGGCGTTTTTATGTGGATTATCAACGCGGTTCTCGTCGTCTTGGGCTTTATCTTTTTGGAGCGCAATGCAATCCTGTGGAGCGTCTTCGCCTCGTTTGCGCTTTCGGCCTATGTTTCGCTGTTTGAGCTTTTTATTCCGACCGATGTCTCTCTGACGGGTGATATGTGGCTCGACCTGTGCTTTGCCGTTATCTTGCCGGCGCTCGGCAGCGCTATTGTCTTTGATATTGGCGCCTCGACGGGCGGCACGGACATTCTTGCCATGATCCTCAAGCGCCGCACGACGCTCGAGATTGGCCGCGCGCTGCTGTTGGTTGATATCGGCATCGTGGCCATCGCGGCCTTTTTGTATGGCCCGCGTGTCGGTCTGTACTGCGTGCTCGGCCTGTTTGCCAAGACGCTTGTGGTCGATAAAGCCATTGAGAGCATTCACCTGCGCAAAGTCTGCACGGTCATTTGCTCCGAGCCGCGCAAAGTCGAGGAGTTTATCGTCAAGCATCTCAACCGCACGGCGACTATCAGCCGCGGCTACGGTGCTTTCTCGGGCAAGTGCGTGACGGTGATCATGAGCGTGCTGAGCCGTCGCGAGGCCGTGCAACTGCGCCGTTACGCGCGCGAAGTCGATCCGGGTGCCTTTATCACGATCGTCGACAGCTCCGAGATCGTCGGCAAGGGCTTCCGCGGCACGAACTAGCGCGGACACACTCATCAAACAATCGAAAAGCGCCTCGCGCGTTGCAAATACGTCATCTAAGAGAATTTGTCCTCACATTGGGTGATAATGATGCCAAAGACATCGTTTGCGATCCAGGTGATTCGCTCTAGATACGAAGGGATGATTTCGATGTTCTGCTCGCAGTGTGGCGCCCCCATGGGCGATAACGACAAGTTCTGCGGCGTGTGTGGTGCTCCTAATGCCGGTGCCGCTGACCCCGCTCCCCAGGGACAGCCTCAGCCCCAGCAGTTTGTTCCGCAACCGCCCGTGGCGAATGCGCCAAAGGGCTGTGTGGCTCAGGCGTTCCAAGATATGACTAAGACTCCGGGCGTGCTTCAGCGTGTATGCCAAATCGCGTTTTTGCCGGCGCTGATTTGCGTTGTGTCGGTGCTCGTGTTGTTTATTCCCGTTATTGGCGGCATTGCGGCTGCCATCGGCTTTTTGGCAGCTTGCATTGCGAGCGTGTGCGGTTCCGGCTTTGGTATCGAGTGGGGTCGCGATCTGTCGCTCAAGGCCGATGACGGCATGGACCGTCCACTCATGCGTTCCACGTCGTTTGGTCTCGGAGTCTTTTCGAGCGTTATTTCGGTCGTGCTCGAGGTTATCGCTGCCATTCCCGTTATCGGTGTAGTGCTTTCGCTGGTGGAGGGCGTGGTAATTGGCGCCGCGGGCTCGTATTCGTATTACGGCTCTTATGCGCTCGAGGCTGCGCTGTTCGGTTCGCTCGGCCTGCTTGTCCTGGCGCTAATTGCCTCGGCGATTCTGGGTGTCTTCTTTAAGATGTTCGCCGACATCGCCGTGATGCACTTTGCGGTGACCGGGCGTGTCGAGAGCGCGTTTTCGCTCGATAAGGTCTGGGCGGCGTTTAAGCACAACAAGACCAAGCTGTTCTGTGCTTCGTTCCTTCCCGAGTTTTTGACGGGCCTGGTCGCCAACGTTGTCACATGGATCTTGACGGTCGTCTTTGGCGCCATTGCCTCTGTCGGTATGTATAGCTACTACTATCGTCCTACGGGTATTGAGGCAATTGTTACCGGCGGTGGCGTCACGCTCGCGCTGTTCTTGGTGCTGGTCGCTTTCGTCACCGTATTTCTTACGGTCTTTGGCAAGATGCTCAAGCACCGTGCCGTTGGCTATTGGGCCGCACGCTATGCAAGCGAGTGGGCCGATGAGGATAAGGACGACGTCCTGACTTTTGTGTTGCCTTTCGAGAAGAAGTCCGCTCCTTCGGGTTACAGCGCTCCGGATGCTTCGCCGGCACCTGCACCCGCTCCCGCGACCGAGTCTGAGCCGGCGCCCGAGCCTGAACCAGCGCCCGAGCCTGAACCGGCGCCCGAGCCTGAACCGGCGCCCGAGTCTGAGACGGCATCTGAGCCCGAGCCTGCGCCTGAGCCTGAGCCTGAGCCGGCATCTGCACCTGCGTCGGCACCCGAGCCAAGCTCCGACGAGGATCATCAGGACGAGTAACCCTGCCGCCTGCCATTTGGGGACGGGGTAGAAATGGTAGAAATAGCGCTTGAAGAATGAGCGGGGGCGGACGTTTCGATACGTCCGCCCCCGCTCTGCTTTAGCCAGGCTGTTATGGATGGGTGTGACGACTACTCGTCGTGCTTCTCCTCGCGGCGTGCAGCAGCGCGTGCGTCGTGGATGCCCTTGATCGCGGCATGGCGAGCCGTTCGGGCATCATGGATGGCGTCGCGAGCCTCGGCGGTCGTCGCCTTGGCAGAGCGCAACTTGGCGGCCAGATCGGGGTTGGTTTCGGCGACCGCGGTAATCGCGGGGCCGTCGAGCTCCTCTTGCGTGGGCTCGGCCAAAAAGTCGATAGCATACTGGGCGGCCACCATGGAGCCCTTTGCCAGCACGGTCTCGTCAATCTTGTAAAAGCAGGAATGCTGGGCGTACGTGGCGCCAATCTTGGGGTTGCGCGTACCTACAAAGGCGAGCACGCCCGGTACGCGGCGCAGGTACTCCGAGAAATCCTCGCCCGAAAGCGTGCCGCGATAATGTCCTTGGCCGGTGGGGCCCAGGCACTTGATTACGGCCTGACGGCAGCGCTCGCTCGAGGCGGCGTCGTTTTCGACCTTGTAGTTGGCGATAGTGTAGTCGGTGAGCTCTGCCTCGGCGCCCAAGGCGGCCGCGGTATGCTCACCGATGCGGCGCATAAGCTCCGGCATTTCCTCGTGGGTCGAATCTCCGTAGGTGCGCACCGTGCCGGCGAGGTAGGCCGTGCCGGCGATAACGTTGCGCGCGGTGCCGCCGTGCAGCTCGCCGACGGTGATGACGGCCGGCTCGTAGGGGCTGATCTCGCGCGAGACGATGGTCTGCAGGGCGTTGACAATCTCGGCGGCAACCATGACGGCGTCGTGACCTCGCTGGGGCATGGCGCCATGGCACGAGGTGCCGCGGACGTCGATGCGGAACCAGTCGGTATTGGCCATGCGCGGACCGGGCTCGCAGCTCACGGTGCCGGCGTCGACCTCACTCCAGATGTGCGCGGCGTAGGCGCCATCGACGCCGTCGAGCACGCCCGTGCCGATCATGAGCTTGGCGCCCTGGCCGTTTTCCTCGCTGGGCTGGAAGACGATGCGGACCTCGCCGTGGATGTCGTCGGTCATATGGCGCAGGATTTGCAGCGTGCCGAGCATCATGGCGATATGGCAGTCGTGACCGCAGGCGTGCATGCAGCCCTCGTTGACGCTGGCGAACTCTTCGCCGGTCTGCTCGGTGACGGGCAGGGCGTCGATGTCGGCGCGCAGCAGGATGCGGCGGCGTGGCGTGCCGTCCTCGCGGTAGGCATCCGGCGCGGTACCGCGAAGCGTTGCCACCAAGCCGGTCTTGAGCGGACGCTCGTAGGGGATATTCATGGCGTCGAGCTGGTTGGCGATGTCGGAGGTCGTGCGCTCCTCGGCAAGGCTCAGCTCCGGGTGCTTATGGAAGTGCCGGCGCTGCTTGATGATATATGGTTCAAATTCGGTAGCGATATCTTTGATGGCTGCGGTGACGTCGTCAGCCGCGCGAGCCTCGGTCGCCGCCATAATCTGCTGTGCCTTGGTCTTCGTCATGGTCGATTTGCTCCTTGCTGGGTTGATCGCAAAATCGTACAGGCTCTCTCCAGTATGCCACCTGCCGCTAGGGCTGGTAAAGTTGCCGTTTGCCGCTTGGGGTTTTGTTACAAGGGCGGGGGAGTACACTCGGGGGTGTTGAATTTCCTGCCAGAGATGGGGATGCCCATGCAACATATCGATCGGATTATCCGCTCCAAGAACGTCTTTACCGCGCAAGACGGCATCGATACCGCCCGCGAGCTGGCGATTGCCATCGCAGGCGACCGTATCGTCGCAGTCGGTGCGCCCGATGACGTGATTGCCGCCGCGCCTGCCGCCACGCCGGTTATCGATTACGGCGAGCAGTTTGTTTGCCCCGGTTTCCATGACGCTCATCTGCACTTCTTCCATACCTCGGTCGGTTCCTCGCCGTTCATGCTCATGGATATGGGCGCGTCCGAGGCGGCGTTGGTGCAACATGCGCTCGAGTTTTCCCAGGACCTGCCCGACGACGCTTGGGTTGTGACGCAGGGCTGGCGCGATTACCGTTGGGACCCGCCCGAGCACCCTACCAAGGCGTCGCTCGATGCGGCATTCCCCGATCGTCCCTGCGTTATGTATTCGGGCGACGGGCACACGCTTTGGCTCAACAGCCGCGCACTCGAGGCGCTCGGCGTCACGCGCGATAGCGAGCCGCCAGCGGGCGGCAGCTACGACAAGGACGCAAACGGCGAGCTCACGGGCATTGCTCACGAGGCGGCTGCCATGCAGCTGCTACCGCGCTGCCTTGAGTGGCTGGGGGAGGATCGCATCGCAAGCGCTTACGCCGATCAAATGAGGCGTATGGCCGAGCAGGGCATCACCTCGATATGCGATATGTCGCTCATGCCCATGCCGGGCTGCGATTTTATCCGCGACGACATCTACGACAAACTGCAGGCAGTCGGCAAGTTGGGCATTCGTGCCCATCTGTTCCCCACGCTGCTGGATGACCAGTCGCGCTTGGAAGAGCTGCAGACCCGCTATGCGAACAACGCGCTGCTCTCGGCGCCTGGTTTTAAGCAGTTCTTCGACGGCGTGTCGAGCGAACACACGGCATATCTCACCGAGCCCTATACCAACCCGCGCTTCCCGGGCGACCAGGGTCGTCTGACAGTTCCTGCCGAGCGTATGCGCAAACTGGTCCTCGCTGCCGCGGAGCGCGGTCACACCGTGCGCATCCACGTCATCGGCGACGGTGCCATCCATGCCGCGCTCGATATCTTTGAGAAGGCCGCCGAACTGTACGGCCTGCCCCAGCACGGCCATAACACGCTCGAGCATCTGGAGAACCTCCTGCCCGAGGACATCGACCGCCTGCGCAAGCTCAACGTGGTCGCCTCGAGCCAGCCCTGCCATATCACGCTCGACCCGGGTGGTCCGGAGCGCGACCTGGGCCTGGAGCGCAGCCGCATCATGTGGCCGTTTGCGACCTATAAGCAGCGCGGCATCCGCCAAGCTTTCGGTACCGATAGTCCCATCACAGCCGTTACCAGCATGAACGTGCTCTACACGGCTATCACGCGCCAGGACCCCAAAAGCCACTTGCCCGAGGGCGGCTGGTTGCCGAGCGAGCGTATCGACGCGGCAACGGCCCTGCGCAACTACACCCTGGGCAGCGCCTATGCAGCGGGCGACGAGCAAAACCTCGGCAGCTTGGAGCCCGGCAAGTATGCCGACCTGGTAGTCCTGGACCAAAACCCGCTCACCGTTGACCCCCAAGACCTCCAGGCCACAAAAGTTCAGGCCACCTACCTGGCAGGTAACTTGATCTACGAGCACTAACCCCATCCGCATCGCCATTTTGCTGCACTGACTTTTCTGAATGCCGGGCCCGAATAAGTTACCCCAGCTCCCGGGGCGGACCGGAGGGCATGAAGTTTGTCGCGAGTTCCGCACGCAAAGGAAAGCACTTAATGTGCTTTCCGTCTTGCGCAGGACTGTAGAGCAGTAAACTTCATGCCCTCCGGTCCGCCCCGGGAGCCACTGCTAAGTTATCCCCCGGCATTCAGAAAATCTAAGTGCCAAAAAATAAGATTTTTTGACTCCGTGTTGTATAACCCGCCATTCGTGGGTACCATTCAACGCGTACGCAAACAAAAAGGGTTAATTCGCGTGGTATAACCGCGCGGCCCAAAAAGGAGGAGACAAGCATGTCGTCTTTGAAGCCGCTTGCAGATCGTGTTCTGGTCAAGCCCGACGAGGCCGAGCAGAAGACCGCTTCTGGTCTGTATATCGCCAGCAACGCTCAGGAGAAGCCGCAGCGCGGCACCATCGTTGCCGTGGGCGCCGGCAAGGTCAACGACAAGGGTGAGCGCATCCCCATGGACGTCAAGGTCGGCGACGTTGTCATCTACGGTAAGTTCGGTGGCAACGAGGTCAAGGTCGACGGCGAGAAGTATCTGCTGATGCGCGCCGACGACATCTACGCTGTCGTCGAGGCCTAGTCTCGTCAGAATCTCTGATTCGTCTTTGAACGCGTCCGCCGCATAGGACTCGGAAGCGGCGACGCGAGTCACATTTCTTTTGGAGGATTACCTACCATGGCAAAGAACATTACGTTCAACACCGATGCCCGCGCTAAGCTTGCCAAGGGCGTCAACACTCTGGCCGACGCCGTTACCGTCACCATGGGCCCCAAGGGTCGCTACGTTGCGCTGCAGCGCACGTTCGGTGCCCCGACCATCACCAACGACGGCGTTTCCGTCGCCAAGGAGATTGAGCTCGAGGACAACATCGAGAACATGGGCGCCCAGCTGGTGAAGGAGGTTGCCACCAAGACCAACGACACCGTGGGTGACGGCACCACCACCGCAACCCTGCTCGCTCAGGCCATCGTCAACGACGGTCTGCGCAACGTTGCTGCTGGCGCTAACCCGCTGGCCATCCGTCGCGGCATCGACAAGGCCGTCAACGCCGCCGTCGCCGAGATGAAGAAGCAGGCCAAGCCGGTCGAGACCAAGGAGCAGATTGCTTCCGTCGGTACCATCTCTGCCGGTGACCCCGAGGTCGGCGAGAAGATCGCCGAGGCCATGGAGGTCGTGGGCAAGGACGGCGTCATCACCGTCGAGGATTCCCAGACGTTCGACATCACCATCGACACCGTCGAGGGCATGCAGTTCGACAAGGGCTATGTCTCCGCTTACTTCGTCACGGACAACGACCGCATGGAGGCCGTGATGAAGGATCCGTACATCCTCATCACCGACCAGAAGATCTCCAGCGTTCAGGACATCATGCCCGTTCTCGAGGCTGTCCAGCGCGCTGGCCGTGGCCTGCTCATCATCGCTGAGGACATCGACGGCGAGGCTCTGCCTACCCTGGTCCTCAACAAGATCCGTGGCGCCCTCAACGTCTGCGCCGTCAAGGCTCCGGGCTACGGCGATCGCCGCAAGCGCATCCTCGAGGACATCGCCGTCCTCACCGGTGGCCAGGCCGCTCTGGACGAGCTGGGCGTGAAGGTCGCTGACATCACCGCCGATATGCTCGGTACTGCTAAGTCCGTCACCATCTCCAAGGACAACACCGTCGTCGTCGGCGGCGCTGGCTCCAAGGAGGCCATCGACGCCCGCATCGCTCAGATCAAGGGTGAGATGGAGAACACCACCTCTGACTTCGACCGTGAGAAGCTCCAGGAGCGCTTGGCAAAGCTCTCCGGTGGCGTTGCCGTCATCAAGGTCGGCGCTGCTACCGAGTCCGAGCTCAAGGAGATCAAGCACCGCGTCGAGGATGCCCTGCAGGCTACCCGCGCTGCTGTCGAGGAGGGCATCGTCGCCGGCGGTGGCGTCGCCTTCATGGACGCTGCTCCTGCGCTCGACGCTGTCGAGATCGACGACCCCGAGGAGAAGATCGGCGTCGACATCGTCAAGAAGGCTCTGACCGCTCCGGTCGCCACCATCGCCAAGAACGCTGGCTTTGAGGGCGCTGTCGTGGTCGACAAGGTTGCCGAGCTGCCCGCTGGTCAGGGTCTCAACTCTGCCAACGGCGAGTGGGGCGACATGATCGAGATGGGCGTCCTCGACCCCGTCAAGGTCAGCCGCGTCACCCTGCAGAACGCTGCTTCTGTCGCCAGCCTGATTCTCATCACCGAGGCTACCGTCTCCGATGTGCCCAAGAACACTCAGCTTGAGGACGCTATCGCTGCTGCCACCGCTGGTCAGCAGGGCGGCGGTATGTACTAAGGCCGACAAGGTCTAGAACTCCCACCGGGAATCCGGGGGCGTGACGGGGGCTTCTCTCCGGAACGTCCTCGGACATGCAAAGAGGCTCCGCATCGCGCTTCGCGCTGCGGAGCCTCTTTGCGTCCTGCGGAATATTCCGGAGAGAAGTCCCCGTCCCGCCCCCGGATTCCCTGCGTTTACGGCCTTGAGGTCGGCGGGCGGAGAAGAACGTGGTTGTGAGGGATACGTGTCCCGGTTGCTGTTTCGCGCTTTGCGCGAAAGGCGCATCACTTTGGGATGGGTGGGAGATGTGGCTGTTGCGGCAACTGATCCCCACCATAAATTACCCTTGGCATACTTGCGCGAAAGCCTACTGGTGCTACACTTGCAATTGCTGTTTCAGGGCGGGGTGAAATTCCCCACTGGCGGTAAATCGGGCGGTGCCAAAGGGGTGCCGTGGTGCAGGCGAAGCGTCTGCGACCGAGCCGATGAGTCCGCGACCCGTGCGTGTGTTGGTTCGCATGCCGGCTGAACTGGTGAGATCCCAGTACCAACGGTTAGAGTCCGGATGAAAGAGGCAGGTGATCTTATGTCTGAACAGTCGCAGCATATCCATTTTGAGAACACGAATAGGTGGAGCACCAAACAGCTCGTTACCATGGCGTTGATGTGCGCCTTGGGCGCCCTGTTTATGTATGTGCAGCTGCCCATCCTTCCTTCGGCGCCGTTTTTGACGTATGACCCGTCGCTGGTGCCAGCGATGGTGTGTGGATTTGCGTATGGTCCCGGCGCCGGTACCGCTGTTGCCGCCATGGCGATCGTTATCCATGCGCTCACCACGGGTGACTGGGTCGGCGCGCTTATGAACCTGGTTGCCACGCTGGGCTACATTCTGCCCGCGGCTATCGTCTACCAGAAGATGCATACCTATAAGGGTGCCGTGATTGGCCTGGTGCTCGGCGTCATTGCCGCTACGGCGCTGTCTATGGTCGCAAACCTTACCATTGGCGTATGGTTCTGGTATGGCTCGGTCGATGTGATCGCCCCGCTCATGATTCCTGCCGTGCTGCCGTTCAACCTTATCAAGACCGTGCTTAACTCGGTGTTGACGCTGGTGGTGTATAAAGCAGTCTCCAACCTCATCACGCCTAAAAAGGACCAGGTCAAAGGCCGCGCATGATTGAGTGTCGGGGCGTTTCCTTTAGCTATGACGGTGCCGTGTCGGCACTCGACGGTGTCGATCTGAACATCGAGGACGGGGAGTTTTTCTGCATCCTCGGTGGCAATGGGTCGGGCAAGTCGACGTTTGCCAAGCATCTGAATGCGCTGCTGCAGCCCGATGCGGGAACGGTGTGCGTCAACGGCATGGACGCGTCCGATCCCGAGCTGGTCTACGACATCCGCTCGACTGCTGGCATGGTGTTCCAGAATCCCGACGACCAGCTTGTGGCGACGCTTGTCGAGGACGACGTTGCGTTTGGTCCCGAGAACTTAGGGGTCGAATCGGCCCAGATCGCGCAGCGCGTGCGCGAGGCGCTGAAGGCCGTGGGTCTGGTGGGCTTTGAGCGCCACGAGACCCATGCGCTTTCGGGTGGCCAAAAGCAACGCGTGGCGCTTGCCGGCGTGCTTGCCATGGAACCGCGCGTTCTCATTTTGGACGAGGCTTCCTCGATGCTCGATCCGCGTGGACGTAAGGGCCTCATGAAGGCTTGCCGCGCGTTGCACGCTCGCGGTATGACCATCGTGATGATTACGCACTTTATGGAAGAAGCCGCCGAGGCCGATCGTGTCGCGGTGTTTCGGGCGGGGCACGTTGCCATGCTCGGTACGCCCGAGGAAATTTTGACGCGGGCGGATGAGCTTGCGCAGCTCAACCTGGATATGCCGGAGTCGTGTCGTCTGGGCATGGCGCTTCGTACGAAGGGCGTGCCTGTTCATGCGCAGGTGCGCGAGGTGGATATGGTCGCTGAGATTGCGCAGGCTTATGCCGAGCGAAGTGGGGCAGACACCGCGGGACAGTCTTCCGCATCCCAGTTGGAAATCGCTGACGGCACTGTTCCGGTAGACAACGAGGACAACGCGTCGGAGCCCGTCATCGAACTATCCCATGTTTCGTACAGTTATTCGCTCAGTCCGCGCGAGCGCCACCGCTGGCACAAGCGCTCGGCCACTGCGGACAAATCGAACAAACAGGCTCTCTGGGGAAACGACCCAAGCAGCCCGTGGGCGCTGCGCGATGTATCGCTGACGGTGCGTCGTGGCGAGTTCTTGGGCCTTGCGGGCCATACCGGTTCGGGTAAGTCGACGCTGGTTCAGCATCTCAACGGCCTGATTCGTCTCCAGGAGGGTTCCGTTTACGCGCTGGGGCTCGACCTGGTAAACAAGAAAAATGCCGCCGCGGTTAAGGCAAAGGTCGGCGTGGTATTTCAGTATCCAGAGCGTCAACTGTTTGCCGAGACCGTGGCACAGGACGTGGCATTTGGTCCGCATAACCTTGGCTTGTCGCAGGCCGAGGTTGCCCGCCGCGTTGAGTCATCGCTCGCGCGCGTGGGGCTCGACCTGGCTACGGTGGGCGACAAGAGCCCCTTTGAGCTCTCGGGCGGGCAGCAGCGGCGCGTGGCGTTTGCTGGTGTGCTTGCCATGGAGCCCGAGGTCCTGGTACTCGATGAGCCCATGGCGGGGCTCGATCCGGCGGCGCGTAGTGATTTCCTGGGGCTCATCGATCGACTTCACCGCGATGGTCTGACCGTCGTCATGGTCTCACACAGTATGGATGACCTTGCCAATTGCTGCGACCGTATTGTCGTGATGAACGAGGGCGCGGTGTTTGCCGAGGGCACGCCCGCTCAGGTTTTTGCGCATGCGGATGAGCTCAAGTCGATCGGCTTGGGTGTTCCCGCTGCCCAGCGCATGGCGCTGACGCTTGCGAAGGCAGGCGTGCCGCTGCGCTTTGACGGCCTCTATACGGTTGAGTCACTGGCAGACGAGTTGGTGGACCTGCTAATCGGTCGCTCGGACGGTCCTTCTAACGTCGCGGACATTGCTAAATCCAAGACGGTCGCGCGAGAGGAGGGCTGCTAATGGAGGCGTTTTCGTTTGGCAGTTACTACCCCGGAGATAGTGCGATCCATCGACTGGATCCGCGCACCAAGTTGCTTCTGGGCTTTGTATTCCTGATTACGACGCTCACCGTCAGTAGCTTCCGCGGCTTGCTTCCAGTGGCGGCCTTCGTTGTCCTGATCTATGCCGTATCCCGGGTGCCGGCTCGCCGTGTCCTATCATCGATGGCTCCGCTGTTGGCGATTGTCGTGGTAGTCGCGGTGCTCAACCTGTTTACCGACCAAAGCGGGCGCATCCTGTGGCAGCTCGGCTTTCTGCAGATAAGCGAGGGCTCGCTGCGTTCTGCCGCCTTTATGGCGTGCCGCCTGACTCTGATGATGGCCGGCATGAGCGCCATTACGCTCACCACGCCCACGCTCGACCTCACCGCGGGCTTTGAGCGTCTGCTCGCACCGTTTGCGCGCGTGGGGCTCCCTGCGCATGAGCTCGGCATGATTATGGGTATCGCGCTGCGCTTTATGCCGCAGTTTGCCACCGAGATGAAGCAGACGGCGGACGCGCAAGCAAGCCGCGGTGCGCGCGTGACGGGAGGCCCGCTCGGCGGCGTGCGTATGCTCGGCAGTGTGGCGATTCCGCTGTTCACGGGCGTGTTCCGTCATGCCGAGACGCTTTCGGCCGCCATGGATGCCCGTTGCTATCATGGCGAGCAGGGCCGCACACGTTTGCATGCGCTTGCATTTGGCCGCAGCGATGCGTTGGCGGCGGTGGTGACGGCGTTGCTGCTCATCTGCGTCATCGTCATCAATCTTCAACTTGTTTAGGCGCGATTCGAGCGCAAGAAAGGGGTCCCTATGACCGAAATCGACCGCACGGCCCAACTCGAGCGCGCCTGCACATACCTCAGGCGCATCCCCGCGTGGTTTCTGGCTACGACTGATGCGAACGATGGGCATCAGCCGCGCGTAAGGCCGTTCTCGTTTGCCATGGTCGATAACGGCAAGTTGTGGTTTTGCACGTCGCGCGATAAGGACGTGTGGGCCGAGCTCAGCGCGAACCCCAAGTTTGAGCTTTCGGGCTGGAAGCCGGGGGAGTGCTGGATCGTATTGACCGGCGAGGCCGCGCTCGAGGACGATGTGGTCGTGAGCGACCGCGTTCGCGAAGCAGGCTTTAAGCACATGGTGGGCATTGGCGAGAATCACGAGAGCGCCAACGACGGCCGCCTTGCGTTTTTCTCGGTCCGCAATATCGTCGCCCGCTTCTGTGATATCGACGGCAGCGAGGAGCGCCTGGAGCTCTAGTTCACACAAACCAGGCTCCCAAACTAGCTAGTACAGGAGGAAACGTGGACGGATTGAATACGGTTTTGGAGTATCTGACGTCGGTGCCGGCATGGTATTTGGCGACGAGCGTTGACGGACAGCCTCATGTGCGTCCGTTTTCGTTTGCGCAGATCCAGGATGGCAAGCTGTGGTTTGTAACAGCGCGCACCAAAGATGTGTGGCAAGAGCTGCTGCAAAACCAGCGCTTTGAGGCCACGAGTTGGTGGCCGGGCCATGGCTGGCTCATCTTGCGCGGGCGTGCCGGCTTGGATGACCGGGCTTTAGACGAAATGCGCGAAGCCGGGTGGAAGCATCTAGAGCACCTGGGCGAGCACTATGAGGGGCCTAACGACCCCGCGCTTGTCTTCTTTAGCGTCGAGGATTCCGAGGCATTTATCTGCAATCACGACGAATGGGTGCCGGTCGAGCTCTAGCCAGCTGGCTCATCCTAACAACTTGGTTTTCGCATGGGCGGGCCCCGTATTGCCCGGCGCCGTTAGGAGCGCCGGTCAATACGGGGCCCGCTCCATTTGTCAATTCCTTCAAGCGAATGTGTCGGGAATGTTTCAATGCATGAATATGCAAGCCATTTATGTGTTCATGCATCTTTTGGTGCTAAAGTTTCAACCCACCTCATAACGACTGCTGAGAAATGCGCATCGGTGCATAAATCGCAGACAAGGAGTCTGATATGTCTTTGAAGGTTGGAATCGTCGGCGCGGCTGGATATGCCGGAGCCGAGCTCATTCGCCTCGTGCTCGGTCATCCCGAGTTTGAACTTGTTGCCATTACGTCCAACGCCGATGCCGGCCAGCCGTTGTCTGCGGTGTACCCGAGCTTCACCGGCGTAAGCGATCTTGTCTTCACGACGCATGATGCCCCCGAGCTCAAGAACTGCGACGCGGTATTTTTGGCCGTGCCGCACACGGCTGCCATGGCTCAGGTGCCCGCCCTGCTTGCCGCGGGAGTCTCCTGCATTGACCTCTCGGCCGACTATCGCCTGAGCGATCCGGCCACCTTTGAGGCCTGGTATGCCGCCGAGCACACGAGCCCCGAGTTGCTCAAGACCCGCGCCTTCGGTCTGCCCGAGCTGTTCTGCCAGGACTTAGAGACCGCTGCTTCCAACCATGCCGCTGGCAGGCCCGTGTTGGTCGCCTGCGCCGGCTGCTATCCCACCGCAACGAGCCTTGCTGCCGCTCCTGCCGTGCGTGCGGGCTGGGTGGCCGAGAACGGTCCCGTGATTGTCGATGCCATTAGCGGCGTGACGGGCGCCGGTAAGTCCTGCAACGCCCGCACCCATTTTTGCAGCGCCGACGAGAACTTGGAGGCCTACGGCGTGGGTAAGCATCGTCACACGCCCGAAATCGAGCAAATCCTTGGTCTAACAGATCGCGTCGTCTTTACCCCGCACCTGGCACCGCTCAAGCGCGGCCTGCTCTCCACGGTGACGCTGCCGCTCACGCCGCAGGCCATCGACTCCCTGACCCTTGAGGACGTTGTCGACTATTACAAGCAGTTCTACGCTGGTCGCACTTTCGTGCGCGTACTCGACGCCGGCCAGCAGCCCAAGACGGCTTCGGTCGTCGGCACCAACGCCGCCCAGATCGGCCTCGCGCTCAACAAGTGCGCGGGCGTGCTGGTGGCGACGGGCGCCATCGACAATCTGTGCAAGGGCGCTGCGGGCCAAGCAGTCCAGTGCGCCAATATCGTCTTTGGCTTTGACGAGCGACGAGGCTTGTCCACAGTGGCGTGCCCGGTGTAGCACATTCGATTGTTAACGATTTGGTAGTCGGGCATCGAGTGGGGCGCCACTCTTAAGCTGGTCTCATGATCACGACTGGCATGGCGCACCAACCGATGTCCGTTTTTTGTTTGACATAAGGAGTCATAAAGACGATGAATACCGAGCTGTTTGATATCAAGATTCGCGCCGTCGAGGGTGGCGTTACGGCTGCGGCTGGTTTTAAGGCTGCAGGCATCCACGCTGGGTTCCGCAAGAACCCCGAGCGTCTGGATTACGCGCTCGTCGTGCCCGATAAACCCTGTCCCGGTGCCGGCGTGTTTACCACCAATCGCTTTTGCGCGGCGCCCGTGCAGGTGAGCCGTGCCAACCTGGGCGGTGCCGACAAGGGCTACGGAATCATCGCCGGCGTTTCGGTCAACTCTGGCAATGCTAACGCCGCCACGGGTGAGACCGGCCTTGCATGCGCGCGCGAGACGTGCAGCATCGCATCGCAGGTCATCGGCTGTGAGCCCCAGCAGATTCTGGTTGCCTCCACGGGTGTGATTGGCCAGATTCTGCCGATCGACACGTTTGAGACCGCCATTCCTGCCGCCTACGAGGCGCTCTCCGCCCACGGTGGCGCCGATGCCGCTCGCGCCATCATGACGACCGACACGCACTCCAAGGAGTACGCCGTGTCCTACGTCAGCGAGGCGGCGGGTCATGCGGGTAATGTCTATACGGTAGGCGGCATGTGCAAGGGCTCGGGCATGATCATGCCCAACATGGCCACCATGATCGCAGTTATCACCACCGATGCCCCCGTCGAGCCTGCGGCACTTCATGCCCTGCTGCTCTCGACCGTCAAGCAGACCTTTAACAAGGTAACGGTCGATTCCGACACCTCGACCAACGACACCTGCATCATGCTTGCCTCCGGCGCCGCTGCCGCAGATGTCGAGCCTATCGTCGAGGGCTCCGATGCCTTTGACGAGTTGGCATTTGCTGTGCACGAGGTGTGCGAGAGCCTGGCGCGCAATATCGCCGCCGATGGTGAGGGCGCATCCAAGCTTGTTACGGTCAACGTTACCGGCGCCGTGAACGACGAGGAAGCCGATATCGCCGCCCGTGCCGTTGCCAACTCGCCGCTCGTTAAGACCTGCATCGCCGGCCACGACTGCAACTGGGGTCGCGTTGCTATGGCACTCGGCAAGTGCGGCGTGAAGTTTAATCAGGAAGACGTTTCCATCGACATGATGGGCATGCCTGTCTGTCGCGATGGTCTGACTGTTCCCTTTGACGAGGACGAGGCTCTACGACGTTTCGAGGCGCCAGAGATCGTGATCTCGGCCGACCTGGGCGCAGGCGACGCGGCAACGACCGTGTGGACCTGCGACCTCACGCATGAGTACATCTCCATCAACGGTGACTACCGTTCCTAGATTCCGGGCACGCTGCGCATCTTGCCGCGATTGCGGACAGCGGAGCACGGCGCGATAACGATATGAAAGACGAGGCAGATTATGAAATTCGCACGCGATTGTCGTTCGAGCGAATCCAACGAAGCAACCGCGCAGCTGCTGTTCGAAGCGCTGCCGTGGATTAAGAACCTGACCGGCAAGACGGTTGTTATCAAATATGGCGGAGCCGCCATGGTTGATGAGCAGCTGCGCCGCGACGTGATGAGCGACATCGTTTTGCTCAAGATCATCGGTATGCGCCCCGTCATCGTGCACGGCGGCGGCAAGGCTATCAACGAGGCGCTGAGCCATTACGATATTCCCGTCGAGTTTAAGAACGGCCAGCGCGTGACCACGCCGGCGACTATGGATATCGTGCGCGAGGTGTTGGGCGGCAAGGTCAACCAGGAGCTGGTTGCTGCCATCAACCACCACGGCAACCTGGCCGTGGGCGTGTCGGGCAGCGATGCCGGCACGCTCATCGCCGAGCCGCTCGACCCCGAGCTCGGTCGCGTGGGCAAAGTGACGCACGTCAACACCGACTATATCGAGCGCTTACTCGACAGCGAGTACATCCCCGTCATCGCAACCGTCGCGGCGGGGGAGGACGGCGGTTTCTTCAACATCAACGCCGATACCGCCGCCGGTGCCGTTGCTGCGGCGCTCCACGCGCATAAGGCGATCTTTTTGACCGATGTCGATGGCCTGTACAAGGACTTTAGCGACAAGGACTCGCTTATCTCCAACCTAACGCTCGACGAGGTTAACGAGATGCTCTACGGCGGCGAGGTCGATAAGGGCATGATTCCCAAACTGCGCGCGGCCGTCGATGCGCTTGCCGGCGGCGTATTTCGTGCTCACATCATCAACGGCACCACGCCGCATTCGCTGCTGCTGGAGCTGCTGACCGATGCCGGCGTCGGTACCGTGATCCATTCCACCGAGACGGCTTACGAGTTCGATACGCATCCGCATCCGCTTTCGACGTTTGCTGCGCGTCTGACCGAGAACCTCGACGAGGTCGAGAAGCTTCAGACGGTCTAGCTGACCCGCAGCCGCCCCATTCCTGCACCCATAGGTCTGCGCCGTCCGGCGCTCAACGAAAGGCATCCCATGTCACTTGCAGCTCAGCAATCGCTTGAATCCCATTACGTTATGCATACCTTTGGCCGCTCTCCGGTCGAGTTTGTCGAGGGTCACGGCATGAAGCTCACCGGCGACGATGACCGTGAGTACCTCGACTTTCTTGCCGGCATCGGCGTGTGCAGCCTAGGTCATGGCAACCTGGCTGTGCTCTCGGCGCTCGAGGCACAGACCAAAAAGCTCATGCATGTCTCCAACTATTTCTACATCGAGCAGCGCGGACAGGTCGCGGCGCTGCTGTCCAAGCTTGCTAACGACGACGTAGATGGTGCGCGCGTGCTTGCCGATGCCATTGTCGCCGGCGATGAGACCACGGCAGCTGCTCTTGGTGCCCCGGCTGCGGGCGAGCGGGTGTGGGAGACGTTCTTTGCCAACTCCGGCGCCGAGGCCAACGAGGGCTCGATGAAGCTCGCGCGCCTGTACGCCAAGCGTGCCGGTAATGGCGGCAACACCATCGTGTGCATGCGCGGTGGCTTCCACGGTCGTACGCTCGAGACCATTGCCGCCACCATGCAGGATTGGCTGCAGGACAGCTTCCGCCCGCTGCCGGGTGGCTTTGTGGCCTGCACGCCCAACGATGTCGATGAACTGCGTGCAATCTTTAAGCAGCTGGGGAGCGAGATTTGTGCCGTGATGCTCGAGCCGATCCAGGGTGAGAGTGGCGTGCACCCCATGACCGAGGAGTTTATGGCGGCAGCGCGCGACCTGGCACACGAAGTGGGCGCCGTGCTTATCGCCGACGAGGTCCAGTGCGGCATCTTCCGCTCCGGCAAGCCATTTGCATTCCAAACCTATGGCGTGGAGCCTGACATCATGAGCCTTGCCAAGGGCATTGCCGACGGCGTGCCCATGGGTGCCGTCGTGGCAAAGAAGGAGATTGCCGACGTGTTTAAGCCCGGCGATCATGGTTCGACCTTCGGCGGTAGCTGCTTGGCCATCGCGGCGTGTGCCGCGACGCTCTCCGCGCTTGTGCGCGGCGATTATGCCGAGCATGCCGCCAAGGTGGGCGCCTATATGGAGCAGGCGCTGGCTAAGCTTCCGCATGTGGTAGAGGTGCGTGGCCGTGGCCTGATGCTCGGCTGCGATCTTGACGATACTGCGGGTGATGCACACGACGTTGTGGCCCGTGCATTGGGGGCCGGTGCCGTAATCAACGCTACGGGTGCCCATACGCTGCGTTTCCTGCCGCCACTCGTCTGCGAGGAAGCCGACGTGGACAGCCTGATCGAGATCCTGTCGGATGTCTTGGGCTAACGCGGCGCAATAACTCAATTTGGACCGGGTTCCGGACTGTGGGCGTGTCCTATGCGGCATGATTCAGCGGTCTGGAGCCCGTTTTGCCTTAGATTTGCTAAGGCAGGGAGACCTGCTGGTCAAAAAACATCAAATATGAGTACTGTTACCGATTTGGTAGCAGCAATTTTGGACTAATAAGGCCAGATAGCAAGTCGAAATGACGATGAAAGCACGATTTTGATCTAACTGTTAGTCCTTATAATGGACATATGTTGCGTAACTTAAGCAAATACTGTCTATTTATATGTTGCAAACAAAGTAGCAGTACTCATTTTTGCCATTTTTTGACCACGGCCTTTGTGACAGACGTGCTGACGGGTTCGAATCCCTCTGCGATGGGCCTGAAAAAAGAAAGGCCTCCATCGCTGGAGGCCTAACAATTCAGTGGTGGGCGATGAGGGATGTCCGCGTGCGGCTGGCGCCGCCCGCTTTCGCTTCGGGTCTACGGCCCTCGCGTGCTGCGCTGGAAAACGCTTGCGCGTTTCCTCAGCTCCGCACCCTGTCGGGTTCGAATCCCTCTGCGATGGGCCCAGAAAAGAAAGGCTCCCATTGCTGGGAGCCTAACAATTCAGTGGTGGGCGATGAGGGATTCGAACCCCCAGCCTTGTGCGTGTAAAGCACCTGCGCTAACCGTTGCGCCAATCGCCCGTGCGGAGAGAGTATAGCAAAACAATCGCCCCATTCACCTCATATCCATTAAAGGTAACTGGCGCGTGTCGGCACGGAGCTGATTCAGTTGAGATTGCCTGAACATTCCGCCCCTCTTTACGCCCTCGGGTATACTCAAAAGCTACTGATTCGATTTGACGCCCAGCAACAGCAGAGGGGATAGTATATGTGCGGTTTTGTCGGTTTTGTCGGTGGGACGGATAACCAATCCGAGGTGCTCACCAAGATGATGGACCGCATCGTCCATCGCGGTCCCGACATGGGCGGCCAGTTTATCGACGGCCGCGTTGCCCTCGGCTTCCGTCGCCTGTCGATCCTCGACCTGACCGAGGCTGGCGCCCAACCCATGGCCAACGAGGACGGTAGCGTCGTCATTGTCTTCAACGGCGAGATCTACAACTTCCAAGAACTCCGTTCCGAGCTCGAGGCCAAGGGCTACAAGTTCCACTGCGGCGCCGACACCGAGAGCCTCCTACACGGCTACGAGGAGTGGGGCGAGGCCGTACTCGATCGCTTGCGCGGTATGTACGCCTTCGTCATCTGGGACAAAAAGAAGAACAAGCTTTTTGGCGCCCGCGACATCTTTGGCATCAAGCCGCTTTACTACTATCCCATGGCCGATGCGGGCGACGGCGCTCCGGGCGTGCTCTTTGGTTCCGAGATCAAGAGCTTCCTGGACTACCCGCACTTCCACAAGGCGGTCAACAAAAAGGCTCTGCGTCCGTACATGACGCTGCAGTATTCGGCGACTGAGGAGACCTTCTTCGAGGGTGTCTACAAGCTGCCGCCGGCGCACTACTTTACCGTCGATATCCCGACCGGCAAGATGAACATCGAGCGCTACTGGGATTGCGATTACTCTGCCGTCGAGAAGCCGTTCGAGGAGTATGTCGACGAGCTGGACGAGGTCGTGCACGAGAGCGTCGAGGCCCATCGCATCGCCGACGTCAAGGTCGCGTCGTTCCTCTCCGGTGGCGTCGACTCCAGCTACATCGCCGCTTGCCTCATGCCCGACAAGACCTTCTCGGTGGGCTTTGACTACAAGAACTTCAACGAGACCAACTACGCCAAGGAGCTTTCCGATAAGCTCGGCGTCGAGAACGTTCGCAAGATGATTACCGCCGACGAGTTCTTCGGTGCGCTCGAGGACATCCAGTATCACATGGATGAGCCGCAGTCCAATTTGTCTTCCGTGCCGCTGTGGTTCTTGGCCGAGATGGCCCGCAAGGACGTTACCGTCGTGCTTTCGGGCGAAGGCGCCGACGAACTCTTTGGTGGCTACGCCTACTACGAGGATACGGTCCCGGTCCGCAAGTACAAAAAGATGGTGCCGCTGCCCATCCGTCGCGCGCTCGGTAACCTGGCGCTGCATATGCCGTACTTCAAGGGACATAACTTCCTGGTCAAGGGTGCCGAGATCCCCGAGAAGTCGTTCCTGGGACAGGCTCTGGTATGGCCGGAGCGCGAGGTCGACGGCGTGCTCAAGCCCGAGTACAACACCGGCGACGGCGCCTTTGAGCTCGCTGCACCCATCTACGCACGCGTGAAGGGTCAGCCCGAACTGGTCAAGAAGCAGTACCTGGACATGAACATGTGGCTCCCGGGCGACATTCTGCTCAAGGCCGACAAGATGTGCATGGCACACTCACTGGAGCTGCGCGTGCCCTTCCTGGACCGCAAAGTCATGGAGTTCGCCGAGCACATTCCCGACCGCTACCGCATCAACGAGAACGGCAACAAACAGGTACTCCGCCACGCTGCCAACAAGTCGCTGCCCGATGAGTGGGCCACCCGTCCCAAGGTGGGCTTCCCGGTGCCGATTGTCTACTGGCTGCGCGAGCAAAAGTGGTACGACTATGTCAAGGAGTACTTCACCGCGCCGTGGGCAAGCGAGTTCTTCAATACCGACGAACTCATGCACCTGCTCGATCTGCACTTTGCGGGCAAGGGCGATTTCCAGCGCAAGATCTATACGCCGCTCGTGTTCTTGGTGTGGTACAAGCGCTTCTTTATCGACGAGGACCAGCCCGCTGTTCGGGCTGCCTAGCCTCGGCTGACGAACGCCTGCGCGTAACGGCTCCTCCGGGAGCCGTTTTTGCGTGGGTGCGTTTCAGTTACTATAAAACCGTCCCTGCCAAATGGCTGAGAAAGGTGAAAGATGCACCATTCGGATTCCGCGACCGTGACCACGGTCGATACGCTTGCCAAGCTTCTCGATGTGTGCGGCGAGCTGCGCGCATCAGAGCAGGTTGACGAGCGTGCCGTGACCGGCTGCTCGTTTGATTCGCGCGCGGTCTCGGCAGGTGACGTGTTCTTCTGCAAAGGTGCTGCCTTTAAGCCCGCGTTTTTGAGCATGGCGCTCGATGCGGGCGCCGTCGCATTTGTGTGCGAGGAGTCACTGGTCGAGTCTCTGGAGCCGCTGGCGCAGGAGAGCGGTGCTGCGATGCTGGTTGTTGATAGCGTTCGCACGGCCATGGCCCTGTTGCCGCCGGAGGTCTACGACCGTCCCGACCACGACGTCAAGATCGTGGGTATCACCGGTACCAAGGGAAAGACCACGGCCGCTTTTATGCTCCAGTCGATTATCAAAGCGGCGGGCGAGTCCTGCGGCATGATCGGCTCGGTGAGTACCGACGATGGCATCGAGTGCTACGAGAGCACCAATACTACGCCCGAGGCCCCCGAGGTCTGGCGCCATATCGCCAACTGCCGCACGTCCGGTCGCCAGTCCATGGTCATGGAGGTTTCGAGCCAGGCGCTCAAGTACCAACGCGTCGAGAATCTGCCGTTTGACGTGGCGTGCTTCCTCAACATCGGCCGCGACCACATCTCGCCGATCGAACACCCCACGTTTGAGGATTATTTTGAGAGCAAACTCAGGATCTTTGACCAGGCAAAGACCGCCGTGGTGAATCTAGGCACCGAAGAGGTTGACCGTGTGCTAGAGGCAGCGTCGACGGCCGATCGCTTGGTGACCGTTGGGGTCGAGCATCCCGAGGCGAGCCTGTGGGCAAGCGACGTACGCATGGTCGGCTTTAGCATCGAGTTCAACTTGCATGGCCTGTGTGCCGACGAGTCCGAGACGGGGGAGAAGGTCCTGCTGGGCATCGCGGGCGACTTTAACGTGGAAAACGCGCTGGTCGCTATCGCCGCTGCGCGCGAGATCGGCATCGGTATCGAGGCTATCAAGAAGGGCCTCTCCAAACTGCGTGTGCCGGGCCGTATGGAGGTCGTGGAGTCGAAGGACGGCCGCGTGATCTGCGTCGTCGACTATGCGCACAACCAGCTTTCGTTCCGTTCGCTTTTCTCGTCGGTGAAGCGCGCGTTTCCCGCTAGCCCCGTCATTGCGCTGTTTGGCGCTGCCGGCGGCAAGGCGCAGGAGCGCCGCGAGCAGCTTCCGCGCGAGGCCGCACCGTATTCCGACCTGATGATCTTTGCCAACGAGGATCCAGCTCACGAGGACCCGATGAAGGTCTGTCGCGAGCTTGCCGAGCATGTTCCCGACGATACGCCGAACAAGATCATCCTCGACCGCGAAGCCGCTGTGCATGCGGCGTTCAAGGCGGCGCGCGAGGAGTACGTCAACCCTGATGCTCCCACCATTGTCTTGCTGCTGGCAAAGGGTGACGAGGAGCTCATGCACGTGGGCGACGAGTTCGTGCCCATCGAGAGCGACCTTTCGTTGGCCAATCGCCTGATCGATGTTACCCAGTTTGACTAATGAACCATGATGGCGGCGGCGCCCTGAGTGCGCTGTCGCCATAAGCGTGTTCCCTCAATCAAAACATGCCGTCCAAGTCCAAACCCTTCTACGTAAACGGAGTAACCATGTCCCACAACACCCTGCCGACCGTTGCCGAGCTTTCGGGCGAGATGCGCGAGCGCTTGGCCAAGGTCAAGTACGTCTTTACCGACCTGGATGCCACGATGCTCGCACCCGGCTCGTGCGTGCTACGCGACAACGACGGCAACCCCTCGACCAAACTCGTCGAGGCCGTCGTGGCGCTCGCTCGCGCTGGTATTCAGGTGGTTCCCACCTCGGGCCGCAACCGTACCATGATCCACGAGGACGCGCGCGTGCTCGGTCTCAACTCCTACATCGGCGAGATGGGCGGCCTGGTCATGTACGACCTCAAAGCCAACGATTGGGAGTATCTGACCGGCGACATGCCTTACGACCCCGCCTGCGGCCTTACTCCGCACCAGGTGATCGAGCAGACCGGCGTGTGCGAGAAGATCCTTGCCCGCTGGCCGCACAAGATCGAGTACCACAACGACATGTCGACCGGCTACAAGTACCGTGAGGTCACCGTCGGCATGCGCGGCGATGTGCCCGACGATGAGGTCCAGGCCATCCTGGACGAGGCCGGCTGCGGTCTGATCTGGGCTTGCAACGGCCATCTGACTCACCTGTCCAAGCCGACGACGCTCGAGCTCGATCGCGTCGAGGACGGTCGCGCCTTCAACATCAATCCGGCGGGTCTTAACAAAGGCGTTGCCATTGCGCGCTTCTGCGAGCACCTGGGGATCGAGCGCGAGGAGACGCTTGCGCTCGGCGACTCCGAGTCCGACTTCTACATGGCCGACCATGTTGGCATGTTCTGCCTGGTCGAGAACGGTCTGACGAGCGCCGGTGCCCCGGAGTTCTTGGACGCCTGCGACAATGCCTATATTACGCGCGGCAAGATTGTCGACGGTTGGGTGGCAACGGCCGAGCTGCTGGTCGCAGCCCGTTCGTAGCGCGACGCATCACGATTGGTTGCATTTTTCGAGAGAGAATCTGGTGAGGTAATGTCCGATATCGATAATATGGCCGGGGACACGCGTCCGATCGGCGTGTTCGACTCGGGCCTGGGCGGCTTGACGGTCGCGCGCGCGATCGCAACGGCACTTCCGCACGAGTCCGTCTACTATTTCGGTGACACTAAGCGCTGCCCTTATGGCACCCGCACCGAGGACGAGGTTCGCTCGTTTGCGCTGCAGGCGGGCCGCTGGCTATCGAGGCACGACGTTAAGATCATGGTCATCGCCTGCAACACGGCGACCGCCGCGGCCTTGCGTTTGGCTCAGCAAGTGCTCGACGTTCCCGTGATCGGCGTGATCGCCCCGGGCGCGCGCGCCGCCATCAACAGCACGCGTACGCGTCGCGTGGGCGTGCTCGCCACCAATCTCACCATTCGCTCGGGCGCCTACACGCGCGCCATTCAGGACCTGGATGCCGGCGTCGATGTATACGGCTGTCCTGCCTCGAGCTTTGTCGAGGTTGTCGAACACGAGCTCGCCTCGGGTGCACATCTGCAGGAACAGTGGCTTGAGAACGAGGACATCTTCGATACGCCTGCCGTGCGTGCGCTGGTGGGTGCCACGGTTGAGCCGCTGCGCGACCACGGTATCGATACCGTGGTGCTCGGCTGTACGCATTTCCCGCTGTTGGTGGGACCTATCCGCCATGCGCTGGGGCCTGGGGTGCGCGTCGTGAGTTCCGCCGAGGAGACCACGCGCGAGCTGACCGATATCCTCACGCGCCGCGAGCAGCTGGCGGGCGACGCCGCCGAGCCGCAGCATCGTTTTGCCACGACGGCCGATAACATTGCCGAGTTTGCGGTGGCGGGCAGCTTTATCTTTGGTCAGCCGCTCAAGAGCATCGAACATATCGATATCGATGAGCTGAAATAGATGTAAGGCAGCCGCCAAAGCCTTCGCCACATCTTTTGCCGAAAGGAAATTTCTATGGAGTACATGCAGGTCAACCGCGCCAACGATCGCGCCGCCAACGAGTTGCGCCCCGTTAAGCTCACCCGTGGCGTCATGAAGCACGCCCACGGCTCGTGTTTGGCCGAGTTCGGTGACACGCGCGTGCTGTGCGCCGCCACTATCGAGGAGGGCGTGCCGGGCTGGCGAAAGGGAGCTAAGGCCGGCTGGGTGACCGCGGAATACGCCATGCTGCCGGCGTCGACCGGCAAGCGCTGCAAGCGCGAGCACGCCAACCGCAAGGGTCGCTCCATGGAGATCGAGCGCCTCATTGGCCGCAGCCTGCGTACCGTTGTCAACATGAAGGCGCTCGGCGAGTACACCGTCACCGTCGACTGCGATGTGATTCAGGCCGATGGCGGCACGCGTACAGCGAGCATCACCGGCGCCTGGGTGGCGCTGCACGACGCCCTCGCCATGTGGGTCGAGGCGGGCAAGATCGAGCGCATCCCGCTTATCGGCCAGGTGGCTGCCATCTCCATGGGCGTTGTCGACGGCAATACGCTGCTTGACCTCGATTATTCCGAGGACAGTCACGCCGAGGTCGACATGAACCTCGTCGCCACCGACACCGGCGAGATGATCGAGCTCCAGGGCACCGGCGAGCAGGCGCCCTTTGACCGCAAGCGCCTCAACGCCCTGCTCGACCTGGGCGACAAGGGTATCGCCGAGCTCATCGAGCTTCAGCGCCAAGCCATCGCCTAACCTGCCAAAAGGGACAGGTTTATTTTGGTAGGTTTTATCTGCTGAAATGCTGCGTTGAAAGGTCCGATCGCCTGAGAGGGGAGGGGTCAAGTGCCCAAACGCCCCTCACGCGGCTTGCTATAGAGACAAGGAGGCCAGTTATGGCACTTGAGAAGATTGACATCGACACCCTCGACCCGGCGGCGACCATCGTCGTGGCAACGGGCAACGCCCATAAGCTCACCGAGATCGAGGCCATTTTGGGCAAGGTCATGCCCGAGGTGCGCTTTGTGGCGCTCGGCCAGCTGGGTGATTTTGAGGATCCCGAGGAAAACGGCACGACGTTTTTGGAGAACGCCATCATCAAGGCCCAAGCCGCGGTTGAGGAGACGGGCCTTATGGCCATTGCCGACGATTCGGGCTTGGTCGTTGATGCCCTGGACGGCGAGCCGGGCGTGTATAGCGCGCGCTATGCGGGCGTGCATGGCGACGATGCCGCCAACAACGCCAAGCTGCTCGTTAACTTGGAAGGCGTGGCAGACGAGGATCGCACCGCGCGTTTTATGAGTGTCGTCGCGCTCATCGACACGGATGGTCTGGTCACCTATGGTGAGGGCGCCTGCGAGGGCGTTATCGCGCACGAGGGCCGCGGCGATCACGGCTTTGGCTACGACCCGCTGTTCCTGCCGGTCGACACGCCGGGCAAGACCATGGCCGAGCTGACGGCGGACGAGAAGAACGCCATCAGCCATCGATTCCATGCGCTCGAGCACCTATCCGCCAAACTGACGGGCGAGGAGTAGGCCGTGCGTGCGGTGGTGCAGCGCGTACTCAACGCCGGCGTGACGGTCGACGGCGAGTGCGTGGGCCGCATTGGACGCGGCTACCTGGTGCTGCTGGGTGTGGGCCATGGCGATACGCGTGCCGAGGCCGATAAGCTGTGGGGCAAGCTCCGCGGGCTGCGCATCAACGAGGACGAGAACGGCAAGACCAACTTGGCGCTTGCCGATGTCGACGGTGAGGTGCTCGTGGTGTCGCAGTTCACGCTGTTCGCTGACTGCCGCCACGGTCGCCGCCCATCGTTTACGGATGCCGGCGCGCCCGATGTTGCCAACGAGCTCTACGAGTACTTCCTGACGCTCGTTCGCCAAGATGTCGAACACGTGGCGCACGGCATTTTTGGCGCCGATATGAAAGTCGACTTGGTCAACGACGGCCCATTCACCATCGTCTTGGACACCGATAACCTTTAGGTTACGCGGTTTTACCAAACCGCGTAACAACTGGTCATGCGAGATTGTCGTCTGGTACGTATTCGAGACCGGGCTTTTTTAGCTACTTGCGTATGGCCACAACAGGGTGCTATAGTATTAGAGTTTTGTCTATCTTAGGGGTATTATCCCCTTTTTGAATTGCACCTTCTGGAGGCCCTGTTCATGGAAGAGATGGAAGTCAATCACGTCGACGACATCCACGAGAAGCTGACCGATATGGTGGGCGATCGCGTCAAGGTTAAGGCCAACATGGGCCGTACCCGCGTCGTCGAGCGCATGGGCACCATCAAGAGCGTCCACCCGGCCGTCTTCATTGTCGAGGTTGACGAGCGTCGTGGCCGCAAGTCGCGTCAGTCCTACCAGTATATCGATGTGCTCACCGGTCAGGTCGAGCTGTTCGACCCCGAGAGCGGCGAGCATATCTTTACCCCGCTCGGCAATCAGCTCGAGGAGCATTAACGGTGACCGATCGGTCCCTGACTCTTTCCGCGCCGGCAAAGATTAACCTCTACCTGGGGGTTCATACCGAGCGCGATGACCGCGGCTACCACAGGGTCGATTCCCTGATGGCGGCCGTCGGTCTTTCCGATACCGTGACGGTCACGCCGGCGCAGGCGCTGACCGTCCAGACGGTTCCGGCATCAGATTTTCCCATGCAAAAGAATACGGCGTATCGGGTTGCGGTTGCTATGGCCGAGCATTATGGTCGCGAGGCAAACATCTGCGTGACGATTGAGAAGCGCATTCCATTGTGCGCCGGCTTGGGCGGCCCCTCGACGGATGCGGCCGCGGTCATTGTCGCCTTGGCAGAGCTCTGGGGCATTGATCGCACCGACCCAGCGCTCGACGATATTGCGCGGGGCATTGGTGCTGACGTCCCGTTCTTTTTGCACGCGAGTCCTGCGTTCTACGTAGGTGGGGGAGACGTGCTGGCAACTGAGTACCCCGCGCTGCCCGCGACGCCCGTCGTGCTGGTCAAGCCGCGCGAGGCAAGCGTTTCGACAATTGAAGCCTATCGACGTTTTGACGAGGCCCCGGTGCCTGCGGACAAGCCCGGCGCGATAGCTTCTGCCTTGCGTGCTGGTGATGCCGAGACGGCATATGCACTCATCCATAACAATCTGGGTGTCATTTCCGCACAGATGGAGTCGCAGATTCAAACGGTCCTCGACTGGCTGCGTAAACAGGACGGAACCGTTGCTGTAGATGTGTGCGGATCGGGTGCCTGCTCGTTTGCCATTTGCGACACCGCTGCCACGGTCGAAAGGCTTGCCGATGCTGCCCAGCAAAATGGCTGGTGGGCCTGCGCGACTGAGTTTATTCCCAACACGGTTCAAATCGACGCGCCAAAGAAATAAAAATTTCTCTAGCACGCGGCGAAAATCTTTGTTACTATAGTCGAGCTAACGGGTTGTGGCTCAGTTTGGTAGAGCACTGCGTTCGGGACGCAGGGGTCGCTGGTTCAAATCCAGTCAACCCGACCAGAGCATGAGGAGGGACCGCTTCTTGCGGTCCCTTTTTTTAGCTAGTGTTGTGATACCGCGATACCCGCGGTATACTCATTCGAGCTTGTCTCGCTGTATTGTGGAGGTCTACATGTTTGGACTGAGGGCTCCTGAGCTCATCATTATTCTCGTCGTTGTCCTGATTATCTTCGGGCCCAAGAACCTGCCGAAGCTCGGCAAGTCCCTCGGCTCTACCGTCAAGAATATCCGCGAGGGTATGGAGGGCGACGATAAGGCCGAGACCAAGCAGGCCGAGGAGGTCGTGGTCGAGCAGTCCGAGGAGGACAAGGAGATCGCTGAGCTCGAGGCCAAGCTCGCTGCTGCCAAGAAGAAGCAGGCAGAGGACAGCGACGCGGACGCAGAGTAGTCCCATCCCTTTGGGGTGAGCACCTGACCGGCTTGCCCGCAGGCTAGCCGGTCTTTTTCGTTTTGTTGACAGTTGATTGTTTGATCAGAGTTGGGGAGATATCCGTATGGACGCAAGCCAGATCGTACTGACCGCTGAGGGCCGCCAGAAGCTCGTCGAGGAGCTCGCCTGGCGTGAGGGCGATTACGCCAAGGAGATCGTCGAGGACATCAAGGAAGCCCGCGCGTTCGGCGACCTTTCGGAGAACTCCGAGTACGATGCCGCCAAGGACAAGCAGGCCCAGAATGCTGCTCGTATCGCCGAGATCCAGGCCATTCTTGCCAACGCTCAGGTTGCTGCCACCACGGGCGATCTGACCGTCTCCATCGGTTCCACCGTTTCGCTGATTGATCCCAACGGCGAGGTCATGGAAGTCACGCTCGTTGGTACCACCGAGACCAACTCGCTCGAGCACAAGATCTCCAACGAGTCTCCGGTCGGTCACGCCATCATCGGTCACGGCGAGGGTGATTCCGTCGAGGTCGTTACGCCTTCCGGCAAGACTCGCGTCTACACCATCGCCAAGATCGCACGCTAGACCACGGTCCCGCGTAAAGGTATGTTTTCGCTCCCTGGGACCGAATCCTGGGGAGCGTTTTAGTTTGAGGAGCTAACTTATGGCAGAGAACCAGAACGCCGCCGATCAGGCATCGACGCTCAACGACGAGCGCGCCACCCGCCTGGCCAAGCGCGCCGCCCTGTTCGAGGCGGGCCAGAACCCCTATCCCGAGCACTCTGAGCTTGAGGACTACGTCGCCGATATCGAGGCTAAGTACGCCGAGCTTGCCGATGGCGAGGACACCGAGGACGTCGTGAAGATCGCCGGCCGCGTGGTCGCCAAGCGCGGTCAGGGCAAGATCATGTTCATCGTCGTGCGCGATGCGACTGCCGAGATTCAGCTGTTCTGCCGCATCAACGACATGGACGAGGCCGCCTGGAATACGCTCAAGGCCCTCGACCTGGGCGACATCCTGGGCGTGACCGGCGTGGTCGTGCGCACCCAGCGCGGCCAGCTTTCCGTTGCCCCTAAGAGCGCGACCCTGCTTTCCAAGGCCGTTCGTCCGCTGCCCGAGAAGTTCCACGGTCTTTCCGACAAGGAGACCCGCTATCGCCAGCGCTATGTCGATCTGATCGCCAACGACGACGTTCGCGAGACCTTCCGTAAGCGTTCGCAGATTCTCTCTACCTTCCGTCGCTTTATGGAGTCCGACGGTTACATGGAGGTCGAGACCCCCATCCTGCAGACCATCCAGGGCGGCGCTACCGCCAAGCCGTTCATTACCCACTTCAACGCGCTCGATCAGGAGTGCTACCTGCGTATTGCCACCGAGCTGCACCTCAAGCGCTGCATCGTCGGTGGTTTTGAGCGCGTGTTCGAGATCGGCCGCATCTTCCGTAACGAGGGCATGGACCTTACCCACAACCCCGAGTTCACCACGATGGAGGCCTACCGTGCCTTCTCAGACCTCGAGGGCATGAAGGCGCTCGCCCAGGGTGTCATTAAGGCGGCTAACAAGGCCATCGGCAACCCCGAGGTCATCGAGTACCAGGGCCAGACCATCGACCTTTCTGGTGAGTGGGCCAGCCGTCCCATGACCGACATCGTCTCCGACGTGCTCGGCAAGCAGGTCACCATCGACACGCCGGTCGAGGAGCTTGCTGCCGCCGCGCGCGAGAAGGGCCTGGAGATCAAGCCCGAGTGGACTGCCGGCAAGATCATCGCCGAGATTTACGATGAGCTGGGCGAGGACACCATCGTCAACCCGACCTTCGTGTGCGATTACCCCATCGAGGTCAGCCCGCTCGCTAAGCGTTTTGAGGACGACCCGCGTTTGACTCACCGCTTTGAGCTGGTCATCGCCGGCCACGAGTACGCCAACGCATTCTCCGAGCTCAACGACCCGGTCGACCAGGCTGAGCGCTTTGCTGCCCAGATGGCCGAGAAGGCCGGCGGCGACGATGAGGCTATGGAGTATGACGAGGACTACGTGCGCGCCCTCGAGTACGGTATGCCTCCCGCGGGCGGCATTGGCATTGGTATCGACCGCGTGGTCATGCTGCTTACTAACCAGGCTTCTATCCGCGACGTCCTGCTGTTCCCGCACATGAAGCCCGAGAAGGGTTTCCAGTCCGGTGCCGCTGCCGCCAAGGCTGCAGAGGCCGGCAACGCCGCGAGCCCATTCGTTAAGTCGCTTAAGCCCACGCTCGATTACTCCAAGATCGCCGTTGAGCCGCTGTTTGAGGAGTTCGTCGACTTTGATACCTTCTCCAAGAGCGATTTCCGCGCTGTGAAGGTCAAGGCATGCGAGGCCGTCAAGAAGTCCAAGAAGCTGCTGAACTTTACGCTCGACGACGGCACCGGCACCGACCGCACCATCCTCTCCGGTATTCACGCTTATTACGAGCCCGAGGACCTGGTTGGCAAGACCTTGCTCGCCATCACCAACCTGCCTCCGCGCAAGATGATGGGTATTCCCAGCTGCGGCATGCTGATCAGCGCTGTCCACGAGGAGGAGGGCGAGGAGCGCCTCAACCTGATCCAGCTCGACGCCTCCATCCCCGCCGGCGCAAAGATGTACTAACTTGTTACGCGGTTCTACGAACCGCGTAACGGCTCGACGCTGCGCGGGCCGCATTTGGACAATCTGACGTTCAACTTCAAGGGCGCGACCAGAAGGTCAGCGCCCTTTCGTTTCACGTCACCTTGTCTCAAATGCGACCCGCTCGCTCATATGACCCAATCCGCTGTCAAGAGCCACAATGGCCCCGCCGACCGCTTGCAATCGGTCGGCGGGGCCTGCCGTTGAACCCGTCCCGGTCCGCCCCCGGCATGTCGTCGACGCCTTCGGCTCAGTCTCATATCCGCGGATACCGCTCCGGCGGCCCGCAATCCTCTCCTTCGGCGGGGCTCCCCAAGTCTGACTACGCGCATGCGGCCGCTGCCGCGCGCCCAGCGAAAGCGGGGGTATCCCCGAAGGCTGCCCGGCTCGCCGGGACGGGGGCTATGTCTATTCGGTTGCCTCCCGGCACATCGCGCCGAGGGCCCACAGCCACCTCACGAGCTCGGCGGCGGTGGCGGCGTTCGCCTTCGCCTGGGGCATGCCCCTGGCGAGCATCTCCTCGCGGCGCCGGAGCAGGCGCTCGGAACCCTTCCTCCCGTGCATCCTCACCTCGAGCGGGACGCCGCTGCCCTTGGGCATCAGCTTCGGTTGGTGGCTCGCTTGGACGTAGCTCCAGGACCCCTCGACTGCCAACCTCCTGACGAGCGCGTTGCCGGCCCCGCTGATCCCGCCGAGGCGCACGGAGTCCGCGCTCGACCTCTGCTTCGGGGCGAGGCCGAAGTAGGACGTCACCTGCCTGCCGGAGCGGAACCTCGAGAAGTCGCCGACCTCGGACGCGAAGGCGGCGGCGAGCGCGAACCCGCACCCCTTGATCGACTGGAGCGCCTCGACCTCCGCCGAGAGGGGGCCCGCCGCGACGGCGGCCCTGTACTCGGCGAGGAGGTCGTCGCGCGTCTCGGCGGCCGCCTCGACCTCGTTCCTCAGCGCCGCAAGCGCCCGGATGCCGCCGTCGTCGGCGGGCCGGACCTTGTCGAGCCACCTGAGGAAGTCGTACGTCCAGTACCTCCGGGGGTTTCCGGCCGGCGTCGTGCCGCCGTAGGCGTAGCCACGGCGGGCCAGGAACGCCAGGAGCCGCTGCTTCGCCGCCGCGAGCCTCGCGGTCGCCGCGTCGTGGGCCCCGGCGAGGTCCCTGAGCCCCTCGATCTCGGGGGACGGCACCCATACCGGGGAGATATCGTGCGACAGTATCGCCTTGGCCATCCTGGCGGCGTCGTTCCTGTCGTTCCTGGAGGCCGAGTCGGCGGCCGACCTGGGGATCTTCGAGACCGCGGCGACGACGCACTCGACGCCGAGCCCGGCGAGCTCCCTTTGCGGGGCGAAGCCGAGGTAGCCGCTCTCGTAGGCCGCGAGCGACGGCCCGGGGAACCCATCCATCCACCCGGCGATCTCGCCCCAGGGGTTGCCGGGGAACCTCCTCGTCACGGCCTCGCCGGTGTCCGCGTCGAGGGCGCAGACGGTGGTCGACCTCAGGTGGACGTCCATCCCGAACGCGGTAGAATACTTTGGCATGGGAGCCTCCCAACCTCGTTGCGGCGCGGCTGCGCCTATGGCACTTCAACATCATTGTCGCAGCCCCGACCCGCGGTCACGAGCGGGGGCTCCTGTCGTTTCCGTGCCCCTGGATTGGGTCATAGTGTCTGACTTATGCTCAACCTGCGGCGCCATTTTTCTTGAAGGCACCTTGCTCGCTCTGGCGGGCTTTCGCTGTCCGTCCTCTATCTGCGGTGTTGCCCTGGTTGGCACTTAGGGACGTTCCTTTTAATATGAGCAGGACATTGTCAAGAGGCAAAATCGGGCCTGGCCCCAACGATATGGGGTCAG
>NZ_JBDMHA010000011.1:0-39601 GCF_039752985.1 Collinsella aerofaciens
ATGGTAGCGGTCTCGCGGACGGTCTCGCCGTGGGCGATCTGGGACTTCTTCTCGTCCAGGTCCTGCAGCTCAAGGCCGAGCAGGTTGGCGGCCTTAGAGAAGGAGAAGCGCGTACGGGTGGAGTTGTCGCGGAACAGGGAGACGGCAAGACCGGAGTCGAAAATCTTGGACGAAACGTTGTTCTCACGCAGCTCGCGCAGGGCGTCGGCGACGATGTAGAGAGCCTTGAGCTCATCGGTGGTCTTGTCCCAAGTGTGCAGGAAATCGCTGCCGTACATACCCTTAAAATCGAGGCCGTTCAGCTGCTCGACGAGCTCGGTAAACTTAGCGTCCATGGAAATGTCCTTTCTAAAGATGAAACGATCGCAATGAGTAGATGTGCTCCGGCATGCGCGTGTGGCAGAACATGCAGAGCACCATGACGAGGACCCGCCACCGTTGAGGAAGCATGGGAGATAACGACCGCGGGCCCCAAGTCAACAGGGGGTGCCGGGGACACGAACGGCCCCCGGCTCAACAGGATCGAAGAATGGGACTAATCGATCTTGTTGTTGGTCAGACCGGCGCGGAACACGGTGGCATCGCCATCGGCCTGACTCGGATCGTAGAGGTTCAGGGCAGCCACATACATGGCGGCAGCGGTGACCAGGTCGTCCTTGTAGGTGACCTCGTTGGGAGCGTGAGCCTGAGACTCGGCACCCGGGCCAAAGCCCACGCAGGGGATGCCGTAGCGGCCCTGGATGGAAACGCAGTTCGTGGAGAAGGTCCACTTGTCGCACAGCGGGCGACCGGTGCGCTTGTCCATGCTGGGCTCGCAGCCGATGCGCTCGTCACCGAACATGGCCTTGTGGGCGTCGACGAGGGCCTTGACGTGCGGAGCGGTCTCCTTGTTGATCCACGTGGGGAAGTAAGCCTCGGTCTCGTAGACCTCGCCGGTCCAGGACGGACGGTCGTACATGTACATAGAGACCTTCACGTCGTCGCCGTACTTCTTGGCGGCCGGCAGGTTGCGGATCTCGTCCAGGCAGGACTCCCAGGTCTCACCAGCGGTCATGCGACGGTCGATGGAGATGGCGCAGGAGTCAGCGACAGCGCAGCGGCTGGGGCTGGTGTAGAAGATCTGGCTGACGGTGCAGGTGCCGCGGCCCAGGAAGCGGGCGTCCTCGAAGTGCTCGGGGTTGTACTTGGGGTCGAGCATCTTGACGAGGCCCTTGATGTCGGTCGACTCGTCGCAGCCGTTGTTGTTGAGGGCGCGGACGTCGGCGATGATGTCGGCCATCTTGTAGATGGCGTTGTCGCCGCGGTCGGGAGCGGAGCCGTGGCAGGAGGTGCCGTGAACGTCGACGCGGATCTCCATGCGGCCGCGGTGACCGCGATAGATGCCGCCGTCGGTAGGCTCGGTGGAAATGACGAACTCGGGCTTAATGCCGTCCTTGTTGTAGATGTACTGCCAGCACATGCCGTCGCAGTCCTCTTCCTGGACGGTGCCGACGACCATGATCTTGTAGCCCTCGGGGATGAGGCCCATGTCCTTCATCATCTTGGCAGCGTAGGTAGCAGAAGCCATGCCACCCTCCTGGTCGGAGCCGCCGCGGCCGTAGATGATCTCGTCGGTCTCGTAGCCCTCATAGGGATCGGCATCCCAGTTATCGATGTTGCCGATGCCGACGGTGTCGATGTGGGAGTCGATGGCGATGATCTTGTCGCCCTCGCCCATAAAGCCCATAACGTTGCCCAGGCCGTCGACCTTGACCTCGTCATAGCCAAGGCTCTCCATCTCGGCCTTGATGCAGGCGACAACCTCGCCCTCCTCGCAAGACTCAGAGGGATGCGAGATCATAGCGCGCAGGAAGCGAGTCATATCAGCACGATGAGACTCAGCAGCAGCCTTGATAGCGTCGAAATCGAGTTCTTTAGCCATTGTTCATAACCTTTCAAACGAAGGAATCTACCTGTGAGGTGGCGGAGCGATACCTATTTACTCCGCCCCAACGATTAGCAAGTGGGGTATTCGCCTTCCCAGACGATGCGACGGTACTGATCCGGATCCGTGTCGCCCTCGGTGGAGAAGCAGAGCACGGAGCTCGTCTTGTCCAGGCCGATGAGCTCCTTGAGCTCGGCGTACTCGGGATCGAGCATGAGGGTCTCGACCAGGCCGGTGGTCACCGCGCCGGACTCGCCGGAAATGACGCGCGGGTCGCCCTTCTCGGGGGCGCCCAGGGTGCGCATGCCGCGAGCGGTGACCCAGTCGGGGCAGGACACAAAGGCAGTGACGTGGTTGCGCAGGATATCCCAGCCCAGGATGTTGGGCTCGCCGCAGCACAGGCCGGCCATGATGGAGGGCATGTCGCCGTCCACGATGCGCGGGTCGCCGTCGCCGGCGGCAGCGCCCTTGTACAGGCAGGCGGCAGGAGCGCACTCGACCACGACAAAGGTGGGCGGGTTATCGGGATACAGATTGGTGAAGTAGCCCACCACGGCGCCGGCGAGCGAACCCACGCCAGCCTGGACAAACACGTGCGTCGGGCGGTTGATGGCCATCTCGCGCAGCTGCTCGGCAGCCTCAGAAGCCATGGTGCCGTAACCCTCCATGATCCAGGACGGGATCTTCTCGTAGCCCTCCCAGGCGGTGTCCTGAACGATGACGCCGCGCTCGCAGGCGTCGGCCTCGGCGGCGGCCATGCGCACGCACTCGTCGTAGTTGACCTCTTCGATGGTCACCGTGGCGCCCTCGGCGGCGATGTTATCGAAGCGGGGCTTGGTGGAACCCTTGGGCATGTGCACGACGGCCTTCTGGCCGAGCTTGTTGGCAGCCCATGCCACGCCGCGGCCATGGTTGCCGTCGGTGGCGGTAAAGAAGGTGGCCTGGCCAAAGTCCTTGGCAAGCTGATCGGAGGTCAGGTAATCGAAGGTGCACTCGGCAACGTCCTTGCCGGTCTCGTCGGCAATGTAGTTGGCCATGGCAAACGAGCCGCCCAGGACCTTAAAGGCGTTGAGGCCAAAGCGATAGCTCTCGTCCTTAACGCACAGGTTGGACAGGCCCAGGCGCGCGGCCTGGCCGTCCAGGCGGGCAAGCGGAGTGACGGTGTACTGGGGGAACGACTGGTGGAAGGCACGGGCCTTCTTCACGTGGTCGAGGCTCATGATTCCCAAGTGCTTGTCATCGCTCTTGGGCATCGTGTTGCCCGCCCACTGGATCTTATCGGCCATACGGTGAACTCCTTAAGTCCTCTCTTGCCGGCCCCCGCATACGCGTTTCAGCCCATTCCCATTCATGCGACTGAACTTTTATGTGGATGCCAAACAAAAAGTTTGTTAGCACTGTTCTATCACACTTTTTGATTGGCAAACCTAACAAATTGTTTGTTGCCGTAATCGGTACCTTTTCGCCGACGAACGGTTACATAACGCAGCAACGCTTTCGTTATTTGCGAACAGGTGTGGTTTATGGCAAAGTATGCCCAAACTAATTTTTAGGAAGGCACCCATGACCCCGTCACAGATTGAGTTTTACAAGCGCCTCGCACACGGTCTGGCGCTCCAATTTGGCCCCAACTGCGAAGTCGTCGTCCACGATCTGGAGACCGAGGACGTGGACCACTCCATCGTAGTGATCGAAAACGGCCACGTCAGCGGGCGCAAACTGGGTGACGGCCCCAGCCATATTGTGTTTGAGTCCATGCACGAGGGCACCACCGACGTGCACGACCGCGAGCCATACCTCACCAAAACCACCGATGGCAAGCTGCTCAAGTCCTCTACCATCTTTATCCGCAACGACGAGGGCAAGCCCGTCGGCATTTTGGGCATCAACTTTGACATTACGCTTATGAAGGCTTTTGAGCGTTCGCTCGATGCCTTTACCGGCACCGGCGGCACGGGCTATACCGAGCCCGAGCCCATTACCAAGAACATCGGCGACCTGCTCGAGGACCTGCTGCACGAGTGCGAGCAGTTTGTGGGCAAGCCCGCGGCACTCATGACCAAAGACGAGCGCATTCGTGCCATTGGCTACCTCGACCGTCGCGGTGCCTTCCTCATTTCCAAGTCGAGCGAGCGCGCCTGCGAGTTCTTTGGCATCTCCAAGTACAGCTTCTATAGCTACCTCAATGAGGCCAAGGCGGCGGCCGGCGACAAGTAAGCGCTCGCCTGGATTGCCCCTCCCCTTTTGGGCGCGAGTTCTGGAAAGCACGAATCCAAGACCGAGCAGCTTGGGAAGTTCCATATAATCGATGTCATTAGTATTTCGAAAGGATGGAACAGAATGGCGTTGAGCAAGGCATCATGCACCGGTCGCGGATTGATTCCGGCAATTGGTGGACATGTGCACCGCATGTTCGATGAGGGTGAAGACGACCTGTTTTCGCTGAGCCTTGACGACGTGATGGATGATCGCCCGTGGACCGCCGACGAACTCATGGGCGGCGGGGCTCGCCCGTCAAGCCCCAATCCCGCACTTGCACCTAAGTCCGCATCTGCGCCGACTCCTGCGCAGTCGCCTGTTTCGACGCCCGCGCCTACGCCCGCACCCACTTCGGCGCCCACGACCGCTCCCCGCCCCGCAAGCGACCCGTCCGAGACGGCGGCATTTCTCGCTGCGGCGACGCAGGGCAAATCGGCCGACAGCACCGTTATGTACAGCGCCCAGCAGTTGCCCGTTCCTGCGGCACGCAAGCCTCCGGTCACACGGCTCGATGAGCCCGTTGCCCATCAGGTTGGCCATGATTCCTGGGCTGCAACCGATCTGGATGAGACCTCTACCGGCATGCCGGCGCTCGATGTTCCAGTTAACCCGCTTTTTGCCGCCAACACGAGCGCCGCGGACTATGAGGGCGGTGCGGCATATTCCGATTATTCCGATGGCTATGCTGGCACCGGTCGCATCGAGACCGAGGATTATGGCACCGCATCGAGCGATTATCTCAACGATCAGTACGCTGCCACGCCTGCACCGGAATATGGCCCGGAGGCCGCGTCCGCGCCGGCATATACCAAAAGCACGGGCGAAGAGCGCTTCGCCGATTATTACGCCGAGGAAAAGGCGCTGCGTTTCTCGGAATTTCCGCAGGCAGTCAAGGTTGCCTTTATCGCCATTATCATTGCCCTGCTCGGCGTCATTGCGTTTGAGGGATTCCAGCTGTTCCGCGGCCCCACCCAAGCGGAGTCGGAGACCCAGCAAAAAGAGGACGATAACCAGTACCTGGACATCAACACCCTCAAGGGCGATCCCAACGACGGAGACGACGAATAACAAATGCCAAAAATTGAGGGTCGTAGACCAGATCAACCCCGTGCGCTCATTGCCGCACGGGGTTGATCTTTGTCCGCGCGTGCTGATAGACTCCATCGTGCCCGCAAGCAGCGGGCGCGTTTTATCCAGAGTCGGGGTAGAGAGTTGGCTCCACGATCCCGACGCCAACCGGCCAAGAGGCACGGTGGCCCTGCCAACATCGATGAAAGGAGTCCGTATGGACAATTTCTCTGTGCGCAGTGAGCGCAACTTCCACAACCTAGCCGCCAAGCCAAAACGAATGCATCTTCTGGACAAGCCGAACGGCTATGCCTCGGCCATGGTCAAGAGCAGTCTCCCCCACCAGATGCGCTTTACCGTGCAGGCGCTCGAGAAAGAGCTCTACACCGCCGGCGACCCGCACGTACTGCAGATCAAGCTGCTTGGAGACGACTCGCGCGAGCTGTCTAGCTGGAAGCTGTTTGCCGACGGCACGTGCGTCGCAAGCGGTTCGGGTGACTTTGCCCGCGAGTGCTTCTGCGAGGGAGCTGAGGTGTTTCTGGACCTGTGTCGCGACGCCGTCGAGACTGCCGAGCTGTGCCAGTGGAGCGAGAGGGAGTACGCGCTGTTGGGTGCCGCGCGCGGGATTGCGGGGGGGGGTGTAGGAACAGAAGCCTCATGACGGTGGCCTCAGCTGGAATGACGTATCGCTCGATAAATGATCTCAACAACGTAGCCGATGCGCCGCATTTCACCTCAAAGGCATTGAGCGATCAGGAGGCGTCCAGCATTTCTTTGATATCCCCAATTGATTGTTCCGAGAAAGTCTCTTCATGTCCTTATAATCGCCCTTACGAGAAACGTGGACGAGACAGGCGTCCATATGCCGTCTCTAAACTAACGAGCCGTTCGCGGAAAGAACATCTGGCTAGCATGGGCCAAAGATATACTGGTATCGCTGCAACAATTATGGAAGATCGGCACCACCAATGACCTCCTTGAAATTCTCCAGGCGCTTCGCGCTTAGCCTGCTCGCCTCGCTGTCCGCCACCGTAGCGCTTGCTTTGCCCTCAACCGCCCTAGCCGCGTCGGACCCGAACCCGCCCAGCATCTCCAACGTGACGATATCCGCGACGACAGTCACGGCCGGCTCCACGCTGCATGTCGGCTATAGCGTCGATGACCCTGACGGGGTACGGTCCGTCACGCCCATAGTCGAAGTCCTTGTCGAAAACGATACCGGAGACCATGGAATCAGTTCCCGTCTCGCCTTCTCGTCGACCGGCAACACGACCGCGGGCTTCGATATCTCCACCTCCCCGAGCGACCGGCCCTGCAGGTACCGGATCATCGGCCTCGGCGTGACCGATAGTCTTGGATGGGTTACCGATGTCTACGACACGACGTATGCCGAGGAGAAGGGGCTCGACTGTCCGACCTTCACCACCGACCCCCTCGAGTATGAGGTGACCGAGGGACCCGAGGACCAAAACCCGCCGACCGTGTCCTCCGTGTCGCTCTCGAGCAGGGAGGTCGCAACCGGTGCCGACTTCCACATCTCTTGGACCGTCTCCGATGCCGACGGCGTTCGCTCCGTTTCCCCCATACTGCGGCAGGGCTGGGAGAATTCGGACGACGGCTGCTCTGTTTCGTCAGCCTATTATCACGGAGGCTCGTCTATCGACGGGTTTGACCTCACATTCGACAGCAATAGGATCGGAAGGCACAGGCTGATCGGCCTTTCGGTCACCGATGGCCTAGGGTTCGAGACCGATGTGTACGAGAGTTCCTACGCCAGGGCCAACGGCATTTCGGGCGCGACTTTCTCGGTTGGCGACCCGAGCGAGCTGTGCTTCGAGGTGACCGGCAGCGCGATCGACCGGAACCCGCCCACGGTCTCGAACGTTTCCATCTCCGCGAAGAGGGTCCCCGTCGGCGGGATCCTCCGTATCTATTGCAATGTAGGCGACGCGGACGGCGTAAGGTCTGTCTCCCCGATCCTCGGCGACCCCGGCTATGTCGAGGACCCGAACTCTTTAAAGACCCGCAAAACGTTGAGCTGCAGCTACGATGCGGCAAGGGGCTATATCGAAATCGAGTTCCCCACGTCGCTCTCGATGGGCTCGTTTGAAATCCAAGCCCTCGCGGTCCTCGACAAGACGGGCCACGAGACCTTCGTCTACAGCTCCGCCTACGCCGAGCGTAACGGCAAGACCGGCGTTCAGACCTTTGATGTCGACGACGCGGGGGACGTCACCTTCGACGTGACCGCTCCGCTGTATGCCGCCACCAAGGGCGACGGGCAGGCGTATGCAAAGGACGGCGAGGCCGGTCTGACCTTCCGCTTCAGCGGTCCTCTCGATGAGTTCACGCGTCTCCTCGTGGACGGAACTGAGGTCTCCGCCGAGAACTACACCGCAACCAGGGGCAGCACGATTATCGAGCTCAGGCCGTCCTACCTGGACACGCTCGCCGGCGGCGGACACACCGTCACGGCCGTCTGGAAGGACGGGACGGCGACCGATGCGTCCTTCACCGTGGAGGGGAAGGCCCAAGGGGAGCAGGCGGGCGGAAAGACCGACGTAGATTCACCCGGCGACAACAAAAGTGATCCTGCCACTCCTGAAAAGGACGCCGACGAGGCGGCTACAAAAAAGTCGGGACGCACGACAGCCGATGAACCAAAGCTCGCTGCAACCGGCGACTCCACTTGGATGGCCAGCATCGCATTGGCCATGGCGGCCACGGCCTGCTTCACGGCAGCGAGAAGGCTTGAGCCCAAGCAGCATAGGCACGAACAGTAGCTCAAAGCGAACTCAACTGGGAAGGGCAGATGGATAGCCGTCCTTCTCTTATAATCAACCCAATCCGCTGAAATGCAATCAGTTAACGAGTTTCGCCAGACGCTCGGCCTCTACCCCGCTCTAGCAAGCCACCAGGCGATGAGATAATGCCCACGACTATCAACGTAAGCAAGGAGCGCGCTATGGCAGACAACGAGACCAAACCCTCGGCGAACGACGGCCGAGAGGAGCTCGTGGCAAAACAGCTCGCATCGACCAAAATCCACCTCGCGCTCACTCAGAAGCGGGTGGACGTCTCCGGCGCCATCAAGCTACCGCTCGAGCGAATTCCCCAACTCGGCGTGGCGTTCGCCTCGCTCCGCTCGATGTTTCGCACCGTCACCAACACGGTGAGTGTGCCCACGCTGCTCCAGGCGACTGACAAATATGGTAGCCCGCTCGATCCGTCGAAACTCAACACGTTCAAGGACGGCAGCGGTCTCACAGGGGGCTACCGCGACGCCGCCAAGGGCCTTGGGCAGGCGCGCTTCCACGTAGTCGAGGGCGACATCGCCACGAGCGTCACGCAGGTGCCTTACGATCCAACATCGCTATTCATGGCAGCCGCAATCGCGCAGATAAACCAAAAGCTCGACTCCATCCAGGAGTCCGTCGACGAAATGTTCGAGTACATGCGTCAGCGCGACAAGGCCAACATGCGTGGCAACCTCAAGACGCTCGCAGACATCCTCAACGGTTACGGCCTCAACTACGGCAACGCCACCTACATGGCAAACGCCCATATGAAGGTGCTCGACATCAAGCAGTCGTCCGCGCAGGACATGGAACTCTTCCGCTCGCAGGCACAGGCGGATCTGAAAAAGAAAGGGTTCATCGAGGTGCGAGACGGCTTGGGCAGACGCCTCGACAAGGTGCTCGACTACCTCAAAGACTGCCAGCTCGCCACCTACATCCACGCGTTCTCGCTGTTCCTCGAACCCATGCTCGCCCAGAACTTCGAGCCCGCAAAGCTCGCGGACGCCACTGCGAAAATCGAGGCTGATTCGATCGCGTACCGCGAGCTCTACACCGACTGCTACAACGCACTCGAAGCGGGGGCTGTCGACACCGTCGATGCGGCACTGCTGGGCGGTATCGCGTCCGCGGGCAAATTGCTCGGTCACGCCATCGCAAAGACCCCCGTGGGCGACCATACACTCATCGACGAGGCGCTCGAAGGCGCAGGAGAGAGCATCGGAAAGTTCAACGACAAGCAATCCGAGAAACTCCTCGAAAAGCTCCATCAGGCAAAGACGCCCGACGTCACGCCGTTCAAGCAGAGCGTAAAGGAGATCGACACCCTCTACAACCGCCCCGCGCAGATCGCCGTGGACGCCGAGAACGTCTACATCTTGCCTGCCAAGCAGCAGGAAGAGTAACGATACGCGACAGGCACGCGCCATGCAGACAGCTAACGCCCCTACCTTCCCGCCGCCTTCAGCTTCAGCAGCAGGTCGCCCAGCTCGGGGCACTTGCTAGAAAGGCGCGTCTGAGCTCGCTCGCCCATCCCCCACCGCTGGCGGACTTCCTGGGCGCGCGGGCTCACGCGGTAGTCCCCGTCCATCACCTGCTTGAGCAGCTTGGCGGTCACGCGCGCATCGGCAAGGGCGCTGTGGGCGTGACCCGTCGGCTCGTCGAACTCGATGCCAAGCCACGTCGCCGCGTCACTCAAAGAGACGCACCCGTGGCTGCCCACGTCCATGATCGAGGTGTAAAACGCCTGCAGGTCGGCCCAGTCCGTAGGAAATGCGGAAAGATCAATGTGCTTTGCCTGGCACTCGGTCAAAAGCTGTCGACGATCCGCCCCGCTCCAGCAAACTATCTGGGCGGAGTAGCGACCGATCCAATCGCAGAGCCTTTTGATCACCACGTAGAGCGGATCGGCCATCGCGGTGTCCACGGCCGATATCCCCGTAAGCTCGCGGACAGGGAACGCAACGCCTTCGGTAAATTCCGTCTGCACACACTGCGAAAACTCGCCCATAACGTTGCCGTGATAGTCGAGCTTGACGGCGCCGACCTCGATAATCTCGTTGCGCAGCCCACGGCGCTGGCGCTGCTTTGGCACCGGCGCAAACTCAAAGTCCAGCACAATCTGGCACGCAAAGTTCGTCGTATCGATAGCCGAGATACACGGCGTCTTTTCAGCTGACACGGTTAGGGCCTTTCTCCGTTGCTTGCCGCTTGTTACATAAGCGGCTACATTGCCGTAAGGATAGGTGGCCGCGCGGACATGAAAGCTGGGCGCAATACCATGCGCCAGGCACACGCCATGCAGACGGCCCCAAGAGAGTTGCCCGCTCTATTCAAATGCATGAAAAAGATTTAGGCCCGGTGACTTGAATCAGCGGTCATCCCGGGCCCATCAGAGCTCGTAGAGCTCTTGGTTGCTTTGGTCTCGCTCTTCACGGCGCTTATCGAACTTTCCGAGGCACTCAAGCAGCATTCGAAGCATAACAAGTCGCTGCCATTAAGGCACTGACCTCTTGACCAAGCAACGGCGCTGCCCAGCTATCACCCTTGGGCTGCCGTCAACTTTATTCTATCCGCGAGCATCTGGTTTACCAAATGGATTTTCGGTAAAGGAAGCACGGCACGCCCGCAAAACCACTACGCCCCAAGTGCCGCCATGGGAATCACCGCCACGCCGTCGTCGCGTGTGTAGGCAATGCTCCCCTTTCCAACCACGACCGCCAAAAACGCCGGCGCGGCATTCTGGGCGGCAGGATTGGAGAGCACTTTCCTCTCCAGCGCCTTGAGATTTCTCGCTCCATCGTCTGCTTTCGCATCACTCAGCTTGACCTCGATGGCTCCCCAGCGCCCGTCGTGCTCAACGATCAGATCGACCTCAAGGCCCTTCTCATCTCGGAAATAATGGACACTGTTGTCGACACCGCCGTAGGTGGAAAGGAACACGCGCACGTCGCGCAGGACGAGATTCTCAAAGAGCATCCCCAGCGTTTGCATATCGCCAAGCAGCCGCTCAGGGGTAGCCCCCAGCAACGCCGCCGCAAGTGACGGGTCACAGAAGTAGCGCTTGGGGCGCACGCGAACGCGGGCCTTCGAGCGCATGGGCGGCTCCCATCCGCACAGGTCCTCGGTCAGCTTGAGCCTGTTGAAGAGGTCCAAGTACGCAGCGATGGTCCTCTCGTCGGGGCCCGCCTCACCGTACGAGGCGTCCTTTACGAGCGTCTTGTACGTGACAGCCTGGCTCTCGTTCATGGCAAGAGCTCGCAAAAGGCCGTGTGCAAGCTCGGGCGACATGCCCTCGTCCAGCACGTTGACGTCGAGCACCGAGTGCACGTACTGGCTTGCCGTCTCTCGCGCAAGATCTTCCGAAAGCCCAAGATTTGCAGGCCAACCGCCCCTGCAGCACCAGCGGGCGACGTCATCCACCGTGCTCTCGCGACGCTGAGGGGCAAAATCCTCGCCCTTAAAGAGGCTTGCCAGTGACACGAGCGGCTCGCCGTCGCCCGACTCACACAGGGCCATGGGGCGCATTGACAGACGGGCGATCCTACCCGTGCCGGAATGACGAACATGGCTGCGCTCCTCGCTTTTGAGCGCGGTCGAGCCCGTGAGCAAAAGTGTCCCCCGTTCGTTGCCGCTCGCGTCCACGAAACGCCGGGCGGCATCCCAAACCTCGAGCACCTCCTGCCATTCATCGACCAGGTGTGGCGCATCGCCGATGAGCGCCAGGCTTGGGTCGACCTCTGCCGCCGCACGCTGCGCAGGCTCATCGAGCCTGGAGACGCTCGCCGAGCGAGAGAGCGCCGTCCAGGTCTTGCCGCACCATTTGGGGCCGTTGATCTCCACACAGCCAAACGCCCGCATAAGGGTGTCGAGGCGCTCCTCTATGAGCCGGGGCCTATATCCCTTTTGGGTCAATCTCTTTGGTGCATCCATAGACGGCCGTCCCTCTCTATCACGCGATATGCGAAATTACGCCATTCTCAATGCTGATTTTACGCTACTTTCAATGTAGTTTTTACGCCATGACAGATGTAGTTTTTACGCCATTTTCATTGAAGGTTTTACGCTTGGCATCCTTAGCGCGACCCATTCCGAGCATCACATCAGAGCGTGCTTGGTTATCTCCGCTCGCACATCTCGGCAAACGAAATCAGCTTGGCATCTCCCCTGCTCGCCGCAGCTTCCTGACATCCTTGCGTAAAGCCTCGCTTCGAGAAGATCGCATAGCTTTTGTGCTGCCGCCTAAAGAGCTCGCTTCGATGCACGAGCTTTTGCAGCACGTCTTCGCCCACCGGTTCATTGCGCCATTTGCATTCCGCAAACAGCGCAGTGCCCTCGCCATCGTCAACAATCAAGTCGATTTCTTCCTGCGTATGCGTGCGATTATCCGTCCCCCACCAGCGCCCAACGCTTGCCGGAACCACATCAAGCTGGCCCGCCCGCGCGAGTTCGTACACGTATTGTCTGCATATAATCTCAAAGACCGTACCCATATAATCCGATACGTGCGGCTCAATGCGCTCATACGCCATCTCGGCCATATCGTTTTGAATCAGCCCGATGTTCTGCGGAACAAACTTGTACCAGAACCTAAACATCTGGTCGCTCAGCAGATACACGGCTCGCTTATTGCTCGTCTCGTTTAGGGGCAGCTCGCGCTCGACAATCCCAAGCGACGCCAGCTTATCCACATAGCTCTTTACGTTGCTCGCAGGGATTCCCGTAGAGCTCGCAATCTCCGAGATCTTCGAGCGCCCCTGGGCAATTGCTTGCACGATCGCATCATATTGCTCGGGATTGCGGCACTCCTGCAATAGCAGGTTACTCGGCTCCTCAAAGAGATAGCCCGTAGGAGTAAGAAAAAGACGTTTGATGTTGTCCTTGAGCGGTGCGGCAGGATCGACTTTCTCGATATATGCAGGAATGCCACCCGTCATGCCATAGCAAACTGCAGCGTCTTCGCGACCCATGCTCTGCCACAGGCCGAGGGTCGTCATAAAATCGAGCGGCATGATCTTAAACTGGGCCGTACGCCTACCGTATAGCGGACTCTCGTAGCCCAACACCTGCTCTTCCATAAACGAAAGCGACGACCCGCACAGGATAAGCATAAGCTTGGTCTCTTTGTACAAGTGATCGATCTTGTCTTGCAGCAACGAGCTGATCTCGGGATTCGATTGGGCGAGATAAGGATACTCGTCGATCACGACAATCAAACGTTCCGTACGAGCCATGGTAGCCAATGCATCGAACGCCTCGTCAAAACTACGAAACGACACGCCAGCAACACCAACGGAGCCCGCAAGTATCGCCTGGCTAAAGCCATGCAGGTTTGCCTCTGCATTGGTGCGACGAGCTTGAAAGTAAATAGCCTTCTTGCCTTGGATAAACTCTGTGATAAGACGCGTTTTGCCCACGCGACGGCGGCCGTAAATCACAGGCATCTCAAAGGAGCCCGTGCCATACAGTCGATTGAGCTCGGACATTTCCGCCGTTCTTCCGATAAACATAGGGCCATCCTTCCTTTACGTTATAGCTAGCTATATTATACCTTCCTATAATATAGCTAGCTATAACGTAATTCGACAAGCGGCGCACGCAAAAGGGTCGGTACACCACCGCACGTGGACCGTTCCGGAAAATGTATCCCGTTCTGGAGCCAAAAACTGGGCCGTAGTTTCCGCCAAACATGCCATCCGGAAAGCGTGTCCCGTTCTGAGCGCCAAATCCGGGACGCAGTTTCCACTCCAAACAAAGGGCCCCGGCTCGCGATGGAGCCGGGGCCAAAGGCGCAGCGTATGTAGTTGATGTTGAGCGCGAACGGCCCGTCAACAATGGCCGTCCACGCTCTACCCTACCCGCGGTGACGGGCGCGGCTGTACGGCGTATCCACCATGGGCAGATCCGGACGCAGCTTGCCGTCGAATGCGCGATAGGCGTTCTGTACGGCGGGCGCCGTGGGAATCGTTGCAATCTCACCGATGCCCTTGCCGCCGTATGCCACGGGCAACAGCTCGTCCTTCTCCACGTAGATGGCGTGGATATTCGGAATCTCGGGCGCACGGAACAGCCCGAGCGTACCGTACCTTGCCTGGGGTACGCAGTCCTTGAGCGGCCAGTCCTCGGTAAGCGCATAGCCCATACCCATGAGCACGCCGCCTTCGATCTGACCCTGGATGGAGATGGGGTTGGCCACCTTGCCGGAATCGTGCGCGGCATAGACCTCGCTCACGCGGCCGTCATCATCCAGAATGACCACATGCGTGGCAAACCCGTAGCAGATGTGGCTCTTGGGGTTGGGAACGTCGGCGCCCAGCTTGTCGGTCGGCTCCAGGTACACGTAGCCAAACTCGCATCCCTCGAGCGCCTTGATGGCAGCCGCGGGATCCTGAGGATGCATACCCTGGCCGGCGATGAGCTCCTGCGTGCGCAGCTGATAGGCGCGACCGTCGTCGTACTCAATCTTGACGCCGTCGCCATGCGCGCTCACGGGAGTATCGGGTGCGGGCTTGCCGGCCTCGATGTCAAGCATGGCATCGCGCAGCAGGAAGGCGGCACCGCGCACGGCCTCGCCGGTCACGACCGTCTGACGCGAGCCAGACGTGGTGCCGGAGTCGGGAGCGTTTTCGGTGGAGCACTCGCCATTAGCAATGCAGCTCAGCGGCAGACCGCAGGCCTCGGCAACGTCCTGCAAAAAGACCGTGTTGCAGCCCTGGCCGATGTCGGACGTGGCGGCGTAGACCACGGCGCGGCCATCCTCGACGCGAATCTTGCAGCGACCGGCATCGGGCAGGCCCACGCCCACGCCGGCGTTCTTCATGGCGCAGGCAATGCCGGCGTGTCCGGGATGCGCGTAGTAGGCATCCTTGACCTCGAGCAGCGTCTCTTTAAGCGCCGTGGAGCAATCGGCAATCTGGCCGTTGGGCAGAACCTCGCCCGGCTCGATGGCGTTGCGGTAGCGAATCTCCCACGGATCCAGGCCGACCTTCTCTGCCAGCAGGTCGATCAGGCTCTCGAGCGCAAACTCGGACTGGCAGACGCCAAAGCCGCGGTACGCGCCGGCAGGCGGGTTGTTGGTGTAGTAACCAAAGCCGCGAATGTCGGTGTTCTGGTACTTGTAGGGGCCGACGGCATGCGTACAGGCGCGCTCGAGCACCGGGCCGCACAGCGACGCGTAGGCACCGGTATCAAAGTTGATCTCGCAATCCAGGCCGGTAAAGTTGCCCTCGGCGTCGCAGCCCAGTGTAAAGGTGCCGTCCATGGCGTGACGCTTGGGATGGAAAGCGAGCGACTCGGCACGCGTGAGCTTACACTTCACAGGACGCTGGAACTTATATGCGGCGAGCGCGGCCAGGTGCTGGATGGACACGTCCTCCTTGCCGCCAAAGCCGCCACCCACGAGCATGGTCTCGACGACCACGCGCTCGGGCCCGTTGTCCCAGCCAAACATGTGGGCACACTCTTTGCGCGTATCGTAGGCGCCCTGGTCGGTCGACTGCACCTTGACGCCGTTCTTGTACGGGAAGGCGACGGCGCACTCGGGCTCCAAGAAGGCGTGCTCGGTAAAGGGCGTGGTAAAGCGCTGCGTCACGGTGAATGCGCTCTCCGCTAGCGCCTTGGCGGCGTCGCCGCGCGTCACGTGACGGCTCTGGCACACGTTGTCCTTGAGCTCCACCGTGTTGCCAAAAGCAAAGAAACTGTCATGCAGGCGCGGGGCGTCGGCGGCCTTGGCCTCGGCGATGTTGCGCACGGGCTCCAGCGGCTCGTAATCGATCTTTACGAGCTTCTTGGCCTTCTCGAGCGTCGCCTCGTCCTCGGCGACTACCAAAACGATGGCGTCGCCCACGCAGCGGGTGATATCGCCCTGGGCGATCATGACGTCCCAGTCCTGGATAAGGTGGCCGACCTGGTTGACCGGCACGTCCTCGGCTCGCAGGATGCCCACCACACCGGGCAGGGCCTCGGCCTTGGAGGTGTCGATGGAGAGCACGCGGGCGCGCGGATATTTGGAGCGAACGGCGCTGGCATAGGTCAGGCCCGGCTGATCGAGCTCGTCGATGTCGTCGGGATACTTGCCCTCGCCGAGCACCTTCTTGCGCACGTCGATACGGAAGGCGCGCTTGCCCACGCCGTAGTCATCGCCGCGCTCCAGATCCTCGTCGATCTGCTTTTCGCCACGGAGCACCGCAGCTGCCAGCGAGATGCCCTCGATAATCTTCTTGTAGCCGGTGCAACGGCAGACATTGCCGCGGATGGCGTACTTGATCTGCTCCTCGGTGGGCTCGGGGTCCTCGGCGATGAGCGCTGCACCCGCCATGACCATGCCGGGGATGCAAAAGCCGCACTGCACGGCGCCCACGGCGCCAAAGGCGTACACGAAGGCCTCGCGCACGTCCTCGGGCAGGCCCTCGACGGTCACGATGTTGCGGCCGGCGGCAAGCGCGGTGGTCAGTACGCACGCCTTGACGGCCGCACCGTCCACGTGAATGGTGCAGGTACCGCAGGCGCCCTCGGAGCAGCCGTCCTTGGCGGAGTGAATGTGCAGGTCGTCGCGCAGGTAGCGCAGCAGCGGTTTGTTTTGGGTCGTCGTGCGCTCAACGCCGTTAACGGTAAAAGTGAATTCCTGTGCCATGGTGATTCCCTTCTACACGCCGGCGGCGATGCCGGTGCGGTCGTGGATAGCGCCATGCGGGCAGACGACGGCGCACATGCCACACGACAGGCAGTCCGCGCCGTCGATATGGGCGCAGTTGTCCTCGATGCGGATAGCGCCGGCGGGGCACTTTTTGGCGCACATGCCGCAACCGATGCAGCTCGTGTCGCAGATCTTGCGGGCGATGGCGCCCTTATCGGTGTTGTTGCAGCGCACCAGGATATTCTGGTAGCCGGGGACGAAGGCGATCACGCGCTGCGGGCACGCCATGCCGCACAGGCCACAACCCGTGCACTTCGAGCGATCAACGCGGGCGATGCCATCGACCAGTGCAATGGCGCCGTGGGGGCAGGCCGTGACGCAGGCGCCACAGCCAATGCAGCCTTCACTGCAGCGGGCGTCGCCGCCTGCGGAGGCACAACCGCTTCCGCAGGCAACGTAGGCCACGTTATGTTGAATGGATTTGGCCATAAGGGGTCCCTTATTTCTTAAGGAGATACGAATAGTTGTCGCGCACGGCCTTGATGGTCAGGCGGACGGCCTCGGGAAGGCCGGTGTTGACGGCATCGACCGATACGGTGCGGACCGTGCCGGCGACGCGGACCTTAAAGTGGTCCTCGCCCACGGCCAGGAAGCCCTCGTTCTCGGAGTTCTCCATGTCCTGCTCGCTCCAGAACAGGGTGAGTTTGTCCTTGTAGGGACGACCCTCCTGGTAGGGGCAGAACACGGCGCAGTTGCCGCACTCGTTGCACATGCCGTCGACATGAACGACCTGATGCTTGGCCAGGCCCGGCACCTTGATGGCAACGTTGGCGCGGTTGGGGCACACGTCGCAGCAGACCTCGCACACCGAACCGCAGCCCAGGCAGCGGGTCTTGGTGCAGTTGCGCTTGTCGCGGCACAGCGACCCCTTGCGCTCGTAGCAGGTGTCCTCGCGACCGGCCTGCTCGTTGCAGTCGGCGTACTTGTTAAAGTCCACGCCAGCGATGGCGCGGGCGACTTCGGCGGCGTCGGCAATAGCCTCGACCACGGTGGCCGGACCGCGACGACAGTCGCCCGCAGCCCAGACGCCCTCGACACCGGTGGAGGTGGCGGCAAGACGGCCACGACGGTCGTGCTCGACGCCCGCGGCATCATACAGGCTGGCATCGATACCCTCACCCACGGCGCAGATCACCGTGGTGGCGGGAAGCTCAACGGTCTCGCCCGTGGCAACGGGGCTGCGACGGCCGCTTGCATCCGGCTCGCCAAGCTCCATAACATCGCAGGTCAGCACGGCGCCGTTGAGTGCCTTGGGAGCCAGCAGCTCGCAGAACTCAACGCCGTCGGCAAGAGCAAGATCAAGCTCTTCCTCGTCGGCGGGCATCTGCTTCTTGGTGCGGCGATACACCAGGCGCACGTTCTTCACACCAGCCAGGCGCTTGGCCACGCGGGCAGCATCCATGGCGGTGTTGCCGGCGCCAATGACTACGACGTCCTCGCCCAGCTCGAGCTTCTCGCCCCTCTTGGCGGCCTCGAGGAACTCCAGCACGTCGAGCTCGGCGCCCTCGCCCAAGCCCGCAGAGCCGGGCATCCAGGCACCGGTGGCCACGACAACGTCGGTAAAGCCCTGAGCCTTGAGCTCGCCGATGGACTCCACGCGAGCGTTGAGCTGCACCTTGGCGCCAAAGGCCAGGCAGAGCTCGGCATCGTGGGAGATGTCGTCGCTCGCGATACGGAACTCGGGGATCACGTGACGGACCACGCCGCCAAGCGAATCGCGGGCCTCGAAGATGGTGACGCGCACGCCGGCGCGCGTCAGGAAGAACGCCGTCGCCAGACCGGCAGGGCCGCCGCCGATAACGGCAACATTGCGCTCGCTGTCGTTGGCGATGGCCTGGGCGCGCAGCTTGGGCAGCACGGCGGTCATGGCCTCGCGGGCGGCCTTGAGCTTGCTGGCGCGAATCTGGGCGCCCTCGGGCTCGTAGAACGCACGCTCGCAAGCGCGGCCGCAGGGATGCGGGCAGATGGTGCCGGTAATGAACGGCAGGGCGTTGCGCTCGATGATGATGTTGAGCGCGTCCTCGTAGCGGCCCTCGTCAACAGCCGCCAGATAGGCGGGAATATCCTGCTGGATGGGGCAGCTCGTGCGGCACGGCGTGGTAAAGCAGTCGGAAAGCGGGCTCTTGCCGGCGACCTTGCGGTCGGGCAGCGGACGCAGCGGCTTCTTGTAGAGCGGGTTGGTGAGCGAATCGGCCTGGATCGCGGCCACGGCGTCGAGCGAGACGCCCGCGAACGGCTTGCCATCCAGATCGGTGAACTCGCCGGCCATCTGGCTAAAGCGCTCGTAGCCACCGGGCTTGAGCACGTCGGTCGCCAGGGTAACGGGCCAAATGCCGGCATCGTACAGGGCGCGGATGTTGTAGACCGTGGCACCACCGGAGTAGCTGATGCGCAGCTTGCCATCGAACTGCTCGGTAATGCGGCGGGCGGCCTCGATGGTCAGCGAGAACAGCGAACGGCCGGACATGTACATCTCGGTAGAGGGCAGCTCGTTCCTCGTCACGTCGACGGGGAAGGTATTGATCAGCTTGACGCCAAACTCCAGGCCGCGCTCGGCGCACAGGGCAATCAGGCGCTCGAACATAGGCACGGCATCGGCCCACTGCAGGTCCTCGCGGAAGTGCGTGTCATCGAAGACGATGTAATCAAAGCCCAGCTCGTTGAGGCGCTGACGTGCAAACTCATAGCCCAGCAGCGTGGGGTTGCACTTGATGTAGGTGTTGAGGCCCTTCTCGGTGATCAGATAGGTCGCGATGCGCTCGATCTCGGCCGGCGGGCAGCCGTGCAGGGTAGACTCGGTGATGGAGTTGGAGACGCGCGCCGGGATGGACTCGACAAACGCGGCGTCAACATGCTCAAACTTGTCCAGGTTGGCGAGCGCCCATGCGCGGCACTCGTTCCAGACGTCGGAGCCGCTAGCGTCCTTCATGCCCTCAATGTACGCATCGACCTTGGGACTCTTGATGCCCTCGAGGTCATAGCCCACGGACATGTTAAAGACAAATCCGTCCGGGCTGCCCAGGCCGTACTCGCGAGCGATGAGGTGGCAGGCAAACCATGCCTTCACGTACTCGGCAAAAGCCTGCGGAACCTCGAGCTCGGTCGACCACTCGCAGTTGTAGCACTCGTCCTGTGCCACAATGCAGGGCTTGTTCACACACTTGGAGAGCTCCTCGCCGTCCATAACCTGAACGGTCTTGAGCTCAAAGAAGCGGGAGCCGGCCACATAAGAGGCCACGATGTTCTGGGCAAGCTGCGTGTTGGGGCCGGCGGCCGGGCCAAACGGAGTCTCGATGCGCTCGTCAAAAATGGGAAGCGCTCCCTCCTGGTTGGCCGTGACCATCTTGCGCACGCCAAAGATGGCGCCCTGAGTCTTGTGCTCCTCGATGATCCAGTTCATCAGCTGCGAAAACGGGATCGGCCTCATGATGTCGCTCATAATGAGCTCCTCTCTGTAACGCCCGGCGAGACCGCGCGGCGGGCGCAAATACGGTGTAGCGCTAGCACAGCGCCGGCGACCCCGCGGAGGCCGCCTATACGTGCGTCGGATGCGGCGAAACATCCGACGCACGCGAATCTACTTGTGAATTAGTAGGCGCGATCGTTGAGCGTGCTCCAGAGCTTCTTGGACTCAGCCATGGTCCACGCGTTGATCTTGTCCTCATCAATGCCAACGAACTCGCGATCCTTGTACAGGACGCGGCCGTTGATGATGGTGGTGCGGCAGTTTTTGCCCATCATGCCAAAGAGCATGTGGCCGTCGATGTTCTCCTCGCTCAGCGGCGTAAAGGGCTTGTAGTCCATAACGATAACGTCGGCGGCAGCGCCGGCCTCGAGCACACCAAGCTTGCGATCGAAGTACTTGCTCGCCATCTTGGCGTTGTTCTCAAACAGCATAGTCATGGCCTCGCACCAGCCCACGTTGGGCATGGCAGCGTTGTGGCGCTGAATGATCAGGAAGACCTTAAGGCTCTCGAGCATATCGTGGGTGTAGGCGTCGGTACCCATGCACACGGGGATGCCGCGGCGGAAGAACTCGAGCACGGGGGCGCAGCCCACGGCGTTGCCCATATTGGATTCGGGGTTGTTGACCAGCCAGGTGCCGGACTCCTTGACGATATCCATCTCGGCAGGCGTCACGTGGATGCAGTGGCCCAGCATGGTGTCGGGACCAAGCAGGTTGTGCTGCAGCAGGCGCTCGACGGGGCTGATGCCACCGCGGTTGAGGCGGGAGTCCCACACGTCATTCATGCCCTCGCACACATGGATGTGGAAGCCGGTCAGGCCGTTGTTGGCCTCGGCCATCTTGTCCATGGTCTCGTCCGACAGCGTAAAGGTGGCATGCCCGCCAAACATGGCAGCGATCATGTGGTTGTCGTTATCGCGACGCTCCTTGGCGGCCCACTGGGCAAACTCGGCGTTCTCGGCAATGGCCTGGTCGCATTTTTCCTGGCCACGGCGATCGGAAACCTCGTAGCACAGGCACGAACGCATGCCCAGCTCCTGAGCTGCATCCTTAATGGTAAAGAGGCTTCCCGGGATCTCGCAGAAGCTCGCATGGTGATCGAAGATCGTGGTGACGCCATCACGGATGGAGTCCAAAATCGTAGCATAGGCGCTGGCCTTGGTGCCGTCGAGCGTCAGGTTGTCGTCGATCTTCCACCACTGCTGCTCGAGATTCTCCAAGAAGTTGGTGGGGTTGCAGCCCTTAATGGCAAGGCCGCGGGCCAGACCCGAGTAGATGTGGGTGTGGCAGTTGATAAGTCCGGGCATGATGAGGTTGCCCTGGGCATCGACGTACTCGGCATCCGGGTACTTGGCCTTGAGCTCGCGCTCGGGGCCCACTTCGACGATCGTATCTCCGTCAATGGCGACCGCACCGTTTGGAATAAACGGGGTCTGAGCGTTGCGGGTAAAGACGGAACCGTTAGCGACCAGAAGCATGGATGCTCCCTTCAACATCAGAGGCGGGGTTTGACACCTCTGACATGGCGGAGTGCGAAGCGCCGGCCTACACCGGAAACGGGCCCTCTCCCGTCAACGCTTCACCAAAGGGACAAACCCTTTGAAGTGCGGCTTGGTGCCGCATGGCGTCGGCGGACGAGGCGATGCGTCCGCCGACGAATAGCACCGAATTGGTTACTTCTTGCTCTCGGGCAAGACCAGATCCACGGCAGCGTCCTTGGCAGCATCGATGTGCTGAGCCACGACCGGCGTCTGCGGAAGGATCAGGTTAAGGACAATGGCCATGATGGCGGTGGGGGTTACGGCATTGGAGCCGATGACGGTGGACACCCAGGCGGGCATACCCTCGCCGGCAAGGCAACCGCTGGCCATCCAGATACCCAGGCCAAAGACGACGGAGGTGCCGACGATGGTGGTGGTGCGCTGCGTGAGGCCCTCGCGGGTGAACATGCGCACGCCGTTCATGGTGATGGTGCCAAAGACGCCGACGGTCGCGCCGCCGATGACGGGCTGCGGGATAGCGGAAAGGACGGCAGAGAGCTGCGGGAACAGACCGGCGATGGCAAAGACGGCCGCAATGATCACAAAGACCCACTTGTTGACGACCTTGTTGGAGCAGATGATGCCCACGTTCTGGCCAAGGGCGCTGGTGGGAAGACCGCCCAGCAGACCGCCGACCATAGAGGTGAGGCCCTGGGACACGATAGCGCCGGAGAGCTCGCGCTCGGTGGGCATACGGTCGATGGAGCCCAGGCAGGCGGCGGAGACGTCACCGATAACTTGGATGGCAACCATGGGGAACACGACGGCGAGGGTAATGCAGACCTCGGGATCAAACTTGAGCGCGTAGGGCATGAGCTTGGGAAGAGCGAAGACCTGAGCGGTGGCGACGCTGGAGAAGTCGATCATGCCAAAGGGGATGGAGACGATCATGCCAACGATCATGCCAAAGAACACGGATCCCAGCTTGAGCGTGCCCTTGCCAAAGTTGGCGAGCGCAAAGACCACGGCGAAGGTGATAAGAGCGACGCACCAGGCCTGCGGGGTGCCCCACAGCGGCGTACCCATACCGCCGGCCATATACTTGACGGCCGTGGGATACAGCGAAACGCCGATGGAGAAGATGACCGTACCGGTCACGACGGGCGGGAACAGCCACTTGATCTTGCTGTAGGCCAGACCAAAGAGGACCGCGACGGCGCCGCCGACGATCTCGCCACCCAGCAGCGCACCAAAGCTAAAGCCCGAGGCACCCATGGCCTGCAGGGCCGGCAGGAACGCGAACGAAACGCCCATGACGATGGGCAGGCCGCCGCCGATGCGACGGAAGGGAGCGAAGGCCTGAAGGGCCGTGTCGATCGCCGAAAGAATGAGCGCGACCTGGATGATGTCGGTACTCTGCTGGCTATTAAAGCCGTAGACGCCGGCCATGATGACCGCCGGGGTAATGATGCCGGCAAACGATGCCAGTACGTGCTGAAGGGCACACGGGATCATTTCCTTAACGGGAGGCATGCCTTCGCGAGTGAACAGGGCTTCAGTACCGTTCGTAACCGTCTCCTGGGTCATTTGACCACCAATCCTCGAAGTAGTTGTTTTCGCATCTGACGCTCTATTGTGACGCAGTGCGGGGTTGAGGTTGTGCCTTCATTGCATATCGTATTAAAGATGATTCTCATTCTCAATAATAATTTTTTGTTATCAGACTATTCTTCAGCTGAAAATACGCATTTCCGCAGGTCAGGAAAGTGTCTGGTCAAAATAACATCTAACATTTCTTTTGGTCAACCGTTTACCGCTAAATTCCTACCGTTCGTCTGCATTACGCAATGTACCTGCGGATATACGAGATGATGGGCAGCGTGTTACCATGATAAAAAATTGTTATGAACACTTCGATAGAACCCAAAGGAGTTGCCCGTGAACGAGACCGTACGTCGCTTTTTGCCGATGGTCGATTTCCTGGAGCAGGTACTCGGTAAGAACAGCGAAATCGTCCTGCACGATTTCTCGGATCCCGACCACGCCATCGTCGATATCCGCAACGGTATCGTGAGCGGCCGCAAGGTCGGCGGTCCCGCCACCGATCTGGCGCTCAAGATCATGCACGACGCCAAGTATCGCGACCTGCCGTTTATTACGGGCTACGAGGGCCGCGGTGCCGGTGGCAAGACATTGGAGTCAGCGACGTACTTTATCCGCGAGAATGACGAGATCGTCGGCATGCTCTGCGTCAACACCGACCTCTCGACCGTGCGCTCCATCAACGCCATGGCACAGCAGCTCATGGCGTGCTTCGACGCGGCGCCGACGCGCACGGAGCCCGCCTCTATCGAGGTCGAAAGCCTTTCGGAGTCCACACAGGAGCTCATCGACCGCAGCATTGCCGAGCTGCTGAGCGCTCGCGGGCTGGATGTGACGTCGCTTGGTCAAAGCGACCGCGTGGACGTCATTCGCCACCTCAACGGCAACGGGGTGTTCATGCTCAAGGGCGCCGTGGCCTGCGCCGCCACCGCGTTGGGCATCTCGGAGCCCAGCGTCTACCGCTACCTGCAAAAAGTTCGCAAGGAGGGCTAACGAGCAAAATGGAGCGCGGCTCCACAAGCGATTCGTCACTTAACAAAAGACTCTGCAGCTCGCACGCGCTGCAGGGTCTTTTTGCATGTCATGTTTAGTTGTTGCCAACACCTTAGAGGGCGGCGACGACCTCGATCTCGACCAGACCGCCAGCCGGAAGGGCGGCAACCTGGAAGGCGCTGCGCGCGGGAAACGGGGCCTCGAACTTGGAGGCGTAGATCTCGTTCACGGCGGCGAAGTCGGCGATGTCGGCCAGGTAGACCGTGGTCTTGACGACATCGGCAAAGGTGGCGCCGGCAGCGGTCAGCAGGGCCTCGACATTGGCGAGGGACTGCTTGGCCTGGGCCTCGACGCCCTCGGGCATCTTGCCGGTCGCGGGGTCGATGCCCAGCTGGCCGGACAGGAACACCATGTTGCCGGTCTGGATGCCGGGGGAATACGGGCCGATGGCTGCAGGTGCGTTATCGGAAGACACGACGGTCTTGCTCATGTTTTTCTCCTTACGATCAGATAGAGAGCGTGAGCGCGGCGTTCACACCGGGAGGCACAATTCGGTCTGAACACCGCGCTTGATTTGGGATAGTACTCAAGGTTTCCGCGCGATGCAAGATTATTATCACGTTGCGAGAATATTTTATCGCCCAACGGTGCCTGTCGGCCGCTGAACGGCACGACCGGACAGTGAAGCTCAAAATGATCCGTTTTCCTCCGCCACCTATGGATCACCTAATCCGATGGGAACGAAGGGAAACGGATCATTTTTGCTGCAAGGGCTGCTGAAGACTTTATCCTGCTTGGAGCACGGGCGTCGCCCGCCGCGACGGCACCACTATACTTTTGAGTATCTGAGCATTTTGAAAGGCAGGATATGACCGCAACCGCCAGTAGAACCACCAACCGCAGACCCGAGCTCTTGGCACCCGCCGGAGGCCCGGAGCCCTTTGCCGCCGCGCTTGCTGCCGGGGCAGACGCCATCTACTGCGGCATGGGCAGCTTCAACGCCCGTCGCAAGGCCACCAACTTTACCGACGAGGCCTTTGAGCAAGCCTGCCGAGCCGCACATCTAGCCGGGTCGCGCGTCTACGTCACGGTCAACATCGTCATCAAGCAGTCCGAGATGGGCGATGCGCTGCAACTCATCCATCGCTGCTCCACGCTGGGCGCCGATGCCTTCATCATCCAGGACTGGGGCCTGTTCTTTGAGGTCAAGCGCACGATGCCCGGCATCGAGACGCACATCTCAACCCAAGCAAACATCCACGACGACCGCGGAACCCTTTGGTGCCGCGAGCAGGGCGCCGACCGTGTGACCCTCTCGCGCGAGCTTTCCATCGACGAGATTGCCGCCATTCATGATGCCGCGCCCGACGTGGACCTTGAGGTCTTTAGCCATGGTGCCATCTGCTTTTGCTACTCGGGCCTGTGCCTGCTTTCGAGCTTTGCCATGGCGGGACGATCGGCCAACCGTGGCATGTGCGCCCAGCCCTGCCGCCTGCCCTACGAACTGATCGACGAAAACGGTCGCGCGCTCTCCCCCGCCGGCCGCGAGCGTGCGCTATGCCCGCGTGACACCAACACTTCACAGCTTGTTCGCCGTCTGTATGACGCCGGCGCCGCGTCGCTCAAGCTCGAGGGCCGCATGAAGGCGCCCGATTACGTGTACTCCATCGTTGATGTGTATCGTCACGAAATTGACGACATGCTATCCGGAGCCACCGTTGCCAAGGACGAGGAAGCCGCCCGCCAGCGCCAGCTCAAGCGCTGCTTCAACCGCGACTTTACGCACGCCTATCAGGACGGCACCTCGGGCGACGAAATGATGAGCTATGAGCGTTCCAACAATCGCGGCCAGATCGTGGGCACGGTGCTGGGCAGCCGTCTGGCCAACCGCGATGTGCGCGGCCTCAAGCCCGACGACCGCCGTCGCCGCGCCGCCATCGCCCGCATTGAGCTGTTTGAGCCCGTGGGCAAGGGCGACCTGCTGGAGCTTCGCCACGATAACGAGTTTGACCAGTTCCTGACCACTATTGCCGCCGATGATGCCGCCGCCGGCGATGTTATCGAGTGCCGCGTGCCCCGCAGCATGCCCGAGGGCTGCCGCGTCCGCGTGATTCGCAGTCAGCGTGCCATCGACGCCGCCGGCGCCGCGCTCAAGCGCGATGTGCTGCGCCGCCGAGCTGTTGATGTGTCCGTCGTGGCGCGCCTGGGCGAGCCGTTTACCGTCACACTCACCTGCTCTGACAACCCCGCGCTCACCGCCACCGCCACGGGCTTCACCGTCGAGGCCGCCAAGACCCGCGCCGTCGAGGCGGCAGACCTGGTTGAGCATGTGGGCCGCATGGGCTCCTCGCCCTTTGAGGCAGCGAGCTTTGATGTGGCGCTCGATGAGGGCTGCGGCATGGGCTTCTCCGCTGTGCACAAGGTGCGCGCTGCCGCCTGCAAGGCGCTGGAGGAGGCCATTCTGGCACCGTATGAGGAGCGTGCGAAAACGCTCGAGATTCCGGGGCCCGACAAATGTACGCACGCCATACCCGAGCATTACCGCGATGAGCCGCAGATCTGCGCCACCGTCACCTCGCTCGAGGCCGTCGAGGCAGCCCGCGCGGAGGGTGCAACGCGCCTCTACATGACCACCGACGTGCTCGAGGCTGTCGGACTCTCCCCTGCCGATGCATTTGAGCAGGGTATCGTGCCCGTACTCGACGAGGTCTGCCGTGCTGTTGACCACGAGCGCGTTGACCCCTGGATCAATGCCGGAGCCACCGTCGCCGTCGGCAATATCTCCGAGCTCGCCGTAGCCGCGCAGACCGGCGCCACGGCCGAGATTCGCTCTTGCCTGCCGGTGCACAACACGCCCTGCATGGAGGCGCTTGCCGAGCGTGGAGCCGGTGCGTTTTGGCTCTCGCCCGAGATCACGCTCGACGAGATTGTCTCGCTCGGCGCCGCCGCGCCCGCGGCTCTGGGCATCACCGTCTTTGGCCGCCCGCGCGTTATGACAAGCGAGCATTGCATTCTGCAGGTTGCCAACGGCTGCATCCACGATTGTGCCAACTGCCGCCTGCGTGCCCGCAAGCTGTCACTCAAGAATATCGACGGAAAGGTCATGCCCGTCCGCACCGACATCCACGGCCGCTCTCGCCTGTACGACGCCTACCCCATCGACCTCACGCCTCAGGTTCCTCAGCTGCTCGATGCCGGCGTGCGTCGTCTCATGGTGGACGGAACGCTGCTCGAGACGGATGAGGTGGGCCGTGCCGTCGCCCGCGCCCGTCGTGCCGTCGAAGCAGCGCAGGCCGGCCGCAAGCCCGCCACCCGCCTACGCGGGGCGACCTCGGGCTGCATGTTTGTGGGAATCAGCTAACCGAAAGGCTAACACGTGAACGAAGAACCTCAAGTCCTCTACTGCGACGCCTGGCTCATGGCCATCGACAAGCCCGCCGGCATGATCGTCCACGGCGACGGCACCGGAGAGCGCACGCTCACCGACTACGCCAGCGACCTGCTGCTGGCGATGGGCGACGGCTTTGCCGCGACCGACATGCAGCCGCTCAACCGCTTGGACCGTGACACCACCGGCGTGGTGCTGTTTTCGCTCGACAAGCAGACGCAGCCCGCCTTTGACCAGATGGTCATCGACCACGCTTTCGAAAAGCACTACCTGGCGCTCGCCGAGGGCAAGATCGACTGGAACGAAAAGCTCATCGACAAGCCCATCGCCCGCGACCGCCACGACAGCCGAAAGATGCGCGTCGGCGCCAGCGGCAAGCCGTCTCAGACGCGCGTGAAGGTGCTCAAGCGCCTTAAGAGCCGCCGAGGCCTGCCCACGCGTTCGTATATCGATGTCGAGCTGCTCACCGGCCGCAAACACCAGATCCGCGTGCACTTGGCGAGTGAGCGTCATCCCCTGGTGGGCGACGAGCTCTACGGCACGCCGCGTCCCTGCGGCCTGATGCTCCATGCCCACAGCGTGTCCTTTACGCATCCCGTAACCGGCGAGCACATCTACATCGAAGCCCCCTGCCCCTGGGAACCCTAAACCACCACAATGGGGACAGGCACCTTTGTGGTGGTTTTGCCCCAATGGCTCAGCCGCGGTCCCAAAACGTCTCGATCTGTAACAGTAACTCGGCAAAATCGGCCCCAGATGTTACAGATCGAGACAAAGGAACGGCGTAACCACCACAATGGGGACAGGCACCTTTGTGGTGGTTTTGGCCTTGTCCCGTCGCTAGACCGTGATGACGTTGTCCATCGACTGGTACTTGGCGGGTACTTCGCCCGCAGTAATAATCGTTGCGTCGCGGAAGTCCGCAAACTTGACGGGCGCCACCATGCCAAATTTACTGGCGTCCGAGATTACGAAGCGTTTGGCGGTATGGCGCATCGAGATACGCTTGACCTGCGCTTCCTCGATATCCGGTGTGGTGAGACCTTGCTCGGCGGCGATGCCATTGGAACCCCAAAAACCGCAGTTGAAGTTATAGCGGTCCAGGGTTGCCAAGGCATCGGGACCGACGAGCGCCTCGGTCTCGGGCTTGAGCTCGCCGCCTAGCACCACGGTGCGCATACCACGCAGGGCGAGATGCTGAGCATGGAGCACGGAATCGGTCACATAGGTGACACCCTCAAGGCGCGGAAGATGCTCGATGAGCTTGAGGGTCGTGGAGCCCGAATCGATATACACAAAGCTATCGGGCTCCACCAGGGCCGCGGCACGGGCGCAGATGCGCTCCTTGTCATCGTTATGAAGATCACTGCGCTCGCTGATCGTCAGGTCGCGCGTCACGTGCGCGCGCTCCAGACTCGTCGCGCCTCCGTGTACCTTGGCGATACGGTGTGCGCGGTCGAGCGTTTGCAAGTCACGGCGAATGGTGGACGGTGTCACGCCCAGCGCCTCGGCAAGCTCTGGCACAGTGACCGAGCCGGCCTGCTGCACCATCGACACAATCGTGTTGAGCCTATCTTCCGCAAGCATCGCTTACTCCTCCTCGGGGTAGACGACTCCCCAATCGGCGCGGAGCTTGGTCATGAGCTCCATCACATCAGAAGCATAATCCAGAAGCTCACGCTTGGAATCGTCGCCGGCGACGGCCTGCTCGAGGTCAGCCATCTCGTAGCACAGAGCGTAAGCCTCGGTGCCAGCGTGGACCTCCTCACGGTGACCGTCCGCAGTCCACACGATGGTCGCATGGTCGGCGCGCGGATACTCGTTGACCTCGATATAGCATTTGTCGAAGCTGATGACCGAGCGCTTGGGCTGCTTGGAGTGAAGCGTAAGACTCACCACGCCCAGCTGCTGCTCGGCGTTACGGCAGACAATGCCGCCTGCGACGTCAACGCCAGTCTCACAGGCGTTGCCCAGCGAAACGACCTCAGCGGGCTGGCTTGCCATAAAGAGGCGCATGACGGACAGGGCATACACGCCAATGTCGAGCATGGCGCCGCCGGCAAGGCTACGGTTGTAGAAGCGGTTTGTCAGGTCGCCGTACTCCTTGTAACTGCCAAAGTTGAGCTGAGCAAGGTTCATGCGGCCAAACTCGCCCGCATCCATGCGACGACGCAGCTCCTGATACAGCGGCATGTGAAGCACCGTTGTGGCGTCCATAAGGACCACGTTGTGCTCATCGGCGATGGCGCGGGCCTCGTCAAGCTCGGCAGAGTTGAGGGTAATGGCCTTCTCGCAGAGCACGTGCTTGCCGGCGGCCAGCGCGGCACGCAGATAGGTAATATGCGTGTTGTGCGGCGTGGTGATATAAACGGCATCGATGTTCGGATCGGCATAGAGGTCCTCAACCGTTTCATAGACCTTCTCGATGCCATACTGCTCGGCAAAAGCCTGAGCCTTGGACAGCGTACGGTTTGCGACGCCCGCAAGCTTGCGGCCGGCAAGAGCTAGAGACTGGGCCATCTGATTGGCGATAACGCCGCAACCGATCACAGCCCAGCGAAGCTCGGGAGCCGTAAAGATATCATCAGGGAACGGCTTGCCCTGGACCGAAGCGAACGCTGCCTTTGCGGCTGCCGCGGAGTCGAGTGGAGCCTGCTTGGAATCTGCCATATGTGCCTCCTGAATCATCGGAAGTTCTTCATTTCCAACAGCCCTATATTCGCACAAATGCGCGCGTATTTGCTCGTATTTGCGTGTTTATTTGCTTGTCGGTCATTATTTAACCATAGTTAGCAGATATTTGCGCGGCCATGCGCATCATCGCGCAAGACTCTGCGCGTAAATGCGCATGCTACAATCCTTGTGAAACATATAGGGGCGGAGCACCAAAGCTCTAAAGACAGAGCCAGCTGTATTACTTCACCCCTCTGGGGGCACCAGACATCGAAGGACTGTCCCTAGGTGCCGCTTTCGTTGAAGCCTATCCTAGATGGCCAGATATACAGATCTAAAGACCGTCCCTATCAACTAGTCATTTAAGTCTGTCCCCAATGACTGCCAATCAACGGCCACTCATTTAAGTCTGTCCCCAATGAGTGGGGATAGAAAAAGGCCCGGATGCCGTGGAGCATCCGGGCCTTTGCTGGCAACTTGTTGTTGCGGGCAGCTTAGAACTTGTGGCCGCACTTCTTGCAGACGCGCAGCTTGTTCTTGCCGTCCTTCTCGTGACCGACGCGGGTAACCTTACCGCACTCGGGGCAAACGAGATTGACGTTGGAGGCGTCGATGGGAGCCTCCTGCGAAACGATGCCGCCCTGCTGGTTGGCAGCGTTGGGCTTGACGGCCTTCTTGACGACCGAAACGCCCTCGACAACGACCTTGTTCTCGGCGGGGAGAGCACGCAGGACAACGCCCTGCTTGCCGCGATCCTTACCAGAGAGAACCTGGACCTTATCGCCCTTCTTGATATACATATATCTCCCCTAACTACAGGGTCTCGGGAGCGAGCGAGACGATCTTCATGTACTTCTTGTCACGAAGCTCGCGAGCGACGGGCCCGAAGATACGGGTGCCGACGGGCGAACCATCGTTGTTGATGACAACGCAGGCGTTCTCATCAAAGCGAATGTAGGAGCCATCCTTGCGGCGGATCTCCTTAACGGTGCGAACGACGACGCAACGGACAACGTCCTTCTTCTTGACGTTGGCGCCAGGGGTAGCCTCCTGGACAGCACCGATGAACACATCGCCGATGCCTGCATAACGACGCTTGGAACCGCCAAGCACCTTGATGCAGCGAATCTTGCGAGCGCCGGAGTTGTCGGCGACGTTCAGCATGGTTTGCATCTGAATCATGGTAGATGTTCCTCCGAACTAAGAACCGAAGAGAGGTGCGCAGCCTTTAGACGGCCTGTGGTATGCAAGCCAGGCATACGCACATCTTCGGAAACGTACAAGTCGTAAGAGCGACTGTTTATTTAGCGCGCTCGACGACCTCGATGAGGCGCCAACGCTTCATCTTGGACATAGGACGGGTCTCCATAACGCGGACGGTGTCGCCCACGCCAGCCGTGCACTCCTCGTCGTGAGCGTGCAGCTTCTTGGAGCTGGTCATCATCTTGCCGTACTTGGGGTGACGCTTGCGCTCGGTGATGGTGACGACAATGGTCTTGGCACCGGAGACGGAGGTAACGACACCCGTACGGACCTTACGCGAGTTACGCGAATCAGTCATGTTCTCTCCTTAGGTCCTACTCGGCGACAGCGGACTTCTCCGCTGCGATCTCGCGGGCGCGCTGCTCCGTGAGGACGCGAGCGATGTCCTTCTTCACGGTGTTGACGCGAGCGGTGTTGTCCAGCTGGCTGGTGGCCATCTGGAAACGAAGGTTAAAGAGCTCGGCGCGCATTTCCTTCAGCTTCTCAACGAGCTGAGCGTCCGAGAGCTCACGAATCTCTGCGGGCTTCATTAGTTCTCCTCCTTGGCGGCGGCGGCGTCCTCAGCAGCCCACTTGGCCTCGAGAGCGGCCTCCTCAGCCATCTCCTTCTCGATGCGCTGCTCAGCGTTCTTAGCAGCAACAATCTTGGTCTTGATGGGAAGCTTGTGCTGTGCAAGACGCAGAGCCTCGCGAGCGACCTCCTCGGGCACGCCCTTGACCTCGAACATGATGCGGCCGGGCTTGACGACGGCCACCCACTCCTCGGGGTTACCCTTACCAGAACCCATGCGAGTCTCGGCAGGCTTCTTGGTGATGGGCTTATCGGGGAAGATCGTGATGTAGACACGACCGCCACGCTTCATGTAGCGGGTCATGGCAATACGAGCGGCCTCGATCTGACGGTTGGTGATCCAATGGGCCTCGAGAGCCTGGATACCAAACTCGCCGAAATGCAGCTCGGTATTACCCTTGGCCTGGCCCTTCATGGAGCCACGCTGCACCTTGCGGTGAAGAATACGCTTAGGGGCAAGCACTACTGACCCCTCCTCTCGGAGTTACGACGACGAGGACGGGAAGAGCCCTCGAGTGCAGGGTTGGGAACAGGCTGGCCCGGGAGCTTCTCGCCCAGGTAGATCCAGACCTTCACGCCGCAAGCGCCCATGGTGGTGCTGGCGACAGCCGTGCCGTAGTCGATCTTGGCACGGAGGGTGTGCAGAGGCACGCGACCCTCGCGGTACCACTCACGACGGCCCATCTCGGCACCGCCGAGACGACCGGAGCACTGGATACGGATGCCCTTAGCGCCGGCCTTGCGGGCGGACTGGACAGCCTTGCGCATAGCGCGACGGAAGGCAACGCGGCCCTCGAGCTGCTCGGCGATAGACTGAGCAACGAGGTTGGCGTCGAGCTCGGGGCGCTTGATCTCGACAACGTCGACGGAGAGCTGGCCCTTGGAAACGCCAGCGACCTTCTCGAGCTCGGTACGGAGGGTATCGATCTCGGCACCCTTCTTACCGATGACAACGCCGGGGCGAGCGGTGAGGATGATGACCTTCACCTTGTCGCCAGCGCGCTCGATCTCGACGCGGGAGACAGCTGCGCGGGAAAGACGCTTCTCGAGGTACTTGCGGATCTCGAGATCGTTACCGAGGGTCTTAGCGTAATCCTTCTCTGCGAACCAGCGGGAGCGCCAGTTCTCGGTAATGCCAAGACGGAAGCCGGTGGGGTAGACTTTCTGACCCATACAGCTTTACGCCTCCTTTCGAGGAGCAACGACGACGGTGATGTGGGAAGTACGCTTCAGAATGCGAGAAGCGGAACCCTTGGCGCGGGGACGGATGCGCTTAAGCGTCGGACCCTCGTCAACATAGGCAGCGGCGACAACCAGGTTGTCGGCACGCAGACCGTTGTTGTTCTCGGCGTTCGCAACGGCGGAACGGAGAACCTTCTCGACATCCACGGCGACGGCGCGGTCGCAGAAGTGGAGGATGTCGAAGGCCTGAGCGACAGGCTTGCGGCGGATCAGATCGACCACCAGGCGGGCCTTGCTGGGGGAAACACGCACGTACTTAGCGACGGCGCGAACCTCGGTGGCCTCAGTTTCAATAGACTTAGTTGCCATTTACGGTTAACCCCCTATTTGGCCTTGTGGCCACGGAACGTACGAGTCGGCGCGAACTCGCCGAGCTTGTGACCAACCATGGACTCGGTAACATACACGGGCACATGCTTGCGGCCGTCGTGGACGGCGATGGTGTGACCAACCATCTCGGGGAAGATGGTGGACGCGCGGGACCAGGTCTTCACGACGTCCTTCTTGCCAGCCTCGTTCATCGCGGTGATACGCGAGAGAAGGCGAGTCTCCACGAACGGGCCCTTTTTGAGACTTCTGCTCATAAGTGCTTTCTCCTAAAACTCGGTATCCGAAATTACTTCTTACGGCGACGAATGATGTGCTGGTTCGAGACCTTCTTCTTCTTGCGCGTACGAAGGCCCTTCGTCGGCTTACCCCAGGGGGTAACAGAGGGACGACCAGAGGTGTGGTTCTTGCCCTCGCCACCGCCGTGCGGGTGGTCGACAGGGTTCATGACGGTACCGCGGACGGTCGGGCGCACGTTCATGTGACGCTTACGGCCGGCCTTGCCGATGACGATGTTGGAGTGATCGGCGTTGCCGACCTCACCGACGGTGGCGCGGCAGGTAACGAGGATGCGGCGCATCTCGGAGGAAGGCATACGGACGATAGCGTACTTGCCCTCCTTACCCATCAGCTGGCAAGAGTTACCGGCGGAACGGGCGATAGCAGCGCCCTTGCCCGGCTGGAACTCGACGGCGTGGATGAGCGTACCGACGGGGATGTCGGCGAGGGGCAGAGCGTTGCCCGGCTTGATGTCGGCGTCAGAACCGGACATGATGGTCTGACCGACCTCGAGGCCCTTGGGGGCCAGGATGTAGCGCTTCTCACCGTCAGCGTAGTGCAGCAGAGCGATGCGAGCGGAACGGTTCGGATCGTACTCGATCGTGGCAACCTTGGCGGGCACGCCGTCCTTGTTGCGCTTGAAGTCGATTACGCGGTAACGACGCTTCACGCCGCCGCCCTGGTGGCGGGTGGTGATGCGGCCGTTGTTGTTACGACCGGCCTTCTTGGGCAGGGGCTCGAGAAGAGACTTCTCGGGCTTGGTGCAGGTGATCTCGGAGAAGTCGGAGATCGTCTGCCAACGCCTACCAGCGGAGGTCGGCTTAAGGTGCTTTACAGCCATTACAATCCCTTTCAATAGGAATCCGTTAGCCATCGCAGACAGGGATTCGAGGTTCTGCCTCGGGTGCGATGACACCGGACGTATACACGGTTCCGGGCGTGTCCATTTTATACGCCCAAAACCTTGAGCTCTCGCCTCCCCTATTTGGGAGGCATGAGCTCACTCAACAGCAGCGAGTCTTAGGCCTGGTTGCCAAAGACCTCGATGGTGTCGCCCTCGGCCAGCGTGACGATGGCCTTCTTCCAAGAACGGGTCTTGCCGGCGACATAGCGCACGCGCTTGGTCTTGGGCTTGACCGTCAGGGTGTTCACGCGAACGACCTTGACGCCGAAGATCTCCTCGACAGCGTCCTTGATCTGATACTTGTTAGCATCCTTGGCGACCTCGAACGTGTACTTGTTCAGCTCCATGCCGGAGAAGGAACGCTCGGACACGATCGGACGGATGATGATCTCGTGGGCGGTCATTTATGCAAGCACCTCCCCGAAGTGAGCGGCGATGTCGGCGGGCATCAGCACGGCGTTGTTGTTGACGAGATCGTAGGTGTTGGCCTCGTCGGCAGTGATGATGAACGTCTTGGGAATGTTGCGGAACGACAGGTAGGCGTTGACGTCCTCATCGCGAACGATGATGGTCAGACGCTTGCCCTCAAGGCCGAGAGCCTTGAGCATGGCGACGGCAGCCTTGGTGGAAGGCTTCTCGAAGCCGTAGTCGTCGACGAGCACGAGCTCGCCATCGGCCAGCTTGGCGGACAGCGCGGAGCGCATAGCCAGCTTGACCTCCTTGTTGTTCATACGCTTAGCGTAGGAACGGGGCTTGGGGGCGAAGACAACGCCACCGTGACGCCACTGGGCAGCACGGATGGAACCCTGGCGGGCACGGCCGGTGCCCTTCTGACGCCAAGGCTTCTTGCCGCCACCGGAAACCTCAGAGCGGCCCTTAGCGGACTGGGTGCCCTGACGCCAAGAGGCCATCTGGCACTTGACGATGTGGTGCATAACGTGGATGTTCGGCTCGATGCCGTACACCTCAGCGGCGAGCTCGGCCTCGGCGACCTTCTTGCCCTCGCTGTTCTTTACTTCAAACTTTGCCATTTAAGTGTTCTCCTTGGTATGACGCTGGGCTAAATGGGCTGGGCCCTTAGGCCATACGGATGGCGACGAGACCATTCTTGGCACCCGGGACAGCGCCCTTGACCAAGATGAGGTTCTGCTCGGCATCGATGCGGACAACGGAAAGGTTCTTGACGGTAACGCGCTCGTTACCCATGTGACCGGCCATCTTGACGCCCTTGAGGACGCGCGCAGGATAGGCGCACTGACCGATAGAACCGGGGTGACGCTGGAAGTGAGAACCATGCGTCATAGGACCGCGGCGCTGACCCCAGCGCTTGATGCGACCCTGGAAGCCCTTACCCTTGGAGGTACCGATGACGTCGACCTTCTCGACATCAGCGAAATCAGCGACGGTAACGACCTCGCCGACCTTGTGCTCCTCGCCGTTCTCGACGCGGACCTCACGAAGGAAGCGGACAGGCTCGACGCCAGCCTTGGCGAAGTGACCAGCCATGGGCTTGTTCACGTTCTTGGCCTTGATGTCGCCGAAACCGATCTGGACGGCGTCATAGCCGTCGGTTGCCTGAGTTTTAACCTGCGAGACAGCGCAGGGGCCAGCCTGGATGACCGTGACGGGAACGACGTTGTCGTCCTCGTCCCAAACCTGGGTCATGCCAATCTTGCGGCCGAGAATCATGCTGATCAAGATATGATCCCAACTCTCGCGTGGTCTTGGGACAATGCGTACACCACCGAGCGTACGCCCCTAGAGGACCACTACTTATACGACGTGCTCCCCAGCCTTGTATTGCGTCCGGACTACCTGACAACCCTATTAAGCAGGCATTTTGTCCAGCCAGAATACTCCCCTGGTTTCACACAGCTGTTTAGTATACACGGCTGCGGGCGTATCCATCGAGATTCATATTTCACTCACATTGTTTACGCAGGTAAAGTGCGTGGAGTCGCCTGGGCACGGCGGAGTGCCGGAGAAATATATTAAGGTCCCTGCTCTACAGTCCTGCGCAAGACGAAGGCCACATTAAGTGGCCTTCTTTGCGTGCGGAACTCGCGATGACCTTAATATATTTCTCCGGCCCTCCGCCGTGCTCGGGAGACGACACGTTAATGTCTGCTAAACCTTGCTCGCTCAGGCTAATGACTTTGTTGGGGGTCCACTATTTGCTGGAGAGTGAACTTGCATTGGAGCCCGTCGCTCTCTCCTTGCGACTCTTCCTCGTCGAAATTGAAGATCATGATGGCGCAGTTGGGGAGTTTTGCTGGGAGCTCGAAGCCCTCTGGGGCTGCAGCCTTGATGAATTGGCGACTGGCGCTGCCGTGGCTTACTGCTAGGAGGGTTTCTATGCCCTCGGCGCCCATGAGATTGGTGAGGGTGTCTACCATGCGCTCTTGCAGCGCGCGGCTTCCTTCTCCTCCGAAGGGGACCAGGTCCTCGCCCGGATCCCAGACGTCGGTGGGCAGCGCGTCGTGCGGGCCTTCCTCGAAGGTGCCGTAGCAGCGCTCGATGATGCCTTTGCAGGGCTCGGCTGCTGCGTCTGCGCCGAGGAGTTCGGTTGCGACGAGCTGAGCTGTGTCCATGGCTCGACCCAAAGGCGACGAGACTACTTTGTCGGGGACAACGCCGTGGGCCTTTAGCCATGCGGCTGCTGTCTGTGCCTGATGACGGCCCAGATCGGTGAGCGGTGAATCGCAGCGACCCTGGACGAGCTTTTTAACGTTGAATTCTGTCTGGCCGTGGCGGAGTATATATAGACGCTTCATGCTCTCCCCTTCTATATAACTAGCTTTATCGGCGCGGCTCTACTCGTGGGTATGGCCTACATAGTCTTCGTCGATCGTGATCTTGGCAATCGACTTGGGATATTCGGATTCGACACGTTTCGCCAGCGCGTGCTTTAAGTCTTCGGCACTCATCTGCAGATCCGAGGGGCGCACGCAGTCAAAGATCACGTTGGTGTGCGTAGGACCCGGCACACAGCGCAGGTCGTGAATCGAAAGGCGGCTATCGATCTGTTGGGCCATGGCGTTAATGCGTAAACGCATGCTCGCCACCTTGGGATCGTCGGTCACGATGGGGTCGTAATGGAGCGTGACAATCATGCCGTCTTCGTTCCTAAACGACTGCTCGATGTTATCGAGCGTGTCGTGACTTTCCAGCGGGCTGGCCTCGGCTGCCATCTCGGCGTGAGCGCTTGCGAACTTCCTGCCCGGGCCGTAGTCGTGAACCATCAGATCGTGAACGCCCAAAACGCCGGGGTAGCTCATGATCTTGCTGCGGATATGCTCGACGAGCTTAGGATCGGGCGTCTGGCCCAAAAGCGGGCTCACCGTATCTTGGATAAGCTCAAAGCCGCTCCAGCCAATATAGGCGCCAACGGCAAGGCCGACCCACGCGTCAAGATTGATGTGCGTCACCTGCGAAACAATTGCGCACGCCAGCACGGCGCCCGTGGCAAGGACATCGTTCTTGGAATCTTGCGCGGTCGCATGCAGCGTCTCGGACTCAATGCGATCGCCGAGCTTTTGGTTGAGGGCCGCCATCCAGAGCTTTACGACCATCGAAAGCACTAGAACTGCCACCAGGGCAAGCGAGAACTCGACAGGTTCGGGGTGGATGACGCGCTCAACCGAGGACTTCACCAGCTCAACGCCAATCAGCAGCACGAGTGCCGCCACGACCAGACCCGAGAGATACTCGTAGCGACCGTGGCCGTAAGGATGCTCGGGGTCGGCCGGCTTGCTCGCCAGCTTAAAGCCCAGCACGCTCACGATATTCGAGCTGGCATCGGACAGGTTGTTCATGGCATCCGCCACGATCGAAACCGATCCCGAAACCACACCAATTGCACCCTTCGCAGCACAAAGCGCAACATTGGCGACAATACACACCATGCCAGCTAACGTGCCCACACGCGCACGATCGCCCTGTGCGCGCCTAACAATCCACTCGACCATCTACATCCGCCCCCACGGTACTACCTATATATCTATTGCTCAAACGGATTGTAGTGTAGCCACTTTGTCCCCCAGATACAAAAAGGCCGCGCCCACACGGGCCGCGGCCTTGGAACACGACAAAGGGATCGTCCTTTTGTCGCACAGGTTTATGCGCTTACTTCAGCAGCGCTCGCCACTGTTTCGGGTGAATCGGCTCCGTCCCCCATCGTCTGTCCCTTCGCCGGCACCACGCCAAAGCAGTAGCTCAGCGCCGCAGACACCGCAAATGTCACACCGCCGGCAGCGCAGCACCACAGCAGGTTCGAGATGCCGCCCGTGGCAAAGCCAATGACCATGAGGACATTCGTCATGCCGATGGTATAGGCCGTAACGTGGCCCACGGCTGCAACAAGGCCTCCGACGGCGCCGCCAATGGCCATGCACGTCAGGCACCTGCCATATTTAAAGCCGCAACCGTACAGCGCCGGCTCGCTTACGCCGCCAAGAACACCCGAGATCGAATAGCCCAGCATGAGCGCCTTCTCGTCCTTATCCGCAACGCGGAGCGACGCGCCAAATGGCATGCCCCAAACGGCGAACGTTGCCATCGTCGCGGCGATCAGGATGCACGAATCCGTTCCCACACTCATAAACTGCGCATAGGCGAGCGATAGGACAACGTTGCTGACGCCGGCGATCTTTAGGAACTCCCAGCCCGCGGC
>NZ_JBDMHA010000012.1:0-39283 GCF_039752985.1 Collinsella aerofaciens
GGCATAGACCTTCTGGTCATGCCTTGCCTTTTGAATGACAAATTGTCGCTCTGGGCGGCGCGCAGCGTCGACCGGTCCGCCGTTCGTTAGAACGGCGGAACCCTAATGTTCGATCCAACAACGTAAAGTTTCGCCGGCTTGCAGGTGACGCAGGTTCTCCGCGGCGATGTCGACCACATTGTTGAGCGTGGCTGCCAGGTGGAACCAGCCGGAGACGTGTGGCGTGATGAGCATGTTGGGCGCATTCCACAGTGGGCTTGTCTCAGGCAGCGGTTCGGGGTCGGTGACGTCGACCGCGGCGCCGGCGAGATGTCCCGACTCCAGAGCGGCAACCAAATCGTCGGCAACCACAAGATCGCCGCGGCCGCCGTTGGCAAAGAAGGCGCCCGGTTTCATCGCGGCGAAGAACTCGGCGTTCGCCAGACCGCGCGTCTCGGGCGTGCTGGGCATAAAGGACGTGACGATGTCAGCCTCGGCCAGGCGCTCGGGGAGGGCGTCCATGCCGTCCATGTCCTCAAACACAATGGGGTAGACGAGTGGATGGCGCTTGATGCCGCGGACGTGCGCGCCCATGTTGCGGCAGAGTGTGGCGAAGTGGCCGCCGATATCGCCCGCGCCTAGCACCAGCACATTGGCGTTCTTGAGCGAGGTGACCGGCCCCAAATCCTCCCAGCGATGCTCGCGCTGCAAGTCGTGATAGCCGGGCAGGCGCTTCATCATAGAAAGGACCATGGCAAACATATGCTCGCTTACGGCCTGGCCGTAGGCGCCCACCGAGCAGGAAAGCTTAGCGTCGGCTGGCACGGTGCCGGCGGCCAAGTAGTCGTCATAGCCGGCGGTCTGCAATTGTAACAGCTGGAGATGCTCGCATGCCGTGAGCATGCCAGGGTCGATGTTGCCCAAGATCACGTCGGCATCGGCGATCTGCTCGCGCGTGGCGGCGTCGGAGCTCGTGTAGATAAAGTCCTCGCCCGGAGCGCTCGACTCAAGAATTGCGCGATGGCGGTCATTGACGGGCAGCAAAACCAGGATGTTCACAAGCAGTCCTCTCCGCTCGACCTGCCAAAAAGGGACAGGTTTATTTTGGCAGGTTTTATCAGGCAAAACGTTTAAATAAAACGCCGGATGCAAGACGAGCGTGCCCGTCAGCATCCGGCGCATCCACGGCTACCAGCTCAGCAGCTCGTAGCCGTCCTCGGTCACCACGAGCTGTACCTCGCACTGGGCCGAATCGCTGCCGTCCTTGGTGCGCACGCACCAGCCGTCACCCTTGCTGATCTTGATGTCGGGCGCTCCGGCGTTGACCATGGGCTCGATGGTAAAGACCATGCCCGGAGCCATGATGGTGTCCACATCGGGTGCCTCGGTGGTAAAGCCCACAAACGGGTCCTCGTGGAACTCCTTACCGATGCCGTGTCCGCCGTACTCGCGTACCACACTAAAGCCGGCGTCCTCGACCGTCTTTTGCACGGCCTCGGCCATCACGGACAGCGGCAGCCACGGCTTGACGGCAGCCAGACCCGCCTCCACGCTGGCGCGGGTGACGTCGACCAGGCGCTGGCGCTCGGCAGAGACCTCGCCGATGCAGAACATGCGGCTCGAATCACTAAAGTAGCCGTCAAGAATCGTGGAGCAGTCGACGTTGATGATGTCGCCCTCGTGCAGCACGTCCGTATCGCAGGGGATGCCGTGACAGACCACGTCGTTGATCGAGGTGCAAACGCTCTTGGGGTAGCCCTCATAGTTGAGGTCGGCCGGCGTGCCGCCGTGCTCGACGGTGTAGTCGTAGATCATCTGGTCGATCTGGTTGGTGGTCATGCCCGCGGCGATGTGTTCGCCTGCGTAATCGAGCACGCCCACGTTGATGGCGGCCGAGCGCTTGATGCCCTCGATATCGGCGGGCGCCTTGTAGAGCGTGCGGGGCAAAACCTCCCAGCCCTCTTCCCACAGGCGCTCAAGGCGCTCATCAAAGGCGCTATGGCATTTCTTATATTTTTTGCCGCTGCCGCACCAGCAAGCGTCGTTGCGGCCGGGCACGGGTCCATTGTCAAACATGGCTAACTTCCTTTCATTCGCAGCTAGTATAGCCCACTCACAGGGCAGCTGCGCGCTAGTAGCTCACCTGGCAGGGAATGCCGAGGGCGCGCACGCGCGCGGCGATGGCGTCGAGGGCCTCGGGCGCTGCTTTGGCAAGGCCGGCGACCGGCGTCTCGCGAGCCACCGTGTAGATGGTCGCTTCTTGTGGGCGAATGCGCTCAAGTGCCGCGAGCCAGGGGGCAACGTACTCCTCGCCGGTGTTATCGAGAGACTTGCCCCGGTACTCACCGCTCAAAAACATCGTCTGGATAATAACGTGACCGTCAAAGCTTGCGAACGTCTCGATCTGGTGCTCGACGTCGTAGGGGCCAACAGGCTGGTCGAGCAGCTGGATAAACGCCGGGTCGACCGTATCGAGCTTGAGGATGTTGTCGTCGACCATCATGAGCGCATTGTGTACCTCGGGGCGGTCGGCGCGCGTGCCGTTGGAGAGCACGGCAATCTTGGAGTTTGGGGCCAGCTGGTCGCGAAGCGCGACGGCACCGGCGATGGCCTGCGGAAACTCCGGTGCGACGGTGGGCTCGCCGTTGCCTGCGAAGGTGATCACATCGGGGAGCTCGCCCTCGGCTGCCATATCGCGCAGCTTTGCCTCGAGCGCGTCGAGTACCACGGCAGCTGTGTTGTACGGCTCGTGACAGGGGCGCTCGGCGTTGAGGCCGTTTTCGCAGTAAATGCAGTCGAACGTGCAGATTTTGCCGCTGGCCGGCATCATGTTGACGCCGAGCGAGAGACCAAGGCGACGGCTGCGAACGGGCCCAAAGATGGGGCTGGCATTCAAAAACGTAGACATAGGCATATGCTCCTCAAGACAATTGTGCCTAAGCATAGCATCGGCTCCAAAGCAGGGTGCGGGCTCTTGCTTTACAAGTTTCGTTTTTTCACGTCGCTCATTATGCCGTGTCATGAAAAGCCTCGGGTCGGGTAAAGTTAATCTGTTAACAAGGCGTAAAGAAATGCGGGTCTATCCAGCCGTACTGACGCGCAACTGGATGGGCGTTGATGATGGGGGCACAACATGGATTTTACGGTCGAGAATGCGGGCACCACGATTGCCTGTCGCGAATATGCCGGCCCGGATGTGTCGCCTGATACTCCTGCCTTGGTGTGCGTGCACGGCGCTTGTGTCGACGGCACATTTTTCGACGGCATTGCATGTGAGCTCAGTCACAACTACCGCGTAATTGCCTACGACCGCCGCGGCTGTGGCGGCAGCAGCGAAGCGGCAGACGGCAGCTATGATCTTGCCGCTCAGGCCGCCGACCTGCAGGCCGTGATCGAACACGTTGGCGCTCCGACAAATGTGCTTGCGCACAGCGCCGGTACGTTGGTGGCGCTGGAGCTTCTTCGCATCGAACCCCATCTCGTCGCCCGTGCGATTCTGCATGAGCCGGCTGTGTCGGCCGAAGGCGTCGGCATGGGCGCGGCTCCGATTTTGCTCGATATGATTGCGGCTGGAAAGGTTTCAAGGGCGCTTCGGCTTTTCTTGGGAGCTCTCGGCGACTTGGACCCCGAGGCTCCTGGGACGACCGAAGCGGAAGCCAAGCATGCCCTGCGCAATGGTCGTTGCTTTATGGCCAATGAATACGGAACAAATATGACATATGCTCCCGACTGGGAGCGCGCCCGAGAATCAAAGGCGGTGTCGGCTGTGTTTTTGGGCGAGCTTTCGGTCGGTACACCCCGCGAGGCTGGCACGCGAGCGGCTGCCGAATATCTCGATTGCCCCCTTGTGACGATCCCGGGCGCGCATAACGGTCTGCGCGATCGCCCCGTTACGGCGGCAAACGCCGTTCGCGATGTCTTGGAGCGTTAGCACGCTCGATGACCTGCGGGGAGAGGGGCTGTTAGCGTTTCGTCATTGTTAACGAATGCGCCCATAACCGCGCGCCCGCGGCTCCATTACCGCCGTTTGCCAGGTCATAAAAATGTAACGATAATCGCGCGTTTGCCTTCAGCTGTTAGATGCTACCCTTGTACCAATTGATATGCACCGTTGCCGTGCGTAACGATAGGAAGGGCCCCATATGCTCAATAATCACGAGGTCAATCTAACCGACGAGGAGGCTGCCGCCGAGGTCGCCCGCGTCGCGAAGACCTACCCCGTGGTGCGTTTGTTGTCGGCCGATCAGATTAAGAGCGAGCCTAACTGCTTGCTCGCCGGCGATCGCTGCCCTTGTCTGCGTCAGTCGAGTCTTGAGGCCTTGGCAGGTTCCGATGATGTATCGGAGCAGCTGCTCAATGATGGTACCGAGTACCGCGCTCGCCTGCGCCCTCTGAAGGTCGAGGGCGAGCCTCACGTCCTGCTGATGGTGCGTCCGATCGATGAGCAAGAGGCTGCAGAAGAGGACCTCGTCTACACCGACGTGCTGACGAGTGTGCGCAATCGCCGATATTACGAGGAAAAGCTCCGTAGCGCCCGCATGAATGCCGGCGTTGCGGTGATCGACCTTGATGATTTTAGGGTCTTCAACGATACGTGTGGCCGTCATGCCGGCGACCTTGCGCTCGGTGCTGTGGCGACAGCCATACGCAGCGGAATTCGTTCGACTGACGAGCTTGTACGCTATGGCTGCGACAAGTTTGTGGTCGTCATGCCCAATATTCCCTCCGATGACTTCACCCGTCGCCTGCATCAGGTGTCCGATGCCGTTCATGCCACGATTGTTCCGGGCCATGAGCACGTGAGCTTGACGGCATGTGTTGGTGGCGTTCGCATTCATGGCGAGACGGTTGATGAGGGCGTTGGCCGCGCTGTCCAGTTACTGAGCCGTGCTAAGGCAAAAGCCGGTACGGTCGTGACCGATGGCGATTTCATCGAGGCCTTCCAAAGCGAAAAGCCTTTGGTGCTTATCGTCGATGACTCCGAGATGAACCGAGCCATTCTCAACGAGATGCTCAAGGACGAGTATTGCATCCTCGAGGCCGAAAACGGTCGTACGGCGCTCGATATGGTCGACCGCTATGGCGATGAGTTGTCGCTCGTGCTGCTGGACATTGTCATGCCGGGCGTGAGCGGCTTTGAGGTGCTGGCCGATCTGTCGCGCCGATCGGTTGTTGACAATCTGCCTGTCATCATGATTTCGAGCGAAGAATCCGACGATGTGGTTCTGCGTGCGTACGAGCTGGGCGCCTCGGACTATATCAGCCGCCCGTTTGACGCCCGTGTCGTGCGCCGTCGTGTAAGCAACACTATCCGTCTGTACGCCAAACAGCGCCGCCTGACGAGCCTGCTGTCCCAGCAGTACAACGAGCGCGTCAAGAACAGTCGCATGCTCATCGACATCATGGCCGGTGTCATGGAACTTCGCAATGGCGAGAGCGGCAGGCACGTTACGAATATCGAAAAGCTGACCGAGCTGCTGCTTGGCTGTCTGGTCCAGCGTAGCGACACCATTTCCCTCGACAACGAGGAACGCTCCACGATTGCCCTGGCTTCGGCGCTGCACGATATCGGCAAGATGGCGATTGACGATGCGATTCTCAACAAACCCGGACGTCTTACGTCCGAGGAGTTCGAGATTATGAAGACGCATACTACGATTGGCGCCGACATGTTGCTTGAGCTGGGCCGACATCACGTCGGCAATGCGCTTATGGAATATGCGTACCAGATTGCGCGTTGGCACCACGAGCGCTGGGACGGCAAGGGTTATCCCGATGGCCTTAAGGGCGACGATATTCCCATTGCCGCACAGGTGGTTTCGGTGGCCGACGTGTACGATGCTCTGACGAGCGTGCGCGTGTACAAGGACGCTATCCCGCACAAGGAGGCGATCCAGATGATCCTGAACGGTAAGTGCGGCACCTTTAACCCGCTGTTGCTCGACTGCCTGCTCGAGGTGCAAGACCGTATTGCCGAGACGTTGGCACGCCCCGCCGACGTCGTCGCGTTTCCCACGATCTAGTTTGACCAAAGGAGTTTTAATCCATGATTTCCATGCGTGAGGCGTATGAGAAGATCGGCGCCAATTATGATGACGCGTGCGCTCGGCTGATGGGCGGGGAAATGCTTGCCCGCTTTGCCCTCAAGTTTTTGGATGACGAGAGCATGGACAAGCTGGAGGCCGCCATGGCGGCGGGAGACGCCAAAGGTGCGTTTATGGCAGCGCACACGCTCAAGGGCGTGAGCCAGAATCTGGGATTCGATAATCTGTACGAGCCGGCGGTTGTGGTGACCGAGGCACTGCGCGGCGCCGATGCCGTTGACGGCGCTCGCGAGGGAATGCATGCGCTGCAGCAACAATATGCGGCAACGATGTCGGCTCTGCGCGAGGCGGCTGAATAAGAGCTTGCGTGCTTTGATGACAATGAGAGTGGATAATCTCCCGTTTTAGGCTCGGTGGTGGCCTCAAAGTGGGAGATTATCCACTCTCGTTCGATACGTGTCCAAAAATCCACTCTCACCCCTTCCGATTAGTGAATGGCCTATGCGCACTGGCGGGGCTTTCCGTATGCAATCTATATCGTTGTTCGATAAACTGTTCGAATAACGATAGAGTCGATGAGGGTGAGTGTATGTCCAACAGCGTTCAGCGTATGGCCAAGGCGGGCGAAAATATCAGGAAGCTTGGTTTTTGCATGGCAGCCGTTTTTGCAGGGATGCTCGTCGCTTTTGCCGCGTTGGTTGTTTACGTGATTTGGTATGCGGTTGAAAACGTTGCTTCTGTCGATTCTTTTGGTGTCGTGACGCTTCTCAATGGCGGGTGCATCGTTATCCCAAGCGGACTGTGCCTGGCACTCGTTGTGGGTATTTCGCTTGTCGTTTTGTGCGGGATCAGCCGTAACATCTCGCGGGGCGTCTCGCCCTTTACCAGGGCACATGTGCGGCTTATCCGTGTTCTTGCACTTGCCTTTGCTGTTAACACTGCGGTTTCGTTTGTTGGTGCCTATGGATCGGTCAATCTCACCATTGGCGGACTGGAGCTTTACATCGTGCCTCATTCCTTCGTTATTGAGATTTGCCAAGGCGCTACCTTTGATGCGGGGTCGTTTATCGGCGCAGTTGTCTGCTTGTTTATCTCGGCGATCTGGAGTTATGCCTCGCTGCTCCAAGAGCAGTCTGACGAGCTTGTGTAGGAGGAAACATGAGCTATCTCATCATCGAGCTTGAGACGCAGCTGCTTAAGACCGGAAAGACCAGCGCTGATCTGATTCGGGCGACGGGGCATACTCCGGCTAATATTTCAAAGCTTAGAAACGGAAAGATAAAAGCTATTCGCCTAAAGACGCTTCTTGATATCTGTGATGAGCTTGATTGTCAACCGGGAGATATTATTCAGCGCGTGAGCGAGAAAGAGCTTGAGGAGCTTATTGTCGAGCGCGCAAAAAATGTCGTGAGACAGATGCGGGACGGCGGAGGCAATGAGGTATCGCTTCCGACGTCAGTCTTCGCTGTCGATTTGAGTGACGAGTAGCTTAAGGCAAACAACTAAAACGAAGTATCAGCGTGAAGGGACCCGTGTCTAACACGGGTCCCTTCTTTTAGATTATCTTGACAAATATGAGTTATCGAAAAACAATAACAACCATGGAAAACGATAAAGGAAAGAAGGAACGATATGAGCGGTTTTTCTATCAAGCAGAACGGGGGTCCAATGAACGCATCAGCGATAAAGCTATCAAAAGTTTCAAAACGCTACGGAAAACGGCACGTTTTGCATGACGTTTCCTTCGAGGTGCATCAGTCTGAGCTCTGTGCCCTTGTCGGTGCAAACGGTGCGGGCAAAAGCACGCTTATTAAAATCGTCTTGGGCCTCTGCGAGCCATCTTCGGGGAGCGTGGAGCTCTTTGGAGGCAAATCAAAAAGAGAGCTTGGCCTGATGCGGACGCGTGTCGGCTATGTGCCAGATTCCAGCGGAGCATATCAATCTCTCAGCGCGGTTGAGAATCTTCAAATCCGATGTGCGGAATGGGGGCTTGATGAGAAACGTGAGGTTCCTCGCGTCTTGGGCCTAGTTGGGCTGGACGTCGATGAGAAAAGGAGCGTGAGCAGTTTTTCTCTGGGAATGAAGCGGCGACTTGATATAGCTACGGCTTTGTTGGGTGACACTGATCTGCTTATTTTTGATGAGCCAGCAAATGGGTTGGACCCGCTGGGCATCGAGAGCATATGGGCTCTTATCGGTCGATTGAATCGAGAACAGGGTAAGACCATGCTCATCTCTAGCCATGATTTGGATGAGTTGGCATCAGTTGCAACAAGTTGCGTGTTTATTCATGACGGCGAACTGCTGAAAAAGGAACCGATGGACATCATAAGGGATGAGGCATCGTCCCTAAAAGAGTATTACAGGCGCTTGATGAAGGCGGTCTCGCTATGAAGCGGGCGATCCATCCCATAAAGGCAGATATGATGCGTTTGCACAGGATGTTTCCGGCGAAGTTTGGTCTTACGCTTATGCTGGCGTTCGGCCTTCTTTTCGGTGTCTTTCTAAAAAACGGAACAACGTTGCTCGCCTTTGGCAATAGCGTTTTTGGGGAAGATATTGGTTTCTGCTGGAATGTAATCGATCCTTCTGCACCCGATGAGTCCCTTGTGCGCAGTGCTTTTGCCGGCACCTCCCTGTTCGTTCCGCTCATCGTTTGCCTGGCGATTTTACAGGAGCGCGGCTATGAAGAGGGATGCCGAATTTCTTCAGCAAGAGGTCTTGCCCGCTTTAACGGGGCTCTGGCACATGTACTTTCGTCTTCTTTAATAATCGGCGCAGCATATAGTGCGCTTTGCCTTCTTCTGTTTGCAATAGCGATAACACGTGGAGGGCAAAACTATGCGCATAGCATGCTGGCTACATTTTTGCCTGCGATGATAATCAACGCCGTATTGGTGATATCGGTTGCGTTGGAGACGGTGACCATCTATCGGATTACAAGCAGCGCCGTATTTAGCGGGGCTGTGGTAATAATCGGATTTGTCATGAGCTTGACACTCTACGGAACTTACCTTCAGACGCCCATACCATCCTTGCGATGGATTTTCTTTCTTCCGGGGCCGTACCTTGGAGTCGGATGTGCCCTTGGGTATAGCGATATGGGGCAGCTGACGCTTCTGGGATATGGCGCGGCAGCCAGTTGTCTATCGGTATTGATTTACGCTCTCGTGAGCTTTCGCGCTGGGGGTGTGCTCAATGGCTCGTCAGATTAAAAGACTTCTCCAGTCAGAATTGAAGCATGTGAGCAAATGGGCGTACGCCTTAATCCTGGTAATTTATGCGTGCATGGTGGTATTGCAGCTTAATTCTTTCCCGATGTGGTTCTGTAGCCTCCGTGAGAACAGTTTCTTGGGCTTTTTCCCAGACCCGACGCTTCGGCTATCGGCAGAGGATGTCCTTCTATTTGGTAATGCAGGGGTTTTTCGCGGCCTGCTGTTCAACGTAGCCCCGTTGGCTCATGCATTGTTCTTTCCGTTCATCGCGGCTTGCATTGTGCCGCGCTTTGTCAGTTCGGGCTTTATTGAGGAACCGTGGGGGTTGTCGGAGGCTCGGGGAGGGAAGCGTGTGTGCGCTATCGTTGCGCGAGTGGTGCTGTCTTCTTTTGCCCTTTTGGGCGCGTTTATCCTGTCGAGTGTCGTTTTGTACTGCCTTAACTGCGCGATCGTTTTAGATGCTCAGCAGTATTTCGACCTGAATATTTTTTGCTATCGACTTCTTCTGGCGAGTGTCGTCTGCCTTGCATACGTGGTCTCTTGCGTGATTGCTGTTTCCTATTTTGGGTCCGGCTTCGGTCCGATTGGCATGCTGTTGCTTGTCAACGTTGTAGCGATCTGCATACAGCTCGGGGCCAATTCCATGCTTCCGCTTCCAGCCTCGATGCTCATGTGGATTTGTGGCGTGACCCCGTTGGGGAATAGTCAATGCATTTCGATTCTAATTGACTGCCTAATAAACGTAGCAAGCGTTTTTGCCATTTGCTTTACCGTCGACTGTTAGCGCCGGAATAATTTAGCCAAATATAGTCGGCCGAGATTGACCAATCCCGGCCGACCCATTTTAGCCAACACGCCCGCATCTATGACTTTCCTATCGCATTCCTACATCCCCTCGGGCTGGATCCCCCTCACCTTCACCGCCTGGGGGACGGCCTCCACCGAGTAGGTGTCAAGCTCCCTGCCGCGGTAGCTCGGGCCCCGCATCACGAACACCGACGCCTTGTCGAACAGCCTGTCGAGGGCGCAGAGGAGCGTGTCGTCGCCCGTGAAGAACTCATCCCACCCGCTCGGGGCGATGTTGCTCGTGAGGACCATCGCGTTCGGCCCCTCCTTCTCGTAGCGCCTGTCGACGACATCGAAGAACAGGTCGGTGCACGGCCTGTCGTAGACGCATCTCCCCACCTCGTCAACGATGAGGCACGACGGCTTGACGAGCGAGGAGACGACCCGCGAGGTGTTTCCCCGCTGGACGGCCTTCTGGAACCTGTCCCTGAGCTCGGTCGCCTTTATGTAGTAGGTCTTGAGCCCCCGCATGCAGCACTCGCGCCCGTAGGCCTGCGCGAGGTGCGTCTTCCCTATGCCGCCGGGCCCGACGAAGGCGACGTTGCGGTGCGCGTAGAGGTCGGCCAGCGACGGGAGCTTGCCCAGCGCGGCCGCGTCCCGGCCCTGGATCCTGGAGAAGTCGAAGCCCTCGAAGGTCTTGGGCTCGCGCCTGGGCAGCCTGCTCAGCCTCAGCAGCGTCTCGATGGAGGCGAGCCTCCTCTTCTCCGCAAGGTAGGAGAAGGTGGCTGCCACGGCGGCCATCTCCCCGTCGCCGAGGTCGAGGTCCGAGGCGAGGGTCGCGAGCTCCTCCGCCCCGACGGCGATCCCGAGCCTCGACGCGGCGTCGCTCGCGAGCTCGTAGGGGCTCGCCCCCGCGCCCGCCATCATTCGGCCCTCCCGAAGTCGAACCTCTCGAAACCGGGTTTCGTCCTGGGCGGGGCGATTTGCTCGACCACGGTCCCCACCGGCTGGGTCGGCAGCTCCTCGGGCTGCGCCGGCGATGTCTCCCACTGCCCCTCGCACCAGCTGTCGGCGCCGGTGCCGACGGCGTGGGCGACGAGCTCGCGGGAGAGGTCGTCGCTGTATATGTGCACCACGCGCCCCTCCCGGTTCACCCTGCACTCGCGGCGGACGTACCAGTAGGGCACGCCGTAGCGGTGCCCCTCGAAGCTCACGAAGCCGTCGAAGGAGATCTTCCGGCGCGGGCACAGGTACCGCTCGACCTCGGCCGTGACCTCGAGCGGCCTGGTGTTCGCCGAGCACGCCGCCTCGTGCTCGCGCATCGGGACGCATGCCGCCGCGCGCCGCCAGCGGCCTCCCTGCTCGGCGCACCAGAGGGCGGCCTCCCGGTTGAGGGCGTCAAGGTCGGTAAAGGACCTTCCCGCGAGGAAGTTCCCCTTCACGAAGCGGACGAGCCTCTCCACCTTGCCCTTCGTATAGGGGTGGCGCGGCCTGCACAACCTGGTGCGGAAGCCGACGACGCCCATGAACTCGGCGTAGTCGGCCTGCCAGACGGGCCGGCCGTCGGCATCGCGGCGGACGACCACGCTCTTCATGTTGTCGGTGAGCACGGTCGCGGGCACGCCCAGCGCCGAGAACGCGTGCAGCATCCCGATGAGGAGGTTCTCCTGGCGCGCGTTCGGGAAGAACTCGACGTGGGCGCCCCCGCAATGGTGGCAGACCATGGCGAAGCGGGCGATCCGCGCCCGCTCCCCGCCAGGGCGCTCGACCGCGACGAAGCCCCAGTCCATCTGGTAGGCCTCTCCGGGCGCCGTCCTGAAGCGCTGGCCGCGGCAGCCCTGCGGGGCCGCCTGCCGCCTCTTCGCGGGCACGAGGTCCCGGTGCGCGGCGATATAGGTCTTCACCGTGGTGAGGCCGCCGGCGTAGCCCTGGCCGAGCAGCCGCTCGAATATCACCTGCGAGTTGGTGACGCCCTTCCGCAGGAGGTCGTCCACCAGGCCGGTGTGGCCGGCGAGCACGCCCGGCGCGGCCCTCCTCCCGCTGTTCCCGTGGGGCAGGGCCCTGAACCCGTGTGCCCTGACCGTCCTCGCGCGGGAGCGGGTGAGCCCCGTCCTCCTGCAGAACTCCGCGAGGTTGCATGCCTGCGGGTCGAACCCGTCGCCCTCCTCCGCGGCCATCTCCCGGAGCGCCGCGTCTATAATCTCCTGTAGGTCATCGTGTCTCTCGTTCACCTCAATGGTCCTCCTAACGCCGGCGTGTTGGCACCACCAGCGTAGTGGCGGCGGGGAGGCACGGTGGCCATTATTCGGTGACCGGGATTGGTCAAAATAGTTTGACTATTAGCGGCTAAAATCGCCCGGCGCTAACATCGACCGATTACGGTCGAGATTTTTTTGATTGTTTGTGAGGGATAATCATACCGAGCATACCAAATACAAGGGTGGGCGGGCACCGTGGCTGGTGTCCGCCCACCTGGCATAGGAGGCTTTAAACTGAGTGGTTTGCGGGCTAGCGGGCCTGCTTAACCTTTGTCGCTGCCTCGACAAACGACTTCCACAGGTTAAAGTCGGTCTCGAGCGTCTTCCACGTGTACTCGGGATGCCATTGCACGCCCAGGCAGAATGGCTGGCCTTCGACTTCGATGCACTCGGGAACGCCGTCGGTTGCCTTGGCGACCAAGCGCGTGCTTTTACCCAGACGATCGACGCAGCAGTGGTGCGCCGAGTTGGTCTGGATCAGCCTGTGCCCGCCAAGCGCGCGCTCCAACAGCGAACTCGGCACGACCTCGACGGGATGCACGGGGTCGTTGAGCACGTGGGTATGGCGCCACTGCGTGCGACCCTCGCGCGCACCCAGGCTCGGCACGTCCATGCACAGGGTGCCGCCGGTGGCGACGTTGAGCAGCTGCGTGCCGCGGCAGGTGGTAAAGAGTGGCTTTTTGGCGCGGAGCACCTCGTTAACCAGCTTAAACTCAAAACGGTCGCGAATCTCGCAGCACAGTGTGGGGTCGTAGGGGCGCTCGTCGCCCCAGCGCTTGGGGTTGACGTCCGGGCCGCCGGGAATAGCGATGCCGTCGGCGATATCGACGTAATGACGGATAACCTCAATGTCCTCGGTGATGGACATCTGCAGCGGCAGGCCGCCGGCGGCAAGAATGGCGTCGACAAAGACACTTGCGATTTCCTCGTTGGGGGAGAGTGTCTCGCTCAAATAGGGCTTCGCTTCTTCCCAGCGTGGTGCTACCAGGATAAGCGGGCGGTCGGCGGGATCGACGTCGACGTGCGGGGTGTAGGACGATGAGGTGCGGGTTCCGATCATGGGTGCGGCTTTCGAATCCGGGTGGACATGGTGCAGGGGTGGCGTGGGGCAAACGTTACTGATGAATTTGCCCGCTGGCAATTGGGTTAGTGGCCCTTGATGGAGTTGAGGAAGTCCTGGGCGCGCTTGGTCTGGGGGTGGTCGAAGAACTCGTCGGGCGTGCCGGTTTCCACGATTTGGCCGTCGGCCATAAACACGACACGGTCGGCCACGCGGCGGGCAAAGTTCATCTCGTGCGTGATGACGATCATCGTCATGCCCTGCTGGGCCAGACGGACCATGACCTCGAGCACCTCGTTGATCATTTCGGGATCGAGGGCACTTGTGGGCTCGTCAAAGAGCATGGCCTTGGGTTGCATGGCAAGCGAGCGGGCGATGGCTACGCGCTGCTGCTGGCCACCCGAGAGCTGTGCGGGCACCTTATCGGCCTGCTCGGCAACGCCTACGCGGCTCAGCAGATCCATGGCGCGCTCACGGGCCTCATCCTTGGAGACACCCAGCACATCGACCGGTCCCAGCATGACGTTCTGCAGCACCGTCATATGTGCAAACAGGTTGAACTGTTGGAACACCATGCCCAGTTCGGCGCGCATGCGGGCAAGGTCCTTGCCTTCTTGCGGCAGGGGCTCGCCTTCGATGAGGATCTCGCCCGAGTCGATGGTTTCCAGGCGGTTGATGGTGCGGCACATGGTCGACTTGCCCGAGCCCGAGGGGCCAATTACAACGACGACCTCGCCGCGGTCGACCGAGAGATTGATGTCGTTGAGGACGTGCAGGTCGCCATAGTGCTTATCGACGTGTTTGAGCTCGATCAGCGGCTGATTGCCGGTGGAAGAGGTGCTCTGTGCCATGGTGCTCGGCTCCTTATGACTCGAAATGGTAAAGCGTTAGCGGATGATGGTCGCGCCGGTCTTGTGCGAAACGTAGACGGCGGCCTTGTTAATCGCGACGTTGATGAGGATATAGATGACCGCGATTACCAGGTAGACCGACACGAGGGCGTCGTAGTTGGTAATGAGCACGCGGGCATTTTGCATGAGGTCGGGGTAGCTCACCACATAGGCGACGGTGGTGTCCTTGACCACGACTACAAGTTGTGAGATTAACGACGGAATGATAAACCGAATAGCCTGCGGCAACACGATTTTAAAGGTGATTTTAGCCTTGGAGAGACCGAGCGCCTGGGCCGCCTCGACCTGCCCGCGCGGTACGGCGTTGACGCCGGCTCGGAAAATCTCGGCCAGCACGCCGGCTGCGGCGAGCGCGACGGGGAGCGTGAGCATCCAAAACGACGGCAGCGCGATCTTGTACTGGGGCAGCACCAAAAAGAAGAAGTAAATGAACAGCAGGCTCGGCACGCCGCGGAAGAAGTCGGTGAGCACACGGCAGGCCAGCTGCAGCGGCTTAATGTCGCTGGTGCGGCCGAGCATAAGGGCTAAGCCCAGCACCAGCGCGATGGCGCCAGCGGTGAGTGCGACTTTAACGGTGCCCTCAAAGCCGGCAAGCAGGAACTTCCAGGTGGTGAGGTGTGTAAAGAAATACCAATAGTGGACCGAAAGCTGGCCGGTCACATAAAAGCGCTGCAACACGAGGACGACGAGCGCGGCGACGGCAACAAGCGAGATGGCGGTGCCGATGCGAATCTTGGTGAGCATCTTGGGGCCTGGAGCCTCGTAGAGCGCATCGCGCATGGTAAGTGCAGGGGAGGAGTGCTTGCTCATCGGAGGATCCTCACCTTCTTATCGATGTAGTTGCCAATGTGGCTCACCACAAAGGCCGTGCCCAGGTAGCCAAGCGCCGAGATAAAGAACGCGGCGACGCCGCCGAGCGAGCGGGTATTGATGTAGCTCACCACGCCGGTGAGCTCCTGCGGTTTAAGTGGCACCTGACTGCCGAGCGCGGTAGTGAGCATGACGGCGATAAAGAGGTTCGTCATGGGCAGCACGCTCGAGCGCAGCGCCTGCGGAATCACGATTTTGGCGAGGATGCGGTTAAAGCTCATGCCCAGCGAGCGGGCGGCTTCCACCTGGCCGACGCCGACGGTGTTGATGCCGCTCATAAAGTTTTCGGAGCCAAAGGCCGAGCCCAAAAGGACCGTGGCGACGATAACGCAGGTGCGGTAGGGCAGGACGACCTTGAGCGGCGGCAGCGCATAGACGACGATGATGAGCAGCGCGATGCCGGGGATGTTACGGAAGACCTGGACATACAGGTCGCCAAAGACGCGCAGCGGCTTGAGCGGCGACACGCGCATCACGGTGACGGCGACAGCCAGGACCATGGCGATGGCAAACGACTCAAGCGTCATGCCCCAGGTCGCTAGCAGCGCGTCGATATAGTTCTGGCCATAGAGCGACCAGAGCTCGGAGAGACTCATGCGGACCTCCCGCCGATAAGGAAAGGGGCTCCCGTGTGTACGGAAGCCCCGACAACTCAGTGAGAAAACAGTTTACCGCAATAAAGCGCATCATGCGTTTCCATATGGTTTCGTTGCGGCCGTTACCAGGCTTGCTGCCTAGGCGCCGATCTCGGGCAGCTCGGGAACATTGGTGTCGCCCGTACGGTCGCCGATGCAGATCTGCCACAGCTCGGTCCAGGTGCCATCGTCTTCGATCTTCTTAAGGAAGTCGTTGACAAAGGCGACACCGTCGGAATCGAGCGGCAGACCGATGCCATAGGGCTCCTTGCTGCCGAAGGGCTTGCCGGCAATCTTGTACTTGCCGGGCTCGCGGACCAGGGCGCTCTGCTGCATGTTGTTATCGATGACGTAGGCGTCAACGCGACCCTGCTGGAGTGCCTGGCGGGCCTCCTCGTCGGTCTTGAACTCCTGCTGGCTGGCCTTGGGAGCGAACTCCTCCAGGATGGCGGGGCCGTTGGAGCCGGACTGGACGGCGACGTTCTTGTCGGCCAGGTCGTCGACGCTCTTGATGTCGTCGTTATCGGCGAGCACCAGAATGGCCTGTTGCGTGTAGTAGTAGGGGCCGGCGAAGGAGACGAGCTTCTTGCGCTCGTCAGTGATGGTGTAGGTGGCAAAGACGGCATCGACTTGGCCGTTCTGCAGGACGGACTCGCGCGTGTCCGAGGTCACCTGGGTGATCTCGACCTTGTTCTCGCCCAGGATGTAGTTGGACAGAAGCTGCGCGATGCCGGCATCGAAGCCGCGGGTCTGACCGTCCTTCTCGTTGAGGAGGGAGAAGAGCGTGGAGGTCTGAACGCCACCGATCTTAAAGACGCCGGCGTCCTTGACGGCCGTGGCCCAGGTGCTGGCGGCGATGGCGTCGTCATCGGCCTTGGGGCCGTTGTCGACGAGCTTGTCGAATGCCTTAGCGTCGAGCGTGGTGGAAGCCTCGGTATCCTTGGAGCTCTTGGAAGAGCCGGCGGCGGAACCCTTGTCGGCCTCGGCGCTGGTGTCGGAGCAGCCGGCAAGACCAAGGCCGGCGACGGTTGCGAAAGTGGCGGCAACGAAGCCGCGACGGTCGAGAACGACCTGCTGGGAGAGGTTCTTGCTCATGGTAGAACACCTTTCTCAATAAAATCCCTAGCGGTTGAGTAGAGTTATACCCTATCGCGCTCAAATGGGTCAACACGAAATAACTCAGAAACATACTTACCTTATGGGTTATTGTGTCTACCAAAAAGGGACAGGCACCTTTGTGGTGGTTCTGGCCGATGCAGTGGTATGCCTTACTGTTTTATCTCGATCTGTAACATCTGGAGGGCCAAAAGGTCTCTATCTGTTACAGATTGAGACAAAGGTCTGGGACTAAGACGTCTTATCTAGATCTGTAACAGTTAGACGGGAATTCGGGCTCTAGATGTTACAGATTGAGATAATTGAGCTGTGAAAACAAAAACCTCCGCAGGGGCGCTTCCCTTGCGGAGGTTTTCTTACTCGTTGAGTAGCCTTACGGCTTCGGCGGCCATGTTTTCGACCGTCATGCCGTTCTGTGCGAGCAGTTCGTTGGGGTCGTAGCGGTCGGGGAAGCCCTTGGCGATGCCGAAGGTGCGCGTGCGCAACTGCGTGCATGCCAGATAACATGCCACGCGCTCGCCCCAGCCGCCGTCCAAGATGCCGTCCTCGAGGGTGACGACAACGCGATGCTCGGCGGCAAGGCTGTCGAAGAACTCGCGGTCGAGCTCGGTTGCAAAGCGCGGGTTGACGAGCGTGGCCTCGATGCCGTACTCGGCAGCCAAGCGGTTTGCCACGCGCTCGCCCAGCTCAAAGAAATCGCCAAGCGCGAGCACGGCAACGTCGCGGCCCTGACGCACCACGTTGTAGCGAACGGTGCTGTAGTCGGTTTCCTCGGCGGGCGCCAGATCGGGGCGGCTTACCAGGCCAATGCCCGGTACGCGGATTGCCGCGGGATGCTCGCGGTGGTCGAGCGACCAGCTCAGCATGGACAGGTATTCCTCCATGCAGGCCGGCGCTAGGTAGCGCATGTTGGGAAGAGCGCCCAGCATGGAAATATCAAAGAACGAAAGGTGCGTCTCGGATGTGGTGCCAAAGATCGACGCGCCAAACACCAAGATGGTTGCGGGGGCATCGTTGAGGCACAGGTCGTGCCAGAGCTCGTCGTAGGCGCGCTGCAAAAACGTGCCGTACACACCAAAGACTGGCTTGGCGCCCGAGCGCGCAAGCGCGGTGGCAAAAGTTACGGCGTGCTCCTCGGCAATGCCCACGTCGACAAACTGCTTACCTGCCGCAGCGCGAAGCTCGGGTGTAAAGCCCATGATGTAGGGCGTGGCGGCCGTGATGCCCACAACCTGCGGATCGCGCTCGATGGCAGCGCTGAGCGCCTCGCCCGTGATGTCGGCATAGGTGCGCGGCGCAGGCTCGCTTGGATGGCCCGGGCAGAGCTTGCGGCCGGTCGCCATGTCAAAGGGGCCTACGTGATGCCAACGCTCGGGATCGTTTTGGGCCGGCTCAAAGCCCTTGCCTTTGGCGGTCGAGACGTGGAGCACGATGGGGTGATCGATATTGCGCAGCTCCTGCAGCGTGTCGACGAGGGCCAACACATCGTTACCGGCGTCCAGATAGCGGTAGTCGAGTCCCATCGCGCGGAAAACGTTGCGCTCACAGGTGCCGTTGCTGGCGCGCAGCTCGGCCAAATTGCGATACAGGCCACCGTGGTTTTCGGCGATGGACTGGTCGTTATCGTTGACGATGATGATCAGGTTGCTATCGAGTTCGGCGGCATTGTTGAAGCCCTCAAACGCCAAGCCGCCCGAAAGCGAGCCGTCGCCAATGATGGTGATGACGTTGTAGCTGTCGCCCGCCAGATCGCGGGCGTGTGCCAAGCCGCAGCCCAGGCTCACCGATGTGGAGGTGTGGCCCATGGCGAACAGGTCATGCTCGGACTCGTCGGGATTGGCAAAGCCAGAGGCCTCGCCAAAGCGCTTCGGATCGATATAAGTGTATGCGCGCCCAGTCAACGCCTTGTGGGCGTAGGTCTGGTGCGAAACGTCAAAGACAATTTTGTCGGTGGGGGAGTTAAACACGCGATGAAGCGCAACCGTAAGCTCAACGACGCCCAAGTTGGGGGCAACGTGCCCGCCGACGGCGGCGGAGCTTTCGAGGATTGCCTGACGGATCTCGCCGCAGAGCAGCGGAAGCTCGGCGCGGTCGAGAGCCTTGACGTCCTCGGGCGTTGTCGTTTGCGTAAGCAGCATCGTTGTGGGTTACTCCATGCGAATCGTGCGCCGGCACTCCCTTGGCCGGCACAATTGCACAAGACAGTCTCGCACATTTTGGCGTTTGATATGTGACGGCGGCGCGGTAATTCGCCAACTGGTGGGGCAAAACGTTTTGTCCGATGCCATACTGATTTGTTCCATGATGTTTTTATCGATTGTGCACAGGCCGTGGCTTGTCGCCGTGAGTCGCTGGAAGGAGGCAGCATGTCCGATGTCGTTCGTGCCGAGAAAATCGCGTGCGAAGTAGACCATGCTGCCCGTCAACTGGCACAGGCGGGCCGTCTGAATCTTACGCGCGAGTTTATCCAACATGGCGACGTGACGGTGTATGCGCATGTGATCTCGGTGGCGCGGGCGAGCCTGTCCTTTGCCGAGCGCCTGGGACGCGTCGGTATCTCCGTCGACCGTGCCTCGCTGCTGCGCGGAGCCTTGCTGCACGACTACTTTCTCTACGATTGGCATGATCCCGATCCGAGCCATCGGCTGCACGGCTTTCGCCACCCGTTTTTTGCCCTGACGCGTGCCGAGGAAGATTTTGAGCTGACGCCGCGCGAGCGGAATATCATCGCGCGGCATATGTTTCCGCTGGTACCGGTGCCGCCGACGTGTCGTGAGGCTTGGATTGTATGCCTGGCGGATAAATGGTGCGCGCTGCATGAGACGGTCGCCGGCCGTCTGCGGCGCAAAGGCGGCGCGAACGATTTGAACGAGGGCTCGAGTGACGGCTCGAGTAAAGAATCAAGCGAAAAGAGGAGAGGGTAGACGGTGGGAACCGCGGTTGATATGGCATTTGGCGGCGCGACGCTTGCCGCCTGCCCGCTTTCGGCACTGGTGCTCTCGTTTGCCTTTTACGGGTTTTGTGGCTGGGCGTGGGAGTCGACGGTCTGCGCCATGCTCAATCACGGACGCTTCGCCAACAGTGGATTTTTGCTGGGGCCGTGTTGCCCTATCTATGGTGTGGGCGGTATAGCCTGCTGGCTTTTGCTGCGCGGGATTCCGGATGCCCCGAGCCAGTTTGTCGCCGCGGCGCTTGTATGCAGCGTAATCGAGTACAGCGTGGGCCTTTTGTTGGAAAAGACAACAGGCGCACGCTTTTGGGATTACTCGCACCTGCCGTTTAACCTGCACGGACGCATCTGTCTGTACTGGGCCTGCGCGTTTGGCTTGGGTGCGCTGTGTATTTGCCGTTTAGTGGAGCCGGCATTGCTGGGGCTGCTTGGCCATCTGCCGGTGCTGATTGTGCGGCTGTCCGCCTTTATCGTCGCGGTCGCGATGATGGTCGACGCGGTGTGCTCTTTGGCCAGTTGGCGCCGCCTGTCCGATCAGCTGGAGCGTGTACGTGCCGACCTTGCCGACCGCATCAATGAGTCGCTTGCCGATGCGTCTGACTCAATGCTCGAGCGCATTCCCGAATCGACGATTGACTCGGTGACACAGACGCACATCCGTAGCCGCGCCGTTAACGCGTGGCTGGCCGAGCTGGGTGACGCCGCGCTCGATGCCCTGCGCGAGAAGGCTTCGATGCCGACGTTTATCGCGGATGGTGCTCGCGGCCTGGCACTCGCTGCCCGCCGCGTGGCCGATGCCGCGCCGAGCATGCCGCGTCCATCGCTCAGCCGTCGCCTTGCCGGCAAGCGCATGAACCGTCCGGTGCCGAGCGTGTCACTCAGCCGCCGCGACCTACGCTTCTTTAACGCCTTCCCGCGTCTGCGCATCAATCACTACGAAGGTGTCATTCGAGCAACTAATCTCCGCGACCGAGCTCGCGAGCTGTTCCGGCGCTAGTCGGGACGGACGCGCTCACGGCTCCCTTGCTCGCGTATTTCCCGTTCGTTTCGCGCCCGTTGCCGCGCCGTTTCCAAGATTGCGGCACCGTTTCCATTCGACAACGCAGCGTTTAACAACGCCGTATCTGGTCTACACCAGTTACTCCTCGGCCGCATGATGGGCGCCGACAACGTCCATGCGACCAAGGGGGAGCGAATGTACGATACGGGATCGACAACGTTTATGCTCATCTGCACCATGCTCGTGTTTTTAATGACACCGGGCCTGGCGTTTTTCTATGGCGGCCTGTCCAGGCGCAAAAATGTCATCAACACCATGCTTATGTGCTTTGGCGCCATTGGCCTGGTTGGTGTGCTGTGGATTGTCGCCGGCTGGTCGCTGGCCTACGGCGGTGACGGCTCCAGCCCGTTTATTGGAGGCCTTGACCAGCTGCTGTGCCTGCCGGTGCTCAATCAGGTGCTGCAGGCGGCCGAGGGTACCGCGTCGGACGGCGCCGTCTACCCGGAGATTATCAACATCGCCTTCCAGATGGCGTTTGCCATGATCACGGCCGCTATCGTCACGGGCAGCCTGGCCGGCCGCGTTAAGTTTGGTGCCATGGCGGCTTTCCTGGGCATTTGGCTGCTTGTGGTCTATGCGCCGCTCGCCCACATGGTCTGGGGCGGCGAGGGCTCCTTTATCGGCGACATCATCGGCGCGCTCGACTTTGCAGGCGGCGACGTGGTACACATTTCGTCCGGTCTTACGGGCCTGATTCTCTGCCTGATGCTCGGCCGTCGTCGTGGCTTTGGTATGGTGAGCTATCGTCCGCATAATGTGCCGTTTGTGGCACTGGGCGCCGGCCTGCTTTGGTTTGGCTGGTTTGGCTTTAACGGCGGCAGCGAGTTTAAGGCCGATGCCGTGGCCGCGCTTGCCATCCTCAACACTGTGACGGCCAGCGCGGCGGGTATGGTCTCGTGGCTTGCCGTCGAGCGCGTGCACACCGGTCGCCCCACGCTGGTGGGTGCCAGCACCGGTCTGGTTGCGGGCCTTGTGGTGGTCACGCCCGGTGCGGGCTTTGTCGAGTCGTGGGCGGCGCTGGTCATGGGCCTGATCGTCTCACCTGTCTGCTACCTGGCCATCAGCCATCTCAAGACCAAGTTTGGCTACGACGATGCGCTCGACGCGTTCGGTTGCCACGGCGTCGGCGGCATCCTGGGCGGCGTACTCACAGGTCTGTTCTGTGTGCCGGAGCTTTCGTGGACCGGTAAGGGCGGTCTGTTCTACACGGGCGACGTGTCGCTGCTCATCTCGCAGATCTTGGGCATTGTGGTGACGGTCGCTATTGTGCTGGTGCTCGACTTGGTGATCGCCGCGGTGGTCAAGGCACTGTTCCACAGCAGCCTACGTGTGGACGAGGCCGACGAGGCGCTGGGCTTGGATGCGAGTCAGCACGGCGAGAGCGCGTATCCCTCGTTCTCCGGACTCGATTAGCAGCTTCCCCAAGCTCCGCACCTTGCCGTTCAATCGTCGCGCGGCTTCCCCAGGCACCCGACCTTGCCCCTCAAACCGTCGCTTGCGTACCGAAGTACGCGGCGCTCCTCTTTCGGGGCAATCTCGGGCACCTGGAAAACCCGCGTCATTGAATGACAATTCATTTCTTTATTAAAGAGAGGAATTCACTATGAAGAAGATTACGGCGATCGTTCGTGCCGAGAAGCTTGAGGTTCTCAAAGACGCGCTGTTTGCTGCTGATGTTCGTGGTATGACCATCAACCAGGTGCAGGGCTGCGGTGCGCAGCATGGCTGGAAGGAATACGTGCGCGGCAACGAGTTGCTTGTCAACACGATCCCTAAGGTGCAGTTCACGCTCATTTGCGCCGATGAGCATGTCGACAGCATTGTCGACATCATCTGTAACGCCGCACGCACCGGAGCCGTCGGCGATGGCAAGATCTGGGTCGAGCCGGTCGAGGAAGTCATCCGCATCCGTACCGGCGAACACGGCCCCGCCGCGGTGTAGAATCGACCGTCTACCATCCGCAACGTTAAAATGCTGCAATGAGGCACAAGACTTGCGTTGTGGATGGACGGATTATGGGTCGTAATAAATATCCCGAGGAGACTGTCGCGAAGATTCTCGACGCGGCGCTGGAGCTATTCTGCGTACAGGGTTATGAGGGGACGAGCATCCAAGACATCGTCGACCGCCTCGATGGCATGACCAAGGGTGCTGTCTATCATCACTTTAAGAGCAAAGAGGAGATTTTCAACGCCGCATTTGATCGGGCAACGGCTCCGATTGCTGAACACCGTCGCGCGACACTCGGTGCTGGCAATATGACGGGAGCTCAAAAGCTCAAACGACTTTATGCGCCCGAGTCCGTCGTTCCGCAAATCGAGCTATGGGCTCGCATGCATCCTGCGGCAGATCCGGTAAAAAGCTCGCGGCTGCTGGCGATGCAGTACCAAGGTTCGTTTGACGAGTCGGCCGATGGCAATCTCTTGCCAGTAATCGAGGAGGGCATCGCCGACGGCTCCATTGCGTGCGAATGCCCGCGCGAAGCAGCGGAGGCCGTATCGTTGTTAGCGAATCTTTGGCTGCTGCCATTGTTTCGTCCGCTCGAGCCCAAGGAGCGAATGCTCGCTCGCGCACAATGTTTGGCACAGATGGCGGCAGCGGTGGGGCTCGATTTGGGTAATGAAGTGCTCCAGACAACGGCCCAGATTTGGGACGTATGGAACCGTGCCGGGTGGTAATATAGATACCAACGGTATGTAATTGATTTGTGAGGGTAGCCACGGCTGCCCTTTTCAAGTCATTAAATACATACTGACAGTATGTATTTGGGGGCAGGCTTATGGCTGGGATGCGAAGAATTAGCGTTTCATTGGCGCCAAAAACAGTGCGATCTATCAGGCTATTTGGTCTTCTTGTTGCACAACTGTGTGCGTATTCGATGCTGTCGGCACTGTGCTTTGCGTGTCCGCTCTACTTGTTCGATTGCAGCGGCTCCTCAACGTTATATGGCGCCGTCGCGGCGATAGCGTTCATACCGGGCGTGCTCGCGACTCCGGTTGGCGGGATTTTGGCGGATCGGGGAAGACATCGCGGGGTTCTTGTGGTACTCGGCATTGTTCTGATGGCTGCATCACTGCTGTTTATCCCCATGAAGCGTTCGCTGCCTCTTGCGGTTGTCGTGGCAGCAATGCTTTGCGTCCAATATGGCATCCAATCGCTGCTGAAACCGATGCTTCAAATTGAGGCGGTGCGCATGACGGGCCAAGAAAAGGTTGAGCGTGCCACTGCGTTGGTCTCGCAGATAATCATGATGAGCAATATCTTGGGGCCTGTAGTCGGGACGGCAGTCTATGGGTGCTTTGGTATCGATACTCTATGCGAAACCGCGGCGTTGACGTTTACGATTTCAGCCCTGCTGTTCGGGGGCGCACTCAAGCAAAATGCCTCATCTGAAACGATGGGAGACGGCGCGACTCGTACGACACGCCGAAACGATTTTCGGGAGTTGATTCGGTACCTGTCTCAAAACTCATCATTGCTCGTTGTGTTTTTGATTGCGGCTATTTTGAACCTTGCGTTAGTTGGGTTAACGATTGGTGCTCCCGTTATTGTTGCAAAGCATCTCGGAATGCAGTCATCCTTCGTTGGGATTATTGAGGTGGCTATGGGCTTAGGTGGTCTTGTCGGCAGTGGTTTGGTCGGTATTTGGCCGCATCGTTTTTCCTTCAAGGGCATATGTCGATATGTTGCGATGATCTGTTTTGGAGTCGTGCCGATTATTGTCACGCTACTGAGCGGTTCTGATGAATTAGCGTTTGCCGCGCTTGCGGCCGGCTCGGCATGGGTCATGGCGTGGGCAAGCATTACATCGGTCGAAATCGTTTCATTTGTTCAGCGGTCAGCGCCAAAGGAATACTGCGGAAAAGTGCTGGCACTCGTTTATATGACGCTTTCCTGTGCAACGCCTATTGGCCAATTGGTTTACGGGCTCGCATATGATCGATGGACACCGGCGATTGTATTCGCAGGCATGTTGGCGGTGCTGACGTTGACGACGGCGCTGTTTTATCGGCTGAAAAGTCGCTTGTGGCGATTGTCTTAGCGCGCTGGGGCACCGTGAATTTGTGGAGGCGGTGGTACGCCGCGCCGGGACGGCATTGTTTAGGCATGCCTCTCCTTCGTCTACAATATCGTGCAGACGAAGGAGAGGCATGCCCATGATCAAGATGTTTGCGAGTGACTTAGACGGAACGCTGCTGAACGCCCTGCATGAGGCGGATGGGACCATCCGCCGTGCCATTCGCGAGCTGACCGAAGCTGGCCTGCATGTGGTTCCCGCGACCGGACGCTCGACGCTGCCGATCGACGAGCATGGCTTTACGGGCCTGGCGCTTGACGCCTGCTGCTCCAATGGATCCATCGTGCGCGACAGTCATGGCGAGGTGCTCAAAACCTGGACCATTGACCCGCAGATCACCGAGGAACTGCTCAAGGAGTTTCCGGACATTTGCTTTGATTGCTCCACGCCCGATGGCATGTTCTCGAGCGGCTCGTTCGAGATGCATCAGGCGGGCTTTAAAAAGGACAGCCCTATCAAGCGTATCGTGATGCGTGGCATGCGTGCACGTGGCGGGTATCACGAGGAGCAATATTTCGACCAGTCGATCGGTGACATCCTGCGCCACGATGTGTGCAAGATCAACTGCCGCGTGACCTCGCCCGAGCTGGAGCGTGACCTTAAAGCATATTTGGCCGAGCGATCGGATCGCGTGGTCAACGCGCCGTTCGATCCGGTGATGTTCGAGATCACGGACGTGACGTGCAACAAGGGCGAGAGTGTGGCTTGGCTGGCGGGCTACTACGGTATTGCCGAGGATGAGGTCGCGGTCTACGGCGACGGCGGCAACGACATCGCCATGCTCAAGCGTTTCCGTCACAGCTATGCCACCAAGAATGGCAGTGACGCGGCCAAGGCCGCCGCGAGCGCGACTATCGGCAGCTGCATGGTCCACGCCGTCCCCAAACACATGCTTGCCACCATGCACAAGCAGAATTCCTGCACCGTAATCGAATAATGTGACAAAGGGACAGCCCCTTTGTCACAGGTGACGCTGGTCTCTTGAAATACGAACAAACATTCGCATATCTAACTGCGCTTTGATAGAATTGATGCTGTTGGCGGCAGTTCCATGTGCCGGGCAGCGCCCTCCATCCGATGGGAGGTGATGCCCATGACCGATTTGATTGATTTCGTGAGACTTCTGACCGCTTTGGTCTCGTTCTTCACGGCGCTTGTCGGCCTTTCCGAGGCACTCAAGCAGCGTTCGAAGCGCAACAGAAGGGGTCGCCGCCGCTAAGGCGTTGACCCCCTAATGCAAACAACGGCGCTGCCCAGCTTTCCAGAACTTGGGCTGCCGTCGACACTATTCTACCCACGAATGACATTTTGGACAATCGGCAATGCCACTCCAAAAGCCGGGCACAACTGGCACAACCTAGGCGGTCGCTGAATGTGACAAAGGGACTGCCCTTCGTCACATCCTAAATATTGCCTTTACGTGTTGATGCACACGGTGTGCAATAATACTCGCACTGTGCAATAGTGCACAGGTTGAGTAACAAGGAGGACGCTTGTCCCAGCTCGAGAAATGCGATCGCCGGTCCCTTCGCTCGCAGCGCGCCCTTCGCCAGGCGCTTGCCAGCGAGCTTGCCGAAAGCGGCGACCTTTCGCGCATTAACGTCGCGTCGCTCACCGAGCGTGCCGGCCTTACGCGCCGCACGTTTTATTCGCACTACCGCGATATCCCCGACTTTATCAATCAAATCGAGGACGGCTTGCTGGCCGAGATCCGTGAGCGCATTGAGCTCATCACTGCAGCTCAGCTGCCTGATCTCTATCACAATATCGATGAGCTCGAGCCGGCGCCCGGTTCGGTTGAGCTGCTGCGTTATCTTGCGGCCAACCGCGACTTAATCGGTGCGCTGTTGGGTCCGGGCGGCGACCAGGCCTTCATTAAAAGGATCATCGACACCGCTCGTGAGGCTGTGGTGCCGCGTGCGCAGACGGGCATTTTGGGCCTGGCGCTGGGCACGTTCTTTGACTACTACGTCACCTACGTCGTGAGTGCCGAGGTCGGCATGATTCAGCGCTGGTTTGAGCGTGGGCTCACCGAATCGCCCGAGGCCATGGCGCGCATTATGACGGTGCTCGCTTTTGTGCGCCCTGGTGACCTGTATGGCCAACCCATCGATATCAACGTGCCGGAATACGGCATGAAGCTATTGAACTTGCAGCTCGAGGATGCGGCTGACACCGCCGCAACCGTCGGGTCCAACAACTAAGAGGAGAGACAGATGAGCAAACTCGTCGAGGGCATCAAGGACCGCATGGTCGCTGCTGCACGCGAGGCCGCGCCCGCCGTGGTGGACGCCGCGCAGAAGGCCGCGACCGCGGCCGCCGAGAAAGTTGCCGAGGCAGTTGCCGATGCCAAGAACGCGGCAGGGGAGACGTCCGTCGCTAGCGAGCCCGCCACCGCCGCTGAGCCCGTAGCCGCCGCCCACGCCCCCGAAGGCGCAATCTTCAACCCCGACAACGCCCACGGCAACCTGCACCTGGGCATCGACGTGGGCTCCACCACCGTTAAGCTCGCCGTGCTCAACGACGACAACCAGATCGTCTACGCCAAGTACCAGCGCCACCACACCGACGTCCGCGTCTGCGCCCGCGACCTGTTCGAGGGCGCTGCGACCGTGCTGCCGACGGCCCAAATGACCTGCGCCATTACCGGCTCGGGCGGCCTGCTGCTGTCCCAGTGGCTCGACCTGGAGTTCGTCCAGGAGGTCATCGCCAGTAAGCGCGCCGTCGAGACCCTCATCCCGGCCACCGATGTCGCCATCGAGCTGGGCGGCGAGGACGCCAAGATCATCTACTTCGACAACGGCATCGAGCAGCGCATGAACGGCACCTGCGCCGGCGGTACGGGCGCGTTCATCGATCAGATGGCCACCCTGCTGCACACCGACGCGAGCGGCCTCAACGAGCTCGCGGCCAACGCCACCACCATCTATCCCATCGCCAGCCGCTGCGGCGTCTTTGCCAAGACTGACGTCCAGCCGCTGCTCAACGAGGGCGCCCGCCCCGAGGACGTGGCGGCCTCCATCTTCCAAGCCGTCGTGACCCAGACCATTTCGGGCCTGGCGTGCGGCCGTCCCATTCGCGGCAACGTCGCCTTCCTGGGCGGCCCGCTGCAGTACCTCTCCGAGCTGCGCCACCGCTTCTACCTCACGCTCAACCTGGACGAGGAGCACCGCATTGTGCCCCAAAACGCTCACCTGTTTGTGGCGAGCGGCGCCGCCATGGCGCACGAGTCCAATAAGCTCAGCACGTTCCCGCAGCTCATCGAGGCCATCGATGCCCTGGGTGACACGCAGGGTGCCGAGGTCGAGCGCCTGGATCCGCTCTTTGCCACCGACGAGGACTTTGCCGAGTTCAAGACCCGCCACGACCAGGAAGTCGTCCCCAAGGGCAAGCTCGATGGCTACACCGGCCGCGTGTTCATCGGCATCGACGCCGGCTCCACCACCATGAAGGCCGCGCTCGTGGGCGAGGACGGCCAGCTGCTGCATACCTGGTATGGCAACAACAACGGCGACATCCTGGGCACGGCCAAGGTCATCATGGCCGATTTCTACAACCACATCCCCGCGGGCTGCACCATTGGTCACGTGACTACCACGGGCTACGGCGAGGCGCTGCTCATCGAGGCTCTCAAGGCCGACTCCGGCGAGATCGAGACCGTCGCGCACCTGCGCGGCGCCAAGGCGTTCCTGCCCGGCGTCGAGTTCATCCTGGACATTGGCGGCCAGGACATGAAGTGCCTGCGCGTCAAGGACGGCGTCATCGAGCACATCATGCTCAACGAGGCCTGCTCGTCGGGCTGCGGCAGCTTTATCGAGAGCTTCGCCGTGTCTATGAACATGGACGTGCGCGCGTTCGCCGATGCCGCCATCCATGCCAAGGCCCCGGTCGACCTGGGTAGTCGCTGTACGGTCTTTATGAACTCGCGCGTCAAGCAGGCGCAAAAGGAAGGCGCCACGGTGGGCGACATCGCGGCCGGCCTGTCCTATTCCGTCATCAAGAATGCCCTGTTCAAGGTCATTAAGCTGCGCGATCCCAAGGAGATCGGCAGTCAGGTGATCGTCCAGGGCGGCACCTTTATGTCCGATGCCACGCTGCGCGCATTTGAGCAGCTCACCGGCGTTCATGCCGTGCGTCCCGACATCGCCGGCTGCATGGGCGCCTACGGTGCGGCCCTGCTCGCCCGCGATCGCGCCGGCGCCGACGGCACCTCGACCATCCTTTCGGCCGAGGACATCGCGCACCTCACCGTGACGCAAAAGCATGTCCGCTGCGGCCGTTGCTCCAACAACTGCCAGCTCACCGTTAACGACTTTGGCGGCGGCAGGCGCTTCATTACCGGCAACCGCTGCGAGAAGGGCGCTGGCCACAAAAAGCAGAAGACCGAGGCCCCCAACCTCTTCAAAAAGAAAAACGAGTTGCTGTTTAACCGCGAGGTCCTGAGTCCCGACGAGGCCCCGCGCGGCACCGTGGGTATCCCGCGCGCACTTAACATGTACGAGAACTATCCCTTCTGGCACGCGTTCTTTACGCGCCTGGGCTTTAGCGTGCAGCTCTCCGACCAGTCGAGCAAGAAGACCTACCAGGCGGGCATCGAGTCCATGCCGTCCGAGAGCGTGTGCTACCCGGCAAAGATGAGCCACGGCCATGTGATGAACCTTATCGACCGCGATGTCGACTTCATTTGGATGCCGTGCGTGCGCTGGGAGCGCAAGGAGGATCCGACCGCCGGCAACTGCTATAACTGCCCCATCGTCATGAGCTATCCCACGGCGCTGGCGCTCAACATCGACGAGATCCGCGAGCAAAACATCGAGTTCCTGTACCCGTTTGTGCCCTATCACGATAAGACCGAGCTCAAGCGCCGCCTGTACCAGGTGCTCGCCGTCGACCGCGTGGCCGATGCTGAAGCCGGTCGCGGCCGCGTGCGCGGTCCTAAAATCACGCGCTCCGAGGTCGATGCCGCTGTCAACGCTGCTTTTGAGGCCGATGCGCGCTTCCACGAGGATATCCAGACCATGGGCGAGGAGGCCCTTAAGTGGGTCGAGGACCACGGCGGCCACGGCATCGTACTCGCCGGCCGTCCCTACCATAACGACCCCGAAATCAACCATGCCCTGCCCGAGCTTATCTCGAGCTTTGGCTTTGCGGTCTTTACCGAGGATTCGCTCGCGCATCTGGTGAAGCCCGAGCGTCCGATTCGCGTCGTCGACCAGTGGATGTACCACAGCCGCCTGTACGCCGTCGCCCGCTTTGTGACGATGCGCAACGACCTGGACCTGATCCAGCTCAACTCCTTCGGCTGCGGTCTCGATGCCCTGACTACCGACCAGGTGCAGGAGATCCTGGAGGCCAGCGGCAAGATCTACACCGTGCTCAAGATCGACGAGGTATCCAACCTGGGTGCCGCGCGCATCCGCATCCGCTCGCTCATGGCGGCGCTCAAGGACCAGGAGGCCGAGCGCTTGGCCGAGGCCACGGCCGCGGGCGAGGCCTACGAGCAGGGCGATGCCGCGCCGGTGGCGCCCTCCAAGGATGCCCCCGCGTTCGCGAGCCGCAAGTACACGTTCGAGGCGCAGCGCGAGAGTGCTTCGACCGCATGGCCCAAGGTGCCCTTTACCGAGCAGATGCGCGAGGAGGGCTACACCATCCTGTGCCCGCAGATGGCGCCGATCCACTTTGACCTGGTCAAAGAGGTGTTCCGCGGTGCTGGCTATAACTTGGAACTGCTGCCCTCGACTGACCACGATGCCGTCGAGGCCGGCCTGCGCTACGTGAACAACGATATTTGCTATCCGTCGATCCTGGTGACGGGCCAGATCATGGAGGCCATCGAGAGCGGTCGGTACGACCTGTCCAAGACGGCCGTGGTCATCAGCCAGACCGGCGGCGGCTGCCGTGCCACCAACTACATCGCGCTCATCCGCAAGGCCCTGCGCGAGAGCGGCCACCCCGAGATTCCGGTGATCTCGCTTTCGGCCGTGGCGCTCGGCGAGGACAACCCCGGCTTTAAGATTACGCCGGCGCTGCTTAAGCAGGCAGTCTATGCGGTGCTCTTTGGCGACGTGATGATGCAGATGCTCTACCGCTGCCGCCCGTACGAGGCAACGCCCGGTGCCGCCAACGCGCTCTACGAGGAGTACATGGCGCGCGCCCGCAAGCTGGCGCCTAAGTTCAATCGCCACAACTACACCAAGCTGTGCCGCGAGGCCATCCGCGCGTTCGACACCATGCCGCTTGTGGGCGAGGGCACCAAGCCACGCGTGGGCGTAGTCGGCGAGATCCTGGTCAAGTTCCACCCTACGGCCAACAACCACGTGGTCGATGTCATTGAGCGCGAGGGCTGCGAGGCTGTGGTGCCGGGACTGCTTGACTTCTTCCTGTACTCCATGAGCAACGCCGAGCTGCAGAAGGACGAGCTGGGGAGCTCTGCCACGGCGCGCGCTGGCATGCAGGCGCTCATTAAGCTCGTGGACTGGATGCGCACGCCGGTGGAGGAGATGCTCGAAAAGTCCCGCCGCTTCGAGGCGCCCGAGCGCATTGGCACCATGGCGGACAAGGCTCGTACGGTGCTTTCGGTGTGCAACAACATGGGCGAGGGCTGGTTGCTCACGGCCGAGATGCTCGACCTGATCGACCATGGCGCACCCAACATCATCTGCACGCAGCCCTTCGCGTGCCTGCCTAACCACGTGGTGGGCAAGGCCGTGATCAAGGAGCTACGCCGCCAGCATCCCGAGAGCAACATCGTTGCGGTGGACTACGACCCCGGTGCATCCGAGGTCAACCAGCTCAACCGCATTAAGCTCATGATTAGCGTGGCCAAGGAAAACATGCGCGCCGGCAAGGGCTTTAAGCTTGAGAAGGTGGCGCCGCTCGCGATGGACGAGGTCACCGGCCAGATGCGTGCCCACGATGGCTGCGTGAGTTGCGGCTCGGTCGACGAGAGTGCCGTGGCGTCGGTCGCTGAGCGCCTGGGACGCGGCATTAAGAAGTAGTTGGCCTGCTTTGGGCTAGATTTGAGGCAAACGGGTGGCAGCCGTACCGGCTACCACCCGTTTTTGTTGGACATATGTTGCGCATATGATCTTGCTGTAGCCTTCCGCGGGCTCGTATTTCTGAAGTGCGGTGAAAAAACGCGAACCTCCCGAGCACACTGCCTTTTTAGGCGCTCGGGACCTGCGGTTTTGTTGCTAAAAAAGTCCGTCTGGTCAGCGGAACTCGATTTTTCGCCGCACTTCCGAAAAAGCGGTCCGGCAGCGTTAAAAGGGGCCTCCAAAATCGAGAGATAATGAACAGGTGTTGCCGTTCGCTGCAAATTACCGTCCGTTTATAGAACCCACCCCCAGCGTGCAACCCTCCTTACGGTTGAATAAATACACATCTATGGAATTACGTAAGAGAGGACCGTCCCATGAGCTACAAGACCGTTTGTGTTGCCGGCGGCGGCGTGTTGGGAAGCCAGATTGCCTTTCAGGCTGCCTACTGCGGCTTTGATGTAACGATTTGGCTGCGCAGCGAGGGCAGCATCGGCCGCACCCAGCCCAAGATCGATCATGTGCGCGAGGAGTACATCGCTGCTATCGAGGGCATGGCGGACGGCACGGGCGAGTGGTGCGCCGGTATCGCCGATAGCGACCAGCCTTTCGACAAGGAGACGGCGCTCGCCGCCGTCGAGCGTGCCTACTCCACGCTCAAGCTGGAGTTAGATCTTGCCAAGGCCGTGGCCGACGCCGACCTGGTCATCGAGTCTATGGCCGAGGACACCCAGGCAAAAATCGAATTCTACAAGAAGCTCGCCCCGGTCCTCCCGCAAAAGACCGTCGTCGTAACGAACTCCTCTACGCTGCTGCCGAGCACCTTTGCCAAGTACACCGGCCGCCCCGAGAAGTACCTGTCGCTGCACTTTGCCAATTCCATCTGGAAGAACAACATGACCGAGGTCATGGCCCAGAGCCAAACCGACAAGCGCTACTTCGACGAGCTCGTCGACTTCGCTAACGACATTCGCATGCTGGCGCTTCCCGTCAACAAGGAAAAGAACGGCTACCTGCTCAACTCCATGTTGGTGCCGTGGCTGCTTTCGGGCCTTGACCTGTATGTCTCGGGTGTGAGTGACCCCAAGAGCATCGACCTCGCGTGGACGCGCGGCACCGGCGCTCCCAAGGGCCCGTTCCGCGTATTCGACACGGTGGGCATCCAGACGGCCTACAACATCGTCATGCAGTATCAGAAGGTCCCGGGCCTGGTGAGCCCGCTGCTCAAAAAGATGATGATGCCCTACAACTTTAAGGCTATGGCGTCCGTCCTCAAGAAGATGCTCGACGAGGGCAAGCTGGGTGAAAGCCCGGGTGAGGGCTTCTTTAAGTACTAACAATGATCCCTCGGGGACGGAGGAAAACGGATCATTTTTGGTCGCCAGCAGTGAGAGGATGGACCCAGAAATAGAAAGGAGTGGCAATGGGCCGGCTCGGGCTTTGAGGACAAGCTGCTGCAAGCCCAGGGCGTTTTTTCGCTCAATGCGGGCCAGCACAGCGTGACGTATCTGCCGAGTTCTGACATGGCAACGACCGGTTGCTACCAGGTGCTGCTGTACGACAACAACTTTGGTGCGGCCGAAAGCTATCCCAAGTTCGACTGGGGCCAGCTGGGCGCCGCGGTGGTGACCGACTACAGCCGCGGCACGCATTCGTTTGGGTGCATCTTTACAGTGGATGAGACGGCGCGCACCTACGAGCTCGAAGACCAGAACGCCGTGCCGTTTTCGGGCTATGTGAGCAGTGCGCAGCGCGTTGGTGATTCAAATAGCATGCTCGTGACATCGGGCCAAGCCAAGATCTTTACCGAGTACGATCGGTACGGTCTGGCCATCGCCACCTACGAGATGGAAGCCGAGAAGTACATCTACCGCGTGTACAAGTACGAGCTGTAGCGCTGCGCTTGGGTTTGACCAATGGAGTATGAAAACACGCCGTTCGCCGATGCCCCTTCCGCGAGTGGCGGCCATATGGTTTGATGTCAGAAACATATAGTTGTCGCCTGCCTGCTGGCGACGTTCCCCCTGATATCGGAGGTCCCAGGTATGTTTCGTGCTCCGTTAAACAACTATCGGTTGGGCTAACATGGGTCGCCGTGCTATTTCGATAACCCTTGCAGTGGTCTGCCTGGCTGTGCTCCTGGGCGCTACAGGGCTGTTTGCTATAAGTCGAGAAACGTCCTATATGCAGGAATGCGCTTCCGAAGGGTTTGCCATTGATGGTTTCTATCGGGATGACAAAACGAGTCGGGAAACCCTGGCTTTTCTTGAGGAGGACAACTGTCGATGGCAGCTGGTCGACCAAGACGGAATCTGCACAGACGGACAGTTTAAGCGTACGGATGACGCCAACATCCTGATATTAAAGAAGGAAAACGGCGAAGAATTCGGTACGGTTCACGTGGCGTATATGTCACGCCGACGCGAGCAGGGCCAGCTCTATCTATTTAGAGATGGCAAGGTGACCCGATTTTATCTTGTGAGCACCGATCCGGCGTTTACGGTGGAGTCTGGCGATGTCGATGCGGACGTCTGATTCACGGCAATAAAACAGCGAGCGGGGCGCGGACGTGAACTACGTCCCGCTTTTTGCTCGTGTCTGCGTCGCGTCTGAGCCTCGTCGCGACTTGCGCCTGTGCGCGGGAGCCATCCCATGCTCCGCATCACTTCACATCGAACTCCACGCGATCGAGTTCAGGCACATTGAGGTCGATGAGCTTGCGGGCGACGTGGCGGTCGTGCGTCCCGAGCGCCTCGCTCGTTGTCACATGGGCGACGATTTCGCGCTCTACAATGCCTCCCTCGTCCCCTTCGGTGGCCGAGGTCTCGACGGCGACGGTGTAATCCTTAAAGCCTGGCAGCACCGCCGCAAGCTCGCGCGTGGTTTCGGTGACGCCGTAGCCGTCCTGCACGCCGGCCTGCGCCGAGCCAATAGACCCCGCTGTCATAACGATGCAGGGGATGGCAAAGACTACCGTGCCCACAATGATGCGGCGGCGCACCTTGCGTGACAGCTCGTCGACCTCGGCATCTTCTTCGGCGGTCACAATGCCGTCGCCGTTGAGGTCGCGCTTGAGCGGCACGCGCAAAAGAAGCAGCACGGCTTCGGCAGCCAGCGCGATAAAGACAACGTTGATGCCAAACTCGTAGAGGGCCGAGAGAAACAGCGACCCGCTTGCGATGGCGATGCCATAGCCCGCCGCGCACAGGGGCGGCATGAGCGCGGTCGCTACGGCCACGCCGGCGATGAGCGTGGCAGGTTCCTGGTCGCGCGAGTTGCCCAGGCCACCCGCAAAGCCGCCCGCGAGGGCGACGGCAAGGTCCCACACGGTGGGCGTCGAGTTGTCGATGATGGCGGCCGTGGTGGTGCCAAGGGGCGAGAGCTTAAAGTACAACGTGGACGTGACCAGGCAAAAGGCCATCTGTAGAGCCAAGCTCGCGACGGCCTCAAGGGTAATCTCGCGGTCGAGCGTGGCGATGCCGTATGCCATGGCAAGGACCGAGCCCATAAGCGGGCAGATGAGCATGGCACCTACAATGGCGATGTCCGAGTCGATATCGAGACCGATGCTCGCGATGAGCATGGCGATGATGAGGATGCATAGGTGAGAGCCGGTCAGGCGTGCCCCGTTTACAAAGCGCTTGCGAATCACGTGGTAGGGCGCGCGACCCTCGCGAATGTTGAATGCGCGCTTTAAAAAGCGACCAGCCTGTTCGGCAGCCTCACTATGGGCAGGGCGGATGCCATGGCGCCGGTGATGGCGTTCACGCAGTCGCTTGAGCTGTTGTCTATCGAGTTCCATGTTCACCTCGTTCCAGCGCGGTCCGTGCAACGCGCCCGTTGTCCTAACTCTACACCGTGGCGGGCGGGGTGTCTGTTGGATGCGGAATCCGATAGGGCGGATGACGCGGGAGCAAATGCAAATCACAGGCTCAATTCCATCACGCGAAAATATGATGCACCAGCTCCTTCAAATGTGACGAAATTGTGAAGCACGGGAGCATGAATTTCAAAAAATACGCTGGTCGCCAATGTTGCGCAACAGAATTCAAAAATCGACAGCTACCGTTTGATACGTATGGATACATCCGTGTCAAAGGGAGAAAGCCATGGCAAACTATAGTCCACAGCACTTTGAGCCTCGGGCCAAGGCCGTCAACGTCAAGGGCGTTGCCAACCGCGCCGTCGCAACCGTTTTGACGGCGGGCCTCATCGCTCAGCCGCTCATGTCGCCGCTGGCGGCAATCGCCGCACCGTCAACCGGTAACGGCGATTCTGCTCAGGGGGGGGGTAGTTCTGTAGAGAATACCGTTGCCGCCGGTAACCAAGCGGTCGTAAAGACGGCTGCCCAGCTGGCCGAGGAGTCGGCAAAGCAGCTCAAGGACGCTCAGGCCGCCTACGATGCCGCCCAGAAGAACGCCGATGCGGCGGGCCAGTCTCAAAAGCAGGCGCAGCAGCAAAAGAATCAGGCCTCGCAGGCTGTGAGCGACAACGAAATCGAGCAGAACGCAGCAGAAGTCGCCGCGCTCCAGGAGAAGATTGACGAGCTCAAAGCCGCCGTCGAAAAGACCGAGCAGCAGCAGAAGAAGCTGGGCGACCTGAACGATCAGCTCGATCAGGCCAACAAGAGCGTCGAGGATAAGACCCAGGCGCTCAAGGACGCCAAGGCAAAGCAGGATGAGGCCAAGAAGGCCCTCGACGATGCCCAGGCCAAGCTCGAGGCCATGGGTATGGACGAGTACGAGGCCGCCAAGAAGGCCGTCGAGGACGCGCAGGCAAAGCTCGATGACGCCAATAAGGCCGTTACTACTGCACAGGCCAATCTGGACCAGGCCAAGGCTGCCGAGGCCAGCGCCCAGCAGGAAAAGCAGAATACCGAGGCAGCTTTGACGACTGCCCAGGCCAAGAAGCAGGAGACTGCCGCTGCTCTCGCAGCCGCAACCACCGCGCGCGATAACGCCCAGCAGAAGTTCAACCAGGCGCAGGCCGCGCTCGATGCTGCCGTCTCGGGTACGGGTGTTGACCTGAGTGCGCTTGAGGCCGCCAAGAACGCTGCTGCTGGTGAGCTCAAGACCGCGCAGACGGAGCTCAATGCCGCGACGGATGCCGACGCCACCGCACAGACAAATCTGCAGGCCGCCCAGGCTGCCGTCGTTGCCGCGCAGGAGAAGGCCAACGCCGCCAACGCTGCTGTGGCATCTGCCCAGTCTGCATACGATGCGGCAAACAAGGAGTACAAGGACGCGGCCAGTAAGCGTGACGCCGCGAAGACGGCATACGAGCAGGCCCAGCAGACCGAGGCCGACAAGAAGGCGGAGTACGACCGACTCGTCGAGGCTTGCCAGCAGAAGCGTAGCGAGTGGGAGACGGCATGTGCTGAATCCACTACCGCCGAAAACGCTTACGATGCCGCGAACGCCGAGGTCGAGAAGCTTAACCAGCAGATTGCCGACCTTAAGTCGAACATGACCGTGGATCAAAATGTCATCAGTCAAGGCATGCTCGGCTTCATGAACTATATCATCAGCGGTAGCCAGTTCACAGCCACGCAGAAGCAGCATGCCCAAGACGCCGTATCGATGCTGACCGGTGCCGATGCCAAGGACAAGGCCGAATGGTATGACGATTACGTCGATCAGGACATGTCTCGCGACACCAATCCGCTCTCCTTAGAGCAGATGCGTAACGCCCTGACCTACCTCGATACCCAGAACAACCTCCGCAAGGCAAACGGTCAGTCTGAGCTCAGCGTCAGCCTCCGCATGACTGCGGCAGCCGCGCTCAATGCATCATATTCATCGAACATCTGGGGACACTCGAACTGCTATTTCGATAAAGGTGAGAACCTTGCAGGTGGCGGAGGAGCATATACCGGAGGCGAGACCGAGGATACGCTTGGCTGGCCATATACCGGTCTCTACACCCAGGAGAAAGAGGCATTCGATAAGTACGTCGCGCAGTATGGCGACAAACTCGGTAGCCATCGATATGATGCCTATTATATCTACCAGAACTACAACAGCATCTACCATGAGTGCGGTCACTATCTCAACATCATCGATGCCGGTGCGACGGCTATCGGCATCGCGACCGGTAGCGGTAAGAACACCGATTCCGAGGTAACCATTTTCGACTATAGCGGGAGCACGGGGCATAAGGATTTCACTGTCTCCGAGTTCAAGAAGCTCGTCAACGACTACATCGATTCCGCCTACAACGCAGGCGGCACGCAGGAGCAGAAGGAGCAGTTGAAGCAGCTACAGAATAAGCTGGCGGAGGCGCAGAAGAACTTCGGTACTACCAAGGAAGCTTACTTTGCAGCGGTAAATAAGCAGGATGCGGCACATGACGCCTATACCGCGGCCAACACGAACGTGAACACCGCCAAGGGCGAGTACGAGAAGGCTAAGTCCGGCACCGCCGCCGCGAAGACGGCATATGACGCCGCCGAAGCCAAACTCAAGGGCATCGACGTCAAGACGCCCCAGACCAAGCTCGATGCCGCCAAGAGCAAGGCCGCTACTGCCCAGGCAGCTCTCGATAAGGCAAACGCCACGCTTGCTGACAGTAAGACGAAGGCAGCCGATGCTGCTGCTCACAAGGCGAAGGCTCGCAGCGCCCGCGACGCCGCCAAGGTAAAGTCCGATCAAGCCAACGAGGCGTATGACAACGCCACGGCTTCGGTCAAGGATCTTACCGCCAAATGCGATGCCGCCAATAGAGATCTTAAGAACAAGCAGGGCTCGCTTGACGAGGCAAAGAAGGCCGACGATGCCGCCCAGGCTGGTGTAGACAAGGCCCAGGCCGCAGATGTCCAGGCCGCGACTGCTCTTTCGGACGCCAAGCAGGCGGTTGCCGCCAAGGCGCAGGCTGTGTCCGACGCGCAGACCAAGGCCAAGGCTGCCGAGGGCGAACTGGCCACCGCGAACAAGGCCTTCGAGCTCTTCGCTGGAGCCCAGAAAGCGGTCGACGACGCCAAGGCCGCCTATGACGCTGCCGTCGCCGGTGTCGCCGATGCCCAGAAGCAGCTCGAGGCCGCCAACGAAGCCGTCGTCGATGCGAACTTCGAGATCGTCAAGGCCAAGGCTGAGCTTGCCAGCGATGAGGCACTCAAGGCCGATCTTGAGGCTGTCGACCACAAGGCATCCCTTGCCGCGGGCACGACGGGCAACGAGAAGCTGGTCAAGCTGAACGCTGCCTACGCTCGCTATAAGGCTGCTGTCGATGCTGCCGCTGGTCTCAAGGCTGCCCTGAGCGATGCCGATGCCAAGCTGTCCGACGCC